>CAYXZF010000053.1:0-17640 GCA_964469845.1 uncultured Phocaeicola sp.
ATAATATATATAATACTCCATTTTCAATGGGTGTGACGATTCAAAGAACCAACTGAAATCTGAAATCCCCGGCCTGCCTTACCGCAACCGGTGCTTCCGGAAGTGGGGAGTGACGCGGCGGTGGAAGTAGAACAGCGATACGATGGTCAGCATCGCTCCGAACAGGTAGGCGAACTTGAACGTCGATACTTCGGCGATGTATCCTCCCGTCAGCATTCCGATGCCGATGCCCATGTCCCACGAAGTGAGGTAGGTTCCGGTGGCTGTGCCTCGTTGGTTGTTGGGCGCCAGATTGACAAACAGCGTGTTATAGGCCGGAAACATGGTGCCGAAGCCGATGCCGGACAGCAGGGCGACGGTGAAGAAACAGACGGTGGCGGCTCCGAGGCTCCACGACACGAGCCAGCCGCAGGCGCTCAGTCCGAAAAAGCAGAAGCACACCAGATAAATTCCCGCTTCGATGACTTGCGTAATCTTTCCTTGGTCCACCAGCCGCCCCGAGAACAGCCGCGACACCGCCATGCCTATGGCCATGAGCGTGAAGAAGAAACCGGTGGAAGCCGTGATGCCGATTTGCTTGGCGTACATTGCCACGTAGTTGGTCGTCATGCCGTAGGAGATGGAGAGCAGCAGCAGGCTGATGCCGGCGGGAATGCCTTTCAGCAGGATGAAGCGGTCCAGCGACAAGGGCTCGCGACGGACGGGGGCTTTGGCGGGCGTCCTCACCATGCGGGCGCAGACCAGACCGATGCTGCATGCCGTCAGCGAACTGATGAAGATGACCGGGTAGTCCACTCCCGCTTCGTGGAGGAACAGTCCCGTCATGGGGCCGATGGACATGGCGATGTTGTTGGCCAGTCCGTAGTAGCCCAGTCCTTCGCCGCGTCGGGAGGAGGGCATGATGTCTATCACGATGGTGTTTCCGCTCACCGTCACCATGCCGAACGACAGTCCGTGAATCACGCGGAGAAAGATGAACAGGGTCAGTGTGCCTGCCAGCAGATAGCCGCCGAAGATGGCGGTGAAAGTGAAGTAGGCGATGAGGTAGAGCGGTTTGCGGGCGAATGTGTCGAGCAGGTAGCCGGAGAACGGGCGGAAGCAGAGGGCCGCCACGGTGTAGCACGACAAAATGGCTCCGATGCTGGTCTTGTCGGCTCCGAATACCTCTTCCAGATAGAACGGGAGAACCGGCATCAGCAGCCAGAATCCGAAGAATTGCAGGAAGTTGGCGGCGATGATGAGCAGATAGTCGGTGGTAAGCAGTTTGTCTTTCATTGGTTTCTTATCGTTTTTTTTCATTTCCGAAATAAAAAAACAGAAACACACGGACACAATTCCTTGTGCCTTTGTGTTTCTGTATGAGATTGTTCCCGTCCTCCTTGCGGATGCCCGTCGAAAGGGGGGAGGAGAAGGTTAGTTGGCTGCTTCGAATTCTTTCAAGAAGCGGGTGTCGTTCTCGGAGAACAAACGGAGGTCGTTCACCCGATATTTCAGGTTCGTGATGCGTTCGATACCCATGCCGAGGGCGTAGCCGGAGTACACCTTGCTGTCGATTCCGTTCAGCTCAAGCACGTTCGGGTCCACCATGCCGCATCCCAAGATTTCCACCCAGCCGGTTCCCTTGCAGAACGGACAGCCTTTGCCGCCGCAGATGTTGCAGCTGATGTCCATTTCGGCGCTCGGCTCGGTGAAGGGGAAGTACGACGGACGCAGGCGGATTTGGGTCTGTTCGCCGAACATTTCCTTGGCGAAGAGCAGCAACACCTGCTTCAGGTCGGTAAACGATACGTTCTTGTCCACGTACAGGGCTTCCACTTGATGGAAGAAGGCGTGGGCGCGGTAGCTGATGGCTTCGTTGCGATACACGCGTCCCGGGCAGATGATGCGGATGGGCGGTTGGGTGTTTTCCATCACGCGGCTCTGTACGGAGGAGGTGTGTGTGCGCAGAATCACGTTTTTCTTTACGTCGTCCGTGTTGGCTTCCACGAAGAAAGTGTCCTGCATGTCGCGTGCCGGATGGTCTTCGGCGAAGTTCATGGACGAGAATACGTGCCAGTCGTCTTCTATTTCCGGACCGTCGGCGATGCTGAAGCCCAGTCGGTGGAAGATGTCGATGATTTCGTTCTTCACGATGTTCAGCGGATGGCGTGTGCCCAGTCCGATGGGGTAGGCGGTGCGGGTCAGGTCCAGTTCGGCGGCGCCGTTGTCCTGAGTGGCGAACGTTTCCTTTAGGGCGTTTATCTTTTCTTGCGCCTTGTTTTTCAGTTCGTTCACTTTCATGCCCACTTCCTTTTTCTGTTCGGCGGGCACGTTGCGGAAGTCGGCCATCAGTTCGTTGATGACTCCTTTCTTGCTTAAATACTTGATTCGCAGAGCTTCCAACTCCTCGGCGTTGGCGGCCTGCAGACCTTCGATTTCTTGAAGCAGTTGTTCTATTTTAGCTAACATATTTCCGTTATATTTTTTATTGTCGGCAAAGTTAGCGAATAAAACGGAATGTTTTGCCGAAAAATGAAAAAAGATGCCTATTTTTGCACGGAAATATTCTGAATCGAGGAATGAAGAAACTGATTATTGCAATTGGATGCTTGTGCTGGTTGGCATCCTGCGCGGGCGGAAAGAAGACCGATGCGGGAGAGGTGCGGCCCGACGCGGCGAGTTTGCCGGAGCCGGTGGCCGACAGTGTGCGGGTGGAGGAACCGGAGGAAGAGCCGGTGCTGCCCGAAACGATGGACGAGAGTTTCGCCGATTTCTTCTACAACTTTTCGTTGGACGAGAAGATGCAGCTTTCGCGCATCGTCTTCCCCTTGGCCTGCTATACCGACCTGCGCAAGGATTCGGTGGAGAAAGACCGGTGGGAGTACCGGCCGCTGTTCAGCGAATTGGAAACCTATTCCGTGTTGTTCGATGAACCGGACGACATGGAGAGGGAGAAAGACACCCTGTCCACCAGTGTCCGGGTAGAGTGGATTTACTTGCGGTCGAAGCGCATGAAGCGTTATTACTTCGAGCGAATCAAGGGCCGGTGGATGCTGGAGGCGATAGACGATGCCGCCATGCCCGCGACGGAGACGCCGCACGAAAACTTCTACGAGTTTTACGAACGCTTTGCCAACGACTCGGCGTTTCAGGCCGAACGCCTGGCCAAACCTGTCCGCTTCGTGACGGCCGATCCCGACGATGAGTTCCGGGTGATGGAAACCACGTTGGAAGACGGACAATGGTTCGCCTTTAAACCCGCTTTGCCCGCCGAGTTCCTGACCAACGTGAGCTACGGCCAGAAGCTTGAAGCCGACTCGCGGATGCGCATCATCGAGTTGAAAGGCTTCGGCAACGGATTCAACAACACCCTCTACTTCCGCTGTCGCAACGGCGAATGGCGGCTGACCAAATTTGAAGACTTGAGTGACTAAACCGCTGACTATGAATATACGGAAAGATTATTCCCTGCTCCCTCACAACACCTTCGGCATGGATGTCAAGGCATCCTGCTGGGTGGAATACGCTTCGGTGGACGAATTGAAGGCCGTCCTCCGCGAGCATGACCTGTCCGCTTCCCCTTGGCTGGCTGTCGGGGGCGGAAGCAACCTCCTCTTTACCGCCGATTTTCCCGGCCTCGTTCTTCACTCCGCCATCCTCGGCTGCGAAGTGGTGGCGGAAACCGATCACTCCGTCCGGGTGAGGGTAGGGGCCGGTGTGGTGTGGGACGACTTCGTGGCCTACACCGTGGAACAAGGTTGGTATGGGGCGGAGAATCTCTCGCTGATTCCCGGCGAGGTGGGGGCGTCCGCCGTGCAGAATATCGGCGCCTACGGGGTGGAGGCCAAGGACTTGATTGTTGAGGTAGAGGCGGTGGAGGCGGCCACGGGGACTGTCCGCCGTTTCAGCAACGCCGAGTGCCGTTACGCCTATCGGGAGAGCGTATTCAAACGCGAGCTGAAAGGAAAATACATCGTGACGCACGTAGACTATCGGTTGGCGAAGCGTCCCGTCTTCCGGTTGGATTATGGCAATGTGCGCGGCGAACTGGAAAAGCGGGGCTGCGAGCTGACACCGGCCAACGTGCGCCGTGTCATCATCGACATCCGTCGGGCGAAACTGCCCGACCCGAAGGTGCAGGGCAATGCCGGCAGCTTCTTTATGAACCCCGTCGTGCCGCGCGCGAAGTACGAGACGCTGTTGGCCGACTGGCCCGACCTGCCCCACTACGACGTGGATGCGGAGCGGGTCAAGATTCCCGCCGCTTGGATGATTGACCGTTGCGGCTGGAAAGGTCGCCGGATGGGGCGTGCCGGTGTACACGACCGTCAGGCGTTGGTGTTGGTCAATTGCGGTGGAGCGACGGGAGCCGAGGTCATTGCCCTTTCCGAGGCGGTTCGTCGGTCGGTTCTTGAAACGTTCGGGGTGGAAATCGTGCCGGAAGTGAACTTTATTTGACGTGAAACAAACAACATACAGGTGATGAAAATAACCATCTTAGGTAGCGGAACCTCGACCGGAGTGCCCGAAATAGGCTGTACTTGTCCGGTCTGCACGAGTGCCGACCCGCACGACAACCGCCTGCGCTGTTCGGGCTTGGTGGAAGTGGACGGTGTGCGCATCCTGATAGACTGCGGACCCGATTTCCGGGAGCAGATGCTTCGGCTGAACGACTTCAAGCCCATCGATGCCGTGCTGGTCACTCACGAGCATTACGACCATGTGGGCGGACTGGACGACCTCCGTCCGTTCTGCCGTTTTCGAGACATTCCCGTCTATGCCGAGGCTTACGTGGCGAAGCACCTGCGCGAGCGCATTCCTTATTGCTTTGCCGAAAATGCCTATCCCGGTGTGCCCCGTATCACGCTGGAGGAGGTGATGCCGGGCACGCCTTTCAGAGTGAGCAATGCCGAGGGGCGTCAGGTCGAAGTCCTTCCGGTGCGCGTGATGCACGGTCGCCTTCCCATTTTGGGTTATCGCATCGGTCGTTTTGCGTGGATTACGGACATGCTGACCCTGCCCGATACGGAATATGCCCGTTTGCAGGGACTGGATGTGTTGGTGATGAACGCTCTTCGCCCCCTTCCGCACCGCACTCACCAAACGGTAGACGAAGCCTTGGCGAATGTCCGCCGATTGACTCCGCGCGAGGCTTGGTTCATTCACATGAGCCACCACGTCGGTCTTCACTCCGAAGCCGAAAAATTACTCCCTCCCCACGTACATTTCGCTTACGATGGACTGACGATTCAAACGGAGTGACGCTTAGGCTTATTCTTTAGGTAAGTCACTGATAAACGGGCAGCGGGTATGCCCGATTCTTTCCGGCTATGACACGCCATAGGCGGAAAGCCCAATGGATTTCAAAACGTCCGGACAATTTCCGGAGTGAGATGAGTTTCCGTATTTTCCCCACGATGACAAGGATGAGGCGTATGTATGCGTCTGCATTGACGGGGAGTCCTTTTTTCAGTTTGTGATAGTAAGCTCCTTTCCCGATGCGGCTTTCTTCAATTAGCTCAATGTTTTTCAAGTGTAAGGTCAATCGGGTCGCTTCCAAAAAGTCGGCCAAATCGACCAGTCTGTCTTTGGATTCTCGGATAAGGGCTTCTTTCATACGGTGAGGGTGTTTATGGTTACTGATTATTATTTTTTCACACATCGAATAAAGAGTGCGTCTGATTTTGTTATTTTGTTAGCATTATCTATAGGATTTTTCTCATAAGAAGAAAAGCCATAAGTATAATAATTAATGTCATGAGCAAAGTCGTTGCCATCGCTGTTATTATACCAATATATAGCTCCTTTACGCATCCATAAATCATAATACATAGGAAGTCCTTCTGCTGTTTTCTTAGGCATTTCCAAACTGCGTTGGGCATATTTTAATACATCATATTTGGGAGTTCCATCACCACCCCAATCTTTTTGATATTTATCATCATATTTTATATGTCCAAAACCACTTGCGCCAATCGGAAAGAAAAGGTGGTTTTTATCATTTTCACTCCAAATAAATAATCCTTGCATTCCTTTCTTATCCTTCTTGTCGAGATAAGTATAGGCATCGTTTGTAGTTGTTGCGGTAGTTTCACATTCTTCACCATAGAGCACGCCATAATAGCGTGCGTCATTGTTCAAATTTATCCATTGACTCTCATTTGCAGGTACATATCCGTCAGGTAATTTCTGTCCCTTAAATCCATCTGTTGTAGAAGCAACCTTTATATCTTCTAAGTACATTTCCTCTTCAGAACCATATACTTGATGGGGTAGATCTTTTCTTTCTTTGTTAAATCCATAACCTTCTCGAAAATCATCATGGGGCTTAATTGAATATTCTGTATTTCCCCAACGAAATTTTCCTCCTTCCATGAGTGGATTGTCAACCGGTTTGTCAGCAACCTGTAAATTACGGTTCATCCATTGTATGCCGTGCATCGTTACATCACCAATGCCTTGGCTGACAAAGAAATAGTGCGTACATGTGTTGTTGTGATAGGTAATTTTTACAACGCCACAACGTACTTTATCCTTATCACATGTAGAACCCGGACGAACATCAAATCTAACTTCACTGGCGGTATTACCTGTTACATTGTTTGTTCCCCACTTCTCATTGTCTTTCGACTTGATTTGAATCCAGTCATTACCTTCCACGATAGATGCCGTCCACGGACCATCCGATACGGTGGGCTGAAAGTTTATGTCGCGTGCACCATATTCGTTATTATCGTCTTCGTTAAGTTCCATCAGGCAAAATTCAAATGGTTTTGTACTCGCTGCTTCTCTCCATAAACCGGTAGGATTTACTACACGTTTTACTTGAACAACTCTTACCTCTTTTGTAACTGTCTCATTGTTTATTGTTGCGGTAAATTTAATTTTGCCTGTACGTGTCCGATGTGGATAATAATTATAACCGGACAAGGAATTGCCTAAATTGATACCTCTTGTATAAACAGGTACGTTATATATGTTTCTGTCACTCTCAACCTTATAAGGAGAAAATTGTCTTGATTTATTTTTGTCGAAATCGTCTTCTCTCTGAACCTTATTTTCTAAATTATTACTATTGGATGCCATTGAAAGTATTCCATTATATGTTTCATTAAATGAACTCATATATTTATGTCTCTCCTGTCCGTTTGTATAATCAGGATACCAATGACTATCTATAATTTCTGCTGTTACTTTTGTATCATTGTTGCCACCTCTTACAATTACCGGAATATCAACATGTTCATTAGGAAGATAAGTGATATACACGGGATCCGGAATATCCAGTTCCGGTTGCTCCGGTTCGTACACGATATGCCAATCCGGGTCATTTGCATGATAATTAAACTTTAATGTCACTTTGTAGTGCCCGTTTCGTTCGGCGTTGAAATCATCAGTCGCATTTTTGCCAAGCATAAAACGATAAATGATATTTCCATGAGATGTATTGTCATTCGTACGGTTTTTATAAAAAGCCTTTACCTCAAGATAAGTGCCATAAGGTTTATTGTCCTTGTTTTCAAAATTATTATATTGATGTTTTTTATCATCCTCTCCTTGCATATTTTCATAAAAAAAGAGAGAAGCGGCGTTGTTGGCATGAACCTTCGAAGCTTCAGAGGTGAATCCGCGAGTTATTTGCAACCCGTCTTCATCGCCTTGTTTTTCTCCATATATCAAGGTTTCTCCTTCTGTAATTAATTCTTCTTCATTGTCAGGCTTATTATCATCCACCAGCGTGCAAGCCTTTGGAATATCTTTAAGTTGTACGGATTTGATATAAATGTAGATATTGTCATATAGTTCCGTAGCGTCAAAGCCTACGGTTACTTTAGATGCCAGTCTGCGTACCCATGCGTGGAGTTGGGTATTGCCGCTGTTTATCGAAACCGATGGTGTTTTATCTGATACCGAAATCGGTTCAGACGATGTCGTAAAATACCCGGACATCTGATTATTTTTTGCGATATCTTCGCTATTCCAATCTATGGACATCTTTTTGAATCCGTCTTCCGTTGTTATGCATTCTTTTTCCGATAAATCTCCCATATTGACTGCGGTATATATACGGTATTCTCCATACGGAATATGACATTCAAATTTTGCATTTTTTGTACTCGTCTCTTGGGTGTCCATATTTCCTCTCGAATGGGCTTTATCGGTAATCGTCAGTTGTTCTTTGTCGAAGTATTGACTTCCGGATTTTTTTCCCTCTGTATTATACCACACAACGAATATGTCATTAATGTCACGAATGGCATCACCGGCAGTTGCTCTGGATTTTTTCATAGCATCATCCATAGGTCGATAGGTCATATCAAATGATACGTGACTTATTCCATTTCCATTCACTTCCGTTTCCGAAAACTCCTCATTGATACAGGCAGTTAAATAGAGAGAAACGATAAACAGTAACACTTTATATACGGCATTCATTATTCTTTTGTTTTTATTTGTCCAAAACCCGGTTCCATTTCATATTGAGTGTAGGGATACACATCCACCTCAACAGAATTTTTTTTCTTGTTCACATTAAAACGATATAGGTTATTGCGCAAAATATTGAATGCAGTTCCCAATTTACTATCGGACGGTGGGTTGTTATAATACTTAAATTCCACGGTGTAGTTTCCTTCTATATTTTGAAAGTTTATTTGTATTTCGGCTGCATTTTCTGTTTTGACACCATTTGATACGTTTTTATATTCCGGAACATAGATAAAAAAAGTATTTTCGTTTTGTTGGAAAGAAAAATTTAGTTCTTGCTCTCTCGAAGTCAGTATATTAGGTTGAATCGTATCATCAGTGACATCCTTCGGGGCACAATAACCTTTTTTATTATAATGTGACATCTGAACACTTTCTATTACCCAGTCTTTTGATACGGATTTTACCTCCACCTTTGCCACCGCCCGCAGTAATTCCACCGGTTTCTCTAAATTCACAAACTCATTGGGCTTAAATTCCACTCCCGTATATTGGCGCACGCCATAGAACGGAATCAACTTGTTTCCGTTTTTCAACTCTTCGGGAGAAAAGAAGTCAAACGTAGCCTTATCAGCGGTACAAATCTTTTCAATGGTTGTTTCTTTGTTCAAGCTTTCAGGATAGGCAGCTTCGCCCCAATTGGCAAGCACCACCATCTTGAAATCAGTATATGTAGCCAAGCCGGCGGGAGCTTTGCCTGTTACGCTATATTCGTGGCTTTTATCGGAGGCTTGAGTAAAATCATCCGGAGTAAACTCGGCGATAAACTTGCCCTTGGTGTCGAAGAAATAAATCCGATAATCGTTCTTGGCTACATCTATCTTGTTTTCATATTCTTCGCTGACCAATTCGGAAGAGCGGGCAGACAGGCTCAGCCCGACGCGGAGCATCAGTTCGCCGCTCGATGCTTCGGACAACTCTCCTTCCCGGCTGCATGCCGCAAGCACGATGAGGCAGGCAGACAGTCCGATTGCGGCCATGACAGTTCGAATCACTTTGCGCATACTTCCTCCTTTTTTATAATCCGGTGTCTTGCAACACCACTTTCCACGAATTGATGTAGATGTACGAATCCAGCCAGCGGTCGCGTTCGTCGAGGAAGAATATCATGTCGTATTCGTCTTGACGGTCCAGATACTCTTGGTCGTCCATGTCGCGGTTGTAGAAGCCTTTCACCAGCAGGGCATAGTCGATGAGGGGGATGGAGAAGACCGTTTTGCCCGATTCGCGGTCGGTGACGGTGAGGCGCGGGTCTTGTCCTTTCACCAAGCGGGGCACGGTCAGTTCGGCGATGACGGCGCTGAATGCGGCTTTCGATGCGGGGGCGGCCATGCCTGCTTCGCCGGCGGCGGTGTGCCAGGCGTAATAGGTCACGGGTTCATCGGGCATCAGGCGGTTGTCCCAGTCCATGCTTCCGTTGTTGTCGCGGATGCTGAACTCAAACCGGTCCTTGTCCATCGGTTCGCCCGACAGGTGTTGCAGCACCACCTGCACATGGTTGGTGTTTTTCACCAAGGGCACGGTGTAGGTGTAGTCTCCTTCGGTTTCGCAGAAGCATTGCAGCGGCAACCATCCGTGGAACAGCCGGTCGAGGTCTTGGTTTACAAAGGCTTCGCCGTCGGCGGTGTGGTTGCGGCGGAGCGTACACGTCAGGTCTGTGCCGATGTCCGTTTGGGGGATGCTGAACGACTCCTTGTCGGTGGTTCCGCACCATGCCAGCAGGCTGTATTCGTCGGTGGGCACGTTGTCCACGGTCATGGCATAGTCGGGGGAGGCGAGTCGGTCTCCCTGTTCGGTACGTTGCCACACCACCTTTCCGTTGTTGTCCAGCAGGTAGAGCGTTACGGAGTTTACTTCGCGGGCAAAGGCGTCGGCAAACTTCATGTTGTAGTCATAGCGGAACCGCACCCGATAGTTCACCGAGCAGTCTCCTTCTCCGTCGTAAATCACGCCGTTGCAAGCGTGCAGTGCCAGAATGCAGGCGGAAACCGCCAGCAGCTTTCCACACTTTATTACATGAGGCAGTATTCTCATCTTGTCTTCTTTGTTTTTATATTCTCACACTATTATTTCACCGATTGCGAAAACGCAACGAATGGTTGTCGGCGGAAGGAGAGGGGGGCGGACTTGCGGTGTCCGCTTCCCTCCTCCGTCGGGATATGGATGTTAAAGGTCTACGTCCTGGTTCACCAGTATCCATGAAAGGATGTTGATGTTGGCATCTACATAGTAAGTATCCTTGTCTTCATCATTAGGAATAATTGTTTCGTTCGGGTCGAAGATACCCTTACCTAATTTTTCCAATTTGTTGATGGTTACTACATAATGATGATTGCGGACAACACCGTATTTGGCTTCGGGGATGGTTTTCTTTCCGCTTTCATCGGTTGTGATGGCTGCATTATTCAGATGCTCAATAGGGATGTTGTAGTACATCAAACCGCCTTTATAACCATTGGCACCATCGGATTCAGTTTTCAAATCTTTTTCAAAATTTGAAAAATCGTCTAATACAGTATAGCTATCGTCATCTTCTTTCTTATACAAGTTAATTTTATCGGATTCTTCATTTTCATTTTTAGTTACTTTGCTATCATTTACAACGATTGTCACTTTTCCATCACTGACGTTATCCAATTTTACATAATCGGCAGTAATCTGTGAATACTTACTTTCTGTTGTCTTATACCATACGTTAAGTTTTTCTGAATCCTTTAGCTTGGTAAGAATCCGATTCAGGAAAGCGCTTTCGTTATAGAGCATACCTCCATAACGCACCAAGTCCAGTCCGTTACCGTCTTTATCGCATACTTTGGCTTTCAAAAGAATACTTGTTACAGCTGATGGGAAATTACTACTTACAATCGCACTTGTATTCGTGTTCTCTGCACAATAAGCCACACCGTTTGTCAATTGATTTAACTTTTCATCATTCTCCGGCAAATTGAAATAGTCCAAAGCATTGTTGCTTTCTTGATTGTAATCGGAATAACTACTTGGGTAAGTATAGTTACTATAATTGTAATTGAAAGACTTTCCCCAATAACTGCGGTAATTGGTTGCGTCATTCCATGTAAAGTCTGTTCCAAATTTATCTGCCCAATTCGAGTCTAGATTTTTCATTATGTTGGATTGCTTAGCTGTGGCATTCAGTTTCCAGCCAATCAAGTCTACGTAAAGGTCTTCTTTTGCGGATTGATTACCGGAAGTATTGTCTACATCTGCATCATTCCCTTCACCGGCAACTGACGCCGATACTTTATAGTAGGTCTTTCCATTGATTGTTTCGGATGTTAAACCTTCGCCACTGCCAACTTTCATGCTCACTTTTGCAGCCAAACGTTCTACATACACCTCTACTCTGTCATCGGTAGTTTCTTCAGCTGTCTTTGCTTCTTTTTTAAAATTCTTATTTTCTAGACTTGTTGTAAAGTAGGTCGGCAAAGTATTATTATCCTGTTTATAGCTGGAAGTACTCATTACAAAATAAGTCTTTTCATTTGATTGTTTGGTGATTCCCACTTCACTTGCGTGCGCGAGCATTGCTTCCATATCTTTCAAAGTACTTTTTTCTGCAGGTTGGAAATTTTCCGGTTTGTTCAGTACTGTAACCATGTATTTGGGATAGTCATCACCTTGGGTTAAGCCTTCAAGAACGACTACCGTATTACTTTTAAACTCTATATTGGTGGCATTATTACCGCTACTTGCAGTTCCACCGTTCCAAGCACTTCCTTCTATCTTAAAGTTCCCGTTTTGGTCATAGAAATAAAAATGAGCGGATTTTACAGTATGTTCATCTGCCGTACCATATTCAAAGTTACCTGTGATTGCTCTTCCCATCGCGTTTCCTGCGTCCATCAACCGGACATTGATGTAGGCTTCGTCTCCGGTAAACACATTCGGCTTGTCGTTACTCAGATCCGAATCGTCATTGGAACATGCGCACAATGCGGCACATGCAAACATTCCAAAAAAATACTTCTTCAGTTTCATAATCCACAAATTTAAATGTTTTTATTATTTTTGATTGTTGATAAATTGTTTTCCCTGTATTCTTTCGTCCAGTTCTTGCAGCGTGATCTCCGCCTGTTTCAGTCCCATTTTCCGGGCTTCGTTCAGCAGGCGGCGCGCTTCGGGGTATTCCTTGCGGCGGATGGCGAGTGCTGCCCGTGCGTAGACGGCTTCGGCTCCCTCGCCCGCATGGGTCAGGTAGCGTTCGGCTCCTTTCAGGTCGTTGCGTCGCATGGCGGCGTTGGCGGCGTTCAGGTTGGCGGTCTCGTCTTCGGGGAACATACGCACCGCCGTTTCAAACACTTCCGTAAACTCGTCCGTGCCCGGCTCGTAGTCGGCTGCCGCAAGGTAGAACTCGTTCAGCCCCAGCTTTTGCGGACGTTCGCGCAGCACACGCTTGATTTCCTCCACATCGGTGTAGGTACGGATGGTGTAGGCTATGCGATAGTCGGTGTGGCGCAGTGCCGGATAACTGTGTTGCAACAGGTGGCGGTATTCCTCCGGATAGGCGCGCTTGATGGCGGCCTCTTTGGCGTCCGGCTCCAAGTCGCCGTCTATCAGTGCCAGAATCTCCATGCGGTGCTCCAGTTGCGAGCGGTCTACAAAGCGTCGCAGTCCTTCCCAGTCCTCCGGTTCGTGGGCGGTGCTTATCACCCCGTCGGCAAAGCGGTACATCCGGGCGATGTATGCCTTCAGCGCTTCGGTACGGCCGATGGCGAGCCGGCGGTTGTTCGCATACGGACTTTCGGGGGAGGCGTATCCTTTCAGCCACACGGAGGTGATGGTGATGTCGCGGTCGTTGTACACCGAGTCAAGGGTGGCTTGTATCCTGCCCAGTTCGACGGCGTTTCGGCGATAGTCCGGACGGATTTCCGTGCGGTTCACGGGGAAGTCGATGAACGCGCTTCCCTCTAATGCGCGGGTCTTCACCGCTTCGCCCTGCGGACGCACGTACACCAGTTCGGGGAAGAACGCGCGTTCGGCGAAGTGTCGGCCCAGTGTGCCCGTCTGTTCCGCCAGCAGCGTCTGGCAGCAGCCGTAGTCCTCGCGGTGAAGCGACAGCACGGCTCCGTTCATCCATTCGGCGTAGGGAATCAGGGCGTGATAGTTCACCGTGTCGGGGGCTTGCGAAGCCTTGTAGGTCTGTCCGTTGCCGCCGGTCAGCAGATTTTCGCCGTTGCGAACGTAAAAGTAGTAGCGGCGTCGGCCGTACACGCCCACGGGGGCAAGGTCGGTGGAGTCGCTGCCGTGTACCAACCGCGGGGTGAGCAGCACGGCACGGTTGGCGTCCACCTGCAAGCCGGACAGTCCGAGCGACATGTCCACCGCCAGATAATCGCCGTTTTGTTCCATTTTCAGCTTATCTGCCGTCACGCCCTCCACGATGGTGCGGGGCTGTACGGCGGACGAGGTCTGCGCTGCGGCAGACATTCCTCCACCCATGAGGGTGATACCTATGAGGATAGATGACATCGTTTTCATTCGGCATACTTTTTATTAGAATACATAAACCAGATTGACAGCCGCCTTGGTGGGGCCGAAGTAGTGATGGGTTTGGTCTGTCTCCACCTTCTTGCCGCAGCCGGCGCAGCGGAAGCGGTCGTAGCGGGTGTAGGAATAGCCGATGCCCAGTTCGGCTTCCAAGTTCCAGTGGCGATCCAATATCCACGCATAGCCGTAGGCCACGCCTGCGCCCGCAAACCAGCCTTGGTAGCGGTAGTTCTTCAGCTTGCGGGCGTCCGTACCCAACAGGTGGTACTTGCCGTCAAAGCCGCCCAGATTGTACTGGCCGCCATGCGCGTGGATGCCTAAAAAAGAACCGGCAAAGCGGTCGCAAAACCAGTAACGGGCTTCGGGTTGCACCGCCCAGTGCTTCCAATTGCGCTGATGCGAGAGGGTCCATGCGTTGAACTCGCCCGTGACATCCAGCGTCCACTTGGGGGACAAGCCGAACTCCAACCCCAAGTTGGGATTGAAAAAAGCATCAGACAGCAAATTGGTCTTGACAGCCACCTTCTGCGCAAGCAACGGTTGCAACGAGCCTGAGAGAAGAATGGCGAAAACTAAAATTACACGATTCATTGTTCTCATTACGTTTAAGTTATATCCTCAGTTTATATTCATTTTTTACCTCGATTTTACCTCTTGTGGATTATCGATTTTTGTTCCGTTTCTTAATAAGAAAGAGAACAAAAGTTTTATAATTTTGAATATCAGTGATTTAGAAAAACGTAAAATAGGCATTTTGAAAGGCTTTTGTGCAGTTTTTGGTACAAGCCCTAAAAAAAAGATAAAAAAAGTGTTCTGATATTCAAAAAGTTATGTAACTTTGCATCAAAAAGTTCTCTTTCTTATTAAGAAACGGAACAAATTACGTTCTCTGATAAAACAGGGTAATACCCTCATTTAACGTCTCTTCTGTCTGTTTGAATGTCATTTTTTATCCACGGTAAACGAGTGGGGAAATCGTTTCTTCGCTTGGGTGTGACCCAACTTAAAAAAGGCACCGGAATCTATTTTTTTTATTGTTTATATTGACGGATTTAATTTCTACAATATCCGTTAGATTCTTGCTTCCACTGAAGAATCTTATCGTTTATTTTTTCTTTTAAAGACTCTTTTTCCCATCCTATCAAATGCTGTTTTAAATGAAAAAATAAAGCATTTCCCGATTTCCCGCAAATTTAAAAGGGTAAAATCCCCGATTCCCCGCAAATTTGGAGATTGTGGTTGAACGAATTTGCCCGGATTTAGTTCGCCGGCATCCCCTTTCTTTTTCCGCAAACCATTCGTTTTTATTCTTAAAGGAAGTTAAATACGTTAAAAATAACGTCATTTAGTACCCGCTTGCCGGTACTCGAAATTTGGTGCTTCGGATTCTCCGCGGTAGCTTCGCAGCGTTGTCGACAGCAAAATAACGAAAAATGAAATCCATTAACCAATGATTGAAAGAAAATGAAAACGAAAAAACAAGAACCTGCTTTTTCTCTTTTCCGGCGGCTGACCACCAACAATTCTTCGGAACGCATCACGCTGGCGGATGCTTACCGCATGGTCACCACCGATGCCTCGCTGAAAGAAACCACCGCGAAGTATCGCTACTTCCGCTCGATAGGCTTCGCCGAAGATGCCGACAAGCTGAAACGCGGCGCCTGTCCGGCGTTCACACCCGCCGCCGTGTTCGATGGAGGCCGCTCGTACAAGAGTATGGTGACGTTCACCGGCTACTCCTTGGTGGACATCGACAAGCGGAACGAAGCGGAGGTGGCGAAGATGGTGGAGCGGCTCGCCGATGACCCCTATTGGCTGCTGGCGTATGTCACCCTTTCGGGCTGTGGGCTGCGCATCATCTTCCGGGTGGAGGGCGTTACCGACCGCTCCTCGTACCTCAAGGCGTTCCATCAAGGCAACGAACACTACTGCCGCCTGCTGGGCGTTGCCGACTATGACACCGCCGTGAAGGACGCCACCCGTTGCAGCGTGCTCTGCCACGACCCGCACGCGCTCTATCGCGAGGAGGCGGAGGTCTTTCCCGTGGATTACGGCAAGGTGAGCGTGGGCGAGGTGTGGAGCCGTGTGGAACGGCAGCTTGCCCGCCGGGGCTGTGCCTACGAGGCGGGGCGGCACAACGAGTACATCAGCGGTGCGGGCTATCTGCTGAACCGCTACGGAGTGGACGAAGCCGATGCCGTGGAGTGGCTGCAACGCCGCTTTGCCGACTACGACCCTTTGCGCATCGAAAGCCACATCCGCTCGTGTTACGCCGCTCGCACGGACGAACATGCCTCGCTGACCGTCGCCGGCGGTAAGGCAAGGCGGAAGACCGCCGGAGAGGAATCGTCCAAGTACATCGGCGTGGAGGACATCGAGGCGTGTCTCGCGCAACTGGTAGACCTGCGTTGGAACGAAATCACCCGCCTGACCGAAGTCCGCTGGAAGGACGCTTCCGAGCCCTTCCGCCCCTTGACCGACCGCGATGAAGGCAGCCTGTGGAGCCGTATCAACAAGCAGGGGCGGACGATGCGCTTCGCCGACCTGCGCTTGGTCATCGCTTCGGAGTACGTGCCCGTGTTCCATCCCTTCCGCGCTTACTTCGAGAACCTGCCCGAATGGCACGAAGGCGACACCGACCACATCCGCCGGTTGGCGGAAACGGTGACGCTGGCAGACCCCGCTCCCGAAGCCGCGCAAGTCTTCTTTCGCTGCCTGCGGAAGTGGCTGGTGGCGATGGTGGCGGGTTTCCTTACCGACCGGGTGAACCACGAGATTCTGGTGCTGATAGGTCGGCAGGGCATCTTCAAGACCACTTGGTTTCACTACTTGCTGCCGCCCGAATTGCGCGCTTACTACGTGGCGAAGAACAACAGTCGCCGCATGAGCAAGGACGACCGCCTGCTGCTGGCGGAGGCGGGGCTGATCTGTCTGGAGGAAATCGTGGCGATGTCCGATGAGGAATTAGATCAAATCAAGGCGGCGGTGTCGATGCCGCAAGTGGTGGAGCGTGCCGCCTACGCCCGCAACAAGGAGGTGCGTCCTCATCTCGCTTCGTTCTGCGGCACGGGCAATCACCTCAACTTCCTTACCGACCTTACCGGCAACCGCCGCTGGCTGCCTTTCGAGGTGACGGACATCCGCAGTCCTTACGACCATCCGTTGGACTATGAGGCGCTGTATGCGCAGGTGATGCACCTCTGGCGAGGCGGATTTCCCTACTGGTTCGACCGGTCGGAAATAGCCGAACTCGCCGCGCACGTCAGCCGCTTCGAGGCACCCAATTTGGAGGAAGAGCTGATAACCACCTACTTCCGACCGACTTTGCCCGGCGAGCCTTACGAGGTGTATGGCGTGGCGGACATTCTGAGTGTCATCAATGTGGGCATGAAAGCGGTGCTGAGTCAGACCAAGGTGGGGATGCTGATGAATAAGCTGGGATTCAAAAAGGTGCGGAACAAGAAAGTACGGGGCTATATGGTCTATCGCTACAGTATGGAGGAAATCTGTCGCGACCGAAAAGGTGACTCGGCGACGGAAACGCAAGGGGATTTGCCCTTCCCGAAAGAGTAAAGGGTGACGGGGGTGACGGGGATGACGGCCCTTTTCAAACATTATATATGTATAGCGTATAAAGAAAATATTTTTTTTATTTTATATATATTATAC
>CAYXZF010000054.1:0-17318 GCA_964469845.1 uncultured Phocaeicola sp.
CCCCGCGATTTAAAGCATCGGCCAATGCCCGTTCGTCCACCAATGCTCCCCGTCCAGTCGAGTACGTGCTTCAAGTGTCGCCCAAGCAATGTGAGGCGTGACAAAGCAGTTTTTTGCCGTGAGCAAGGGATTGTCCGCCAAAGGTGGTTCGGACGAGAGAACATCCACGCCGGCCGCTGCTATAACCCCGCGATTTAAAGCATCGGCCAATGCCCGTTCGTCCACCAATGCTCCCCGTCCTGTATTGATAAGAATGGCATGGGGTTTCATGGTTTTCAAGCGGGCTTCGTTTACCATGCCTTGCGTTTCGGGTGTGAGCGGACAATGCAACGTCACTACATCACATCGGCTAAACATTTCATCCAAATCCATTTTCTGTACACCGGACGGAAGCTCCGATTGCAACTTGGAAGTATAAGCCGCCACCTCCATGCCGAAAGCCAAAGCAATGCGTGCCACCGCCTTTCCGATATTGCCAAATCCAACGATACCCATCCGTTTACCTTCCAACTCGACAAGTTCGGTATTCCAATAACAAAAATCGGCATTGCCGGTCCACTTTCCTTCTCGGTTGGCGTTTGAATAATGCTCCACTCGCTGCGTGATGGTCAGCAGATGGGCAAATACCGTTTGGGCCACCGAAGCCGTACTGTATGCCGGGATGTTCGTCACGACAATGCCGCGCTTCCCGGCGGCCTGCACGTCAATCACATTATATCCCGTAGCCAGCACACCGATGTATTTCAACCGAGGCAAGGCTGCCATTTGGGCTTCACCAATCACTACTTTATTCGTCACCAGAGCATCTGCATCGAAAGCACGTTCCTGCAATTCTTCGGGTGAAGTCCGCTCATACACTGTCAATTCGCCCAAAGTTTCCATCCCTTTCCACGACAAATCGCCGGGATTAAGGGCATAACCGTCTAATACTACTATTTTCATTATATGTTTGTTATTCTCCATCTTTAAACCGTTCACCCCACAGACTCTGCATCCGTTCCTTCAACTTAACCTCCTGCGCATTGGGTTGCGGATACCAAAGGCGGACATTCTTCACATCATCGGGCAGAAACTGCTGATGTACGAAATGCCCCTCGTAAGCGTGGGCATATTTATAATCCTTACCATAACCTAATTGTTTCATCAGCTTGGTGGGCGCATTCCGCAAATGCAGAGGGACGGGTAAATTCCCGGTCTCGCGCACTACTTGAAGCGCGGTGTTTATACCTTCGTAAGCCGAATTGCTTTTAGGGCTGGTAGCCAGATATACCGTTGCTTCCGCCAAGGGAATACGTCCCTCCGGCCAACCGATTTTCAACACTGCATCAAAAGCGGCATTGGCCAACAGTAAAGCGTTCGGATTGGCCAAGCCAATGTCTTCCGAAGCCGAGATAACCAATCGCCTCGCAATGAAAGCAGGGTCTTCCCCACCCTCTACCATGCGGGCAAGCCAATAAAGCGCACCGTCGGGGTCGCTTCCGCGAATGGACTTGATGAAAGCGGATATGATGTCGTAGTGCATTTCTCCTTCTTTGTCATAAGCCAACGGATTCTGCTGCAACCGCTCCACCACTTTTTCATCGGTAATGACAACCTTGTCGGCATCGCCATCGGCTTCCACCACCAATTCCAATATATTAAGGAGCTTTCGTGCGTCACCACCCGAATAGCGGAGCATGGCATCCGTTTCCGCCAGTTCGATATTTCGCTCTTTCATATAAGCATCCTTTACAATTGCGTTATGCAGAAGTTCCAGCAAATCATCTTTTTCGAGAGACTTGAGAACATAAAGCTGGCAGCGGGAGAGCAAAGGACGTATCACTTCAAAAGAAGGATTTTCGGTAGTGGCGCCAATCAGTGTCACCACTCCCGTTTCAACGGCTCCGAGCAGCGAATCTTGTTGCGACTTACTGAAACGATGGATTTCATCGATGAAAAGGATAGGACTCATCCGATTGAAGAAACGGTTGCTTCGTGCCTTGTCTATCACATCGCGTACATCCTTCACCCCGCCGGTCACCGCGCTAAGAGTATAAAAAGGAGTCTCCAAACGATTAGCGATGATTTGCGCCAATGTGGTCTTCCCTACTCCCGGAGGTCCCCACAGGATAAAAGAAGATATACGCCCCGCGTCAATCATTTGACGCAAGACGGCACCCTGCCCCACCAGGTGCTTTTGTCCGATATAATCGTCCAGCGTCTTGGGGCGCAGACGCTCAGCTAATGGTTGTGCCATAATTTATCAATTCTGATTCAGCTCACAAAGTTAGGAAAATGTCTGAATGTTTCATAGCGATATGAAAATAAAAAAGGAGTCTTTTCACAAGGACTCCTTTTTTCTGTTTCCAATAGGTATTAGTTTTTTAAGGTAAAAAGATTGTTTTCAGGATAACATTGCAAAGATGCAGCCTTTTCTTGAACCTCGCAAATAAAAGAGCATGTTTCTCAACATATTCTTATATCGTCTATCATTTTGATGAAGATTTGGATTCAAACAACGCTGTATCTTTGTTTCAACGTGACAAAGTTACTACTTTTTTTTCAACTGACAAGACTTTTTCAAGGTTTTTTCTGACATTTCTATATTTTGACTTTTTTCTTTCTGATTTTTCCGAGAATTATATAAATATATTTCACTTTATAAATATGCTCTCAAAGTCCTTCCCATGCAGAAAAACACAGAAAAACGAACGATATATTCTTTATAAATAATGTATATCCCAAAAACTTTATGTAATTTTGCGCTTTATTAAAAGCATTAAAAAGAAAATACTACTTATGACTGAAATGAATAACAACGAAGTGACAGAGAAGAGAAGTTTGAACTTCATTGAACAAGCAGTGGAGAAAGACCTCAGCGAAGGCAAGAACGGAAACCGTGTACAAACGCGCTTTCCGCCCGAACCCAACGGATATCTCCACATCGGACACGCCAAGGCCATTTGCCTGGATTTTGGAATCGCGGCAAGATACGGCGGAGTGTGCAACCTTCGTTTTGATGACACCAATCCCACGAAGGAAGACATGGAATACGTGGAAGCCATCAAGGAAGACATTCAATGGTTAGGCTTCCAGTGGGGCAATGAATACTACGCATCAGACTATTTTCAACAATTATGGGATTTTGCCGTTCGTTTGATTGAGGAAGGCAAGGCATACATCGACGAACAGTCGGCAGAAGAAATAGCCGCGCAAAAGGGAACTCCCACCCAACCGGGTACCGAAAGTCCTTACCGCAACCGCCCGGCAGAAGAAAGTCTCGCTTTGTTCAAGCAGATGAATACCGGTGAAATCGAAGAAGGTAAGATGGTACTTCGTGCCAAAATTGACATGGCAAGCCCCAATATGCATTTCCGCGACCCCATCATCTACCGTGTGGTGAAACATCCGCACCACCGCACCGGCGATACTTGGAAAGCTTACCCGATGTACGACTTTGCCCACGGTCAAGGCGATTTCTTCGAAGGAGTGACGCACTCTCTCTGCACCTTGGAGTTTGTTCCCCACCGTCCACTTTACGACTTGTTTGTGGATTGGGTAAAAGAAGAACAAGACTTGGACGATAACCGTCCGCATCAGTATGAGTTTAACAAACTGAACCTGAACTACACGCTGATGAGTAAACGAAACCTGCTTATCTTAGTGAAAGAAGGATTGGTAAACGGCTGGGACGACCCGCGTATGCCGACACTTTGCGGCTTCCGTCGCCGCGGATATTCCCCCGAATCCATCCGTAACTTTGTGGATAAAATCGGCTATACCACCTATGATGCGCTGAATGATTTCGCCTTGCTCGAAAGTGCCGTACGCGAAGACCTCAACGTCCGTTCCACCCGTGTGTCGGCCGTTATCAATCCGGTAAAACTCGTCATTACCAATTACCCCGAAGGTCAGGTGGAAAAGATGGAAGCCATCAACAACCCCGAAGACCCGACGGCAGGTTCTCACTTCATCGAATTCAGCCGCGAATTATGGATGGAACGTGAAGACTTCATGGAAAATGCCCCGAAGAAGTATTTTCGCATGACTCCGGGTCAGGAAGTACGCTTGAAAAACGCCTATATCGTGAAATGTACGGGTTGCGACAAAGACGAAAACGGCAACGTGACCACTGTTTATGCCGAATACGACCCCGACACCAAAACCGGCATGCCGGGAAGCAACCGCAAGGTGAAAGGTACACTGCACTGGGTAAGTTGCGACCACTGTCTGAAAGCCGAAGTCCGTCTGTACGATCGGCTCTGGAAAGTGGAAAATCCCCGCGATGAGATGTCAGCCATCCGCGAAGCAAAAAATTGCGACGCACTGACCGCCATGAAAGAAATGATTAACGAAGACTCCTTAAAGGTACTCACCGAATGTTATGTGGAAAAGTTCCTTGCCGATGCCAAGCCGCTTGACTACTTACAGTTCCAACGTATCGGTTATTTCAACGTAGACAAAGACTCTACTCCCGACCATCCGGTATTCAACCGTACCGTGTCATTAAAGGACACTTGGAGCAAAATTAATAAATAATTTTTAAAGAGGAAAAGCCTATGAACAACGATCTGTCTTCCTACTTTGAAGAGCCGGAATTCAAGGAACTGTTGGCTAAATATGAGAGCATGGCGGAAAGCCATGCTCCCACCTATTTTGACGCCGAGGAACTGACCGACATTGCCGAATACTATGCTTCTCTAAACCGGGAAGAAGAATCGGAAGCTGCCGTTGATATGGCGTTACGGTTACATCCCGGAAACACCGATGCACTGGTATTCAAGGCACGTTCTTTGGCTATCCGAGGAAAAATCAAGGAAGCTTATCAAATAGCGGCTCTCATCGAAGACCCTTCCGACCGCGAAGTGAAATTCTTGAAAGCCGACTTATTGCTGGAAGAACAACGAACTGCCGAAGCCGATGCCGTCTACAAGGAACTTGCCGAAACCGAGAACTATTCGACAAACATTCTGATAGACATCACCTTGGCCTATTTGGACACCAATCAGAAAGAATATGCGTCCAAGTGGCTGAACGTACTTCGAGACCGGGGAGTGAACGAAGAAAACAGCCGGAGGTTTCGCGACTTGTGGTGCGACTTCTGCATTACCTTCAACGAACCGGAAAAAGCCATCAAAGCCTATCAACTGACTTTAGACGAATCACCCTACTCCATTCCGCATTGGAACGGATTGGCTCGATGCTATCTACAGTTGGATAATCTGCCTTTGGCGCACGAATCCGTAGACTTTGCATTAGCCATCGATGAGCATAACAAGGAAGCATTGGAAGTAAAGGGATTCTGCCACTTGCAAGGCGAAGAATACGAAGCGGCCATTCATATCTATCTCCGTCTCATGGAAAGTGAAACGGACAGAAGCCGTCTCTTTGCTCCGCTGGTCAAGTGCTATATAGAAACCGAACAAATCAGCAAGGCGCTTGAGACTTGCCGACTGTGGCTGAAGGAGTGTAAACAGATAACCGACTACGAAAGGTCGGAAATCTACTGCTACATCGCCATGTGTTATTGCGACCTGGCCAATCCCATGGAAGGCATCAAGTATATCGACGCCTCATTGGATTTGAATCCGTTCAGTCGCCCCGCCCTTATTCAGAAGGGAATGCTGCACCTGCAATTGTTCGAGGACGACCGTGCTGAGAAAGCGTTTGAAAAAGCCCGGCTTCTCACGCCCAAAGAGGAAATGTCCGACACACTCTACGCCATCCTTGATTGTTACTTCTGTTTGTCACGATACGAACAAGCCATCGAACAGTGCGAAACAATTATAAAAAAATATCCGGACAATCGCCGGGAAGCCTACATGATTACGGCAAACGCCTATTACCAACTAAACGACATTAGCAAATGTTTGGACTACTTGAGCCTGCTATGGCAAGAAACGCAGACTTTTGACGAACCAACTTGGAAAGACAGTCGTTTTGCAGAAATGTTATACAACATACAACGAATCATGAGAGAACCGGGATTTGACCCGGATAAGTATTTATAAAAAACATTTATTACAAAAGAATTATGGAATCTGTTGCATTTATCCAATGGTGTCTGGATCATCTCAATTACTGGACCATCACACTGCTGATGGCTATTGAAAGTTCTTTCATCCCTTTCCCCTCGGAAGTGGTGGTACCTCCTGCCGCCTACAAAGCCGCCGGCGGAAACAGTGATCTGAATGTGTATTTGGTCGTACTTTTCGCTACAATCGGAGCCAACATCGGCGCACTCATCAATTATTACCTGGCCTATTTTGTAGGTCGTCCCATCGTCTATAAGTTTGCCAACAGCCGTTTCGGTCACATGTGCTTGATTGACGAAGAGAAAGTAAAACATGCCGAAGCCTACTTTGAAAAGCACGGTGCCCTGTCCACTTTCGTAGGCCGTCTGATTCCGGCTGTACGCCAACTTATCTCCATTCCCGCCGGATTGGCCAAGATGAAGCTATCCACCTTCCTGCTTTACACCACTTTGGGTGCCGGCATTTGGAATGCCATTTTAGCCGCCATCGGCTACTATCTTCAGTCGGTAGTTCCCGAAGACCAGCTGCTCGAAACCGTTTCGCAATACAGTCACGAGTTGGGTTACGTATTCATCGCGGTAGGTGTATTCGTGGTAGGATATCTGATTTATAAGGGACGTAAGTAAGAGTCTCTGACATAGAAACTATATCAATGTGAACTGCACTCCAAAAGTCTGACAAAAAAAACTTTTGAAGTGCAGTTCACTTGAATACAGCTCCTGAAAAACTGCTTTATCTTGCTTATCGGAATTACCCCATCACCAGTCTCACCAGTTCTTCTGCCTCTACCCCATCAAAATACTGCTTCATCTCAAAAGACGAAAGGCAATCGCGAATAGTTGCACCCTCATAAGCGACTCCTTGCAGAGCTGCTTCGATATCCGTCGGCGGAAGGTTGCCCAGAAAATCACCTCCGAAACGACAGGAAGCAATGCGGTTTTCGGACAAGGTTAGATGCACCTCTACCGTGCCGCACTTCAAGCGTGCGGAGTGGTTGAGAGTAGCTTGTGGCGAGCGGCCATAAATCCATTCCCAAGTGGCGAATTTCTCATCGGCTTGTCGGCGAATACATTGAAGGGCTGCTTCCGTGAGTTTTACCTCTTCATCGGCATGGTGTCGCGAAAGGATGTCTTCCAAACGTTCGGCAAAAGCGGAAATGTCGGGTATGTCGGGCAGATACTCACACAAGTTTGCTACCCGACTACGCACCGAGGCTATACCTTTGCTTTGCAACTTGGTGGCCGGCGGACAAAGAGCCTGCGTCAGTACTTCAATGTCTACATTAAACATCAATGTACCATGCACCATCAAGCGGTCGCGACACACCCGTTTGGCAAATCCCGACACTTTTCGCCCTTCCACCAGAATATCATTACGTCCGGACAAGACTGCGGGTACTCCAAGACTTTTCAAAGCCTGTACCGGATAGTCGGCATATTCCGGATAATCGCGTTCCAAGTCTTCCGAACGTCCCACGATGGTATAATTCAAGTTACCGAAATCGTGATAGACCGCTCCCCCTCCGGTCACTCGCCGCACAGGCGCGATGCCGTTCTTCTTCAGATACTCCAAATTCACTTCGGTGTTCACTTCCTGATTAAGCCCCATAATGACGGAAGGGCGGTTTTGCCACAGATAGAATACCGGTTCGTCCACCTTCAGCCGCTCCAGACAAAACTCATCGAAAGCCATGTTGAAGTAAGGGTCGGTATTCGTATTTTTCAGATAACGCATAAAATTTCTTATTGATAGGGATAAAGACCGAATTTATTTTTATCTTTTAACGGACAGCAAGCTGTAATTTCCACCGGTGAGTTGGTCTACATCGAAGCATTTGTACACAAGGGTGAAGCCTCCACCCTGAGTTTTGTACTTGTCTTCTTCGTAAAGGAAAGCGATCCGACCGTCTTCCTGCTGAATCATGGTGGAATAAGACGAAGGAAGTTCTGTCACTTGGAAGCGACCGTCCCAATCTTTCGCAAAGTCGGCCGCCGTAGCATAATCGGAAGCATCCGCCAATTCTTTGTAATAAATACCTACATTGGTACGCTTCGGGCCGAAAGGAAGCGACTGCAAAGCGATGTGCATCTTCTTATTGTCGCTGTTACGAACCACGGGAAGAATCATCACTTCGCCGTTGCAGGAATTGTCTAAACCGGCCACCCCATTATTCTCGGCACCCGAGAAGGCACATTCGCCCCAACTGCCTTCCGCTTTCCGGGCATCGGTGAACTTGAAAATGTTGTACATGCGTCCACCTCCTGTACGCGAGCTGAGCAACAACGATCCGTCGGGCAATTCTTCGGTCTTCGGTTCGTCACCGTTTTTGGGAATGCCCGGCACGTTGATGTCGCCCAAAATCGTCCAGTTATCGCCGAAGTCATCGGAATAAACCACAAAGTTGCAGAAGTTGTTATCCTTGTCGCGGGCCAGCATACTGGCATACAAACGATAGTATTCGCCCACCTTTGTACGGGTACTTTGCATGATACGTCCCGAACCGATGAACATGGAGCGGATGGGACCTACCGCCGATTTATCCAAGGGTACATAAAACTGGTCGGTAATGATTTTCGGTGCGCCCCAAGTCTTTCCACCGTCTTCGCTGTGCATGACGGCAACTTGGTTGGGCACTTCGCGGGTGGAACGGAAGAACACCTGATGACCCGCCACGCACACCAACAGAACACGGTCGCTCTCGCGGTCGGCAATCAGACAAGGATCGCCATATCCGGCGGTAAGCGACAGGTTCGGGTCGCCGTTCACCATCTGTCCATCGCCTTCGATGATGGTAAAGATGTCGCCCCACGTCTTGCCGTCATCTTCGCTGATGCGGCCGTGCAAATCCACCCGACCGAAACCGATGTCGGCACGGCAATGGCGATAGTCGGCCACGGCCAAAAGACGACCTTTTGATGTTTTGGCAATCGCCGGAATACGGTAAGGAATGGCTTCGGTGGTCAATGTGGGAAACACATCTACCGGTTCTCTGGGTTCAAGTACCTTTTTAGGTTGTTGTGCGCAGCCGGCCAGACTACCGGCCAAGAGCAATGAAGCCGCGAAAAAATTGAATGTTTTTCTCATCGTATTATTCTTTATTCAAATGATTAATAATAGGTTTTATTGTTTTCGCAAATATAAGGATTTTATTTTTATCCCACAAATGAAAAGGCTCGTCCAATCCTGAACGAGCCTCTTTCATTTATCGTGCCGAAAAGATTACTTGGCAACCTTTTCCAAACGCTTCAAGATGACGAAGATGAACAGAGCTGCAACGACACAGATACCTGCCAATACACCCCATACAACGGTCAATGAAGCACCCCACATCAATGACGGGATAGCCACGAGGAAGTTACCGATGGCGGTAGCGACAAACCAACCGCCCATCATCATACCGGCATACTTCGGAGGAGCCACCTTGGTTACGAACGAAATGCCGATGGGAGAAAGCAACAACTCGGCAAATGTCAATACAAGGTAAGTGCTGATCAAGAGATTGGGAGTGACATCGGCCATGTGCATCGGCTGACCGGCAGCATCCAATTCGGGAGCCGGAAGACCGATGGAACCGGCAATCATCAAAACATAAGCGGCAGCAGCCACCAACATACCCATACCAATCTTCATCGGAGAAGAAGGTTCCTTGCCTTTCTTGGCCAACGCTCCGAAGATGGCTACGGCCACCGGAGTCAAAGCCACCACGAAGCAAGCGTTGAACTGTTGGAAGATGGGAGCGCTGACTTCCGTCGTTTCGGGCAAACCGATATAGCGGTAAATCAAAGCGACCACAGAAACGGCGATGATGCCGGCAGAAATGCCCTTACCCTTTCCGGTCTTGCTCTGGAAGAAGCCGAACAAGCCATACACCACGAAGATGGCCAACTGAAGATTCCAAACACTGAACGCCATGCTTTCAAAGCCGCTGGATACGGTTGCCGTATAGTCGCGCGCAAAGAAGGTCAGCGTAGCGCCGTTCTGATGGAAAGCCATCCAGAAGAAGACAACCACGGCAAATACCAGACAGAGGCATATGATACGTTCCTTGGTTTCGGCGGGTGTCAGTTCGTTCACGTTTTGATTGCCCGCACCGGCTGCAGCCTTGCCGCGGTCTGTATGGCTGAACGTGCCGCGGAAAGCATAGTAGATGATGATGGAAAGAATCAGCGAAAGACAGGCCACTCCGAAAGCGAAGTGATAAGAATCGGCTTCGCTCACACCGAGTGAAGACTGCGACCACTTCATGATTTCGATGGCAGCGGTCGGAGCATACAGCGCACCGATGTTGATTGCCATATAAAATACGCTGAAACCCGAGTCGCGCTTGTCGGCATACAGCGGATCATCGTAGAGATTGCCCACCATTACCTGCAAATTGCCTTTAAACAAACCCGTACCCACGGCGATAAGCATCAAAGCGCCGCCCATCGCTGCGATGGCCACCGTATTGGCACCCAACGGCATGGCCAACAACAGATAACCGAGGAACATGATAGTGATACCGATAGTCACCATCTTGCCATAGCCCAACTTGTCGGCAGCCATACCGCCAAACAAGGGCATAAAGTAAACAAAACCCAAGAATGTAGAATAAATTGTACCTGCGACGGCGGCCGAAAAGCCGAAATTCGCTTGCAGGAACATCACGAACACCGCCAACATGGTATAGTAACCAAATCGCTCGCCCGTGTTTGCCAACGCTAATGCGTATAAACCTTTCGGTTGTCCTTCAAACATAGATCTAAAATTTTAAGATATTTATAATTAAACATTAATATATTTCTTTTGTCATCGCCTCCTTTTCGGGACGTACTCCAACATACTGAAAAACAACATTTTCTTACGTCCCGATTGAAAGAGATTGCAAATATAAGAAAAAAATCAAGAGAAATCACATGATTATGGATTATTATGTATATATTTCCGCTTTGCAAGCAGATTTACGTTACTTTTTTCTTGCGTTTACGGATATAGGCCAAGAAGGAATGGCGACAGCTGCGAATCTTGCAAGAAACGACTTACTTATGTTATCGCGATAGAATAGAAATGTTATCGCGATAAGATAAGGACGCATTCGGCGCATGCCGACAAAAGTTTTCTTCTCCGCCACGTATTTTCTTTTTGACGCGACGAATAAAAAAAACTCCCCGATGTTTTTGAAAAACGTCAAGGAGTTTTTGAAACGCATCGGGGAGTTTTTGAAAAAGACGGTCAAAAGAGAGAAGCGACTTGAGCTTTCGACTGTTCGATGAGGTCTCGGGGAGCGATTTTTATCTGCAAGCCCCTCACTCCTCCGCTGACGTAGATGTAGTCAAAATCCAGACAGGTTTCGTGGATGAAAGTGGGGAAATGCTTCTTCATGCCGATGGGTGAGCAACCACCCCGAATGTAGCCGGTGAGCGGAAGCAGCTCTTTCATGGGGATGAGGTCGCACTTCTTGTTGCCCGACACCTTGGCCGCCATCTTCAAATCCACTTCGTGATTGCCCGGAATGACGCAGACAAAGTGTCCCGACTTCTCGCCGCAAAGCACAAGCGTCTTGAACACCTGTTCGATGTTCTCGTTCAGATCGGACGCGATGTGTTGCGCACTCAGGTCGGTCTCGTCCACTTCATACGGCACGAGTTCGTATTTCACTTTGGCTTTGTCCAGCAGACGAGCCACGTTGGTCTTATTTATTTTCTCTTTCATTGAATCTTCGTTTTTGTCTGTTCCGCTTCGCAGGCGGGAAAGGTTTGTTCCAATTCTTCTTTAATGAACTTCGGCGTATAGCCTTTCCGGCTTTGAGCCACTTCTTCGGGCGTGCCGGTGGTGAGCACCTGTCCTCCTCCCCGACCGCCTTCGGGACCCATATCAATCAGGTAATCGGCCTGATTGATAACGTCCAGATTGTGTTCGATAACGATTACCGTGTTCCCCTTGTCCACAAGTCTGTTCAGCACGTTCATCAACACGCGGATGTCCTCAAAGTGCAAACCCGTGGTCGGTTCGTCCAGGATGTAAACGGTCTTCCCCGTATCTCGCTTGGAGAGTTCGGTAGCCAACTTCACCCGCTGGCTTTCGCCGCCCGACAGGGTGGTGGACGGTTGTCCGAGCTTGATGTACCCCAGACCGACCTCCTGCAACACCTTTATCTTATTAAGGATGGAAGGTACGTTTTCGAAGAATTCCACCGCCCGGTTGATGGTCATATCCAGCACATCGGCGATGGACTTTCCTTTAAAGCGCACCTCCAGCGTTTCGCGGTTGTATCGTTTGCCGTGGCACACCTCGCAGGGGACAAGTACATCGGGCAGGAAATTCATTTCAATGGTCTTGTAACCGTTGCCTCCGCAGGCTTCGCAGCGTCCGCCCGACACATTGAACGAGAATCGTCCGGGCTTGTAACCTCGGATTTTGGCTTCGGGCAAATTGACAAACAGGTTGCGGATGTCCGAAAAGACTCCGGTGTAAGTGGCGGGATTGGAGCGCGGCGTGCGTCCCAACGGCGACTGGTCTACACTGACTACCTTATCTATATAGTCTATGCCTTCGATGCTGTTGTAAGGCAACGGTTCTTGCAAGGAACGATAGAAGTGCTGTGACAGGATGGGGTGCAACGTGTCGTTGATAAGGGTGGATTTACCGCTGCCGGACACTCCGGTTACACAAATCAACTTGCCGAGCGGAAACTCCACATCCACGTTTTTCAAGTTGTTACCTTTGGCACCTCGAATCCAAAGCGACTTTCCGTTGCCTTTCCGACGCTTCTGCGGGATTTCGATTCTGACTTTCCCGGTGAGGTACTTTGAGGTGAGCGTGTCCTTCGACAACATTTCCCGGGGTGTTCCTTCGAAGACCACTTCCCCACCCATGCGTCCGGCTTTCGGCCCCATGTCCACCACATAGTCGGCAGCCAACATCATGTCTTTGTCGTGCTCCACCACGATGACGGAATTGCCCGTGTCGCGCAACTTCTTCAGGGAGTTGATGAGACGCCGGTTGTCCCGTTGGTGAAGACCGATGCTCGGCTCATCCAATATATAAAGCACGTTCACCAGTTGCGAACCGATTTGAGTTGCCAGACGGATACGCTGGCTTTCACCGCCCGAAAGCGATACCGAGGTGCGATTGAGCGACAGATAGTTCAAACCCACATCCAGCAGAAAACGCAGACGGCTCTTGATTTCCTTCAATATCTCGGCGGCGATCTTCCGTTGCTTATCCTCCAAATACGGGTCTACCTTCTCCAACCAATCGTAAAGTTCGTTAATATCCATATTGGCCAGTTCGCAGATGTTCTTGTCGTGGATACGGAAATGCAGTGCCTCCCGATTCAGACGGTTTCCCTTACAATCGGGACACACGTCCGTCTTGGCAAACTGCTCTGCCCACTTTTGCGCGGTGGCCGAAGACTCCTGCATCATCTGGATGTACTTCACAATACCTTCGTAAGTCGTGAAGTAGTCCGAAGTGGTATGTACCAACGAACCTTTCAGTTTGATGGACTCGTCCGAACCATACAGCACATCCTGTATGGCTTCTTCGGAAAAATCGGAAAGCGGACTCTTCAAGGTCAGTCCGTACTTCTCCAACAAAACTTCAAGTTTCCAGAAAATCATCGAACTTTTGTACTTGCCAAGGGGAGCGATGCCTCCTTCGCGAATGGAAAGCTTCCGGTTGGGAATCACCTTGTCCACATCAATCAGATTGACATAACCCAATCCCTTGCATCGGGGACAGGCTCCTTGCGGAGAGTTGAACGAGAAGTTGTGCGGCGCCGGTTCTTTGTAAGAAAGTCCCGTCACAGGACACATCAGCCGCTTGCTGTAATGGCGGACTTCATGGCTATCCGCATCCAGTATCATAATCAGCCCGTCGCCTTGGTGCATGGCGGTGGCTACGCTTTGCTTCAGACGCTTGTCGTCACGCTCGCCCACCTGCATTTTGTCTATTACCACCTCAATGTCGTGATTCTTGTAACGATCCAATTTCATGCCGTATAGAATCTCACGCACTTCACCGTCCACCCGTACATACAGATAGCCTTTCTTCCGCATCTGTTCAAACAGTTCTTTGTAGTGCCCTTTTCGGGTACGCACCAGCGGAGCCAACATAAAGATGCGCTTGCCCTGATATTCCTTATAGATAAGGTCGAGTATCTGTTCTTCGGTATATTTCACCATCTTCTCGCCCGACAAATAAGAATAAGCGATGCCGGCACGCGCATAGAGCAGACGCAGATAGTCGTAGATTTCGGTCGTGGTTCCTACGGTGGAACGGGGATTCTTGTTCGTAGTCTTCTGTTCGATGGAAATGACCGGACTCAATCCCGTTATTTTATCCACATCGGGCCGTTCCATTCCTCCCAAAAAATTGCGGGCATAAGCCGAAAAGGTCTCGATGTATCTGCGCTGTCCTTCGGCAAAGATAGTGTCAAAGGCCAAAGACGACTTTCCGCTTCCGCTCAGTCCGGTAATGACCGTCAGACTGTTGCGGGGAATCTCGACATCAATGTTCTTCAAATTATGTACACGGGCACCGTATACGTTGAGTAATTCTTTCTCTTCTGTCATAATTCAGGGCATTCTAAACAACATTATCATGCAAAATTAATGTTTCTCGGCGAAATAATTGCTGAAAAAGCCTAATAATATCGGTCTTTCCCCGTTATTTCAAGGCAGAAACCGGATTTTTTTGTACTTTTGTTGCTTGATAAAAACCAACAAATTAGCAATGAAGTTCATTCAAGCAATCTATTTGACCGCGGCATTGTCCGTCGCATCGGTTGGAAGCGTCATGGCGCAGTCCTCTTCCGACCGGTTTACGCATACTGTAACGAAAGGCCAAAGCCTGTACTCCATTTCCAGCATGTACAATGTTTCCATCGATGACATTGTCAGAGCGAATCCGGGCAGCGAGAAAGGTATTCGAGTGGGGCAATCCTTGAACATTCCCCAGTCGGGCAACAGCGGACAGGTGGTGTTTCACACCATCCAACCGGGTGAGACCTTATACAAACTGACCGTGAAGTATGGCATAACCGCCCAACGCATCTGTCAAGCCAACCCCGGATTGAGTGCCAAGAATTTCCGCATCGGACAAGTGGTGGCCATCCCTCCTATCGGTACCGAAAAGACAGCCTCTTCTCCCGAAGTGACGGAAGTTCCGACCATCGCATCGCCCACCGTTCCAACAGAAGCAGGTTTGAAACCCAACTGCCGAGACATGCACCGGGTGGAACGGAAAGAAACCGTCTACAGCATCAGCCGCATGTATGGCATCACCGAAGCCGAACTGATAGCCGCCAATCCGGAAATCAAGGACAAGAAACTGAAGAAAGGAAAGTATCTTTGCGTCCCTTACGCCAAGGAGACAGTTCAAGCTCCCACTACGCCGGTTCAAGGAGCAGATGCCAATCTGACAAATGCCGAACTGTTTGACAAGAACAAGAAAGAAAACCGAAAAATCTCAACGGTCAAAGCTGCCGTCATGCTTCCATTCATGACCGAAACGGAAGGCAATCAAGATGAGCAAGTACGCATGGTGGAGTTTTACGAAGGATTCCTGATGGCCGTAGACAGTCTGAAAAGAAAAGGCGTATCGGTAGACCTCTATACCTATGATACCGGAAAGAGCAAAGTTTCCGTCGATAACATCCTCCACAAGAGCGAACTCAAAGGTATGGACATTATCTTCGGTCCGGCCTATACGGAACAGATAAAACCCGTGGCCGATTTCGCCAAGAAGAACAACATCCGACTTGTCGTACCATTCACATCGAAAGGCGAAGACGTATTCAATAATCCTTCGGTCTATCAAATCAACACGCCCCAGTCTTATCTTTACTCGGAAGTGTATGAACATTACCTGCGCAAGTTCCCCGAAGCCAACGTCATCTTTCTGGATGCAGAAACAGGGCATACGGACAAGGAGGAATTCATCAAAGGCATGAAGGAGGAGTTGAAGAACAACCGAATCACTTTCAAAGAACTGAAAGGCGAAAGCATCAATCCCGAAGGCATGAAGCTGGTCGTGGATTCGCTTCGGGAAAACGTCATCATCCCCACTTCGGGAAAGAATACGGCTCTCATCAAAATTTTGCCCCAAATGATTGTCACAGCTCGCGAACATCCCAACTATAATATGAAGTTGTTCGGTTATCCGGAGTGGCAGACCTATACACACGATCATTTGGCCAGTTTTTTTGAATTGGACACCTATTTCTATTCGTCCTTTTACACCAACAACCTGTTTCCCGAAGCCGTCCGCTTCACGACCGCTTATCGCAAATGGTTCAGCAAGGACATGGCGAACACTTATCCCAAATATGGCATGTTGGGATTTGACATCGGCTATTTCTTCTTGAACGGGTTGGCCAAGCATGGAAGTAACTTTGAAGAAAACATGAACCAGATGCAGGTCACTCCCATTCAGACCGGATTCAAGTTTGACCGTGTGAACAACTGGGGAGGCTTCATCAATCGAAAAGTATTCTTTGTACACTTCACAAAAAATTACGAACTGATAAAACTGGATTTTGAATAACTATGAAGAGACGTAAAACGATAGGAATATGGCTGCTTGTCTGGCTCTTTTCCTTGCCGGTCAAAGCGCAGTTGGGAGAAGAGCGTCACAACTTCTCCATCGGTGTCAATGCCGGACTGAACATGAGTTCGGTCAGCTTTGATCCAAGCATCAAACAAAACAAGCAAAACGGAATGGCATTCGGTGTGACCGCCCGCTACATGTCCGAAAAGTATTTTAAGATGATGTGCGGCATTCAGGCAGAACTCAATTATTCCCAACGGGGATGGAACGAGAAGATAGAGGACGGTTCAAACGATACCTACAATCGCACGATGAATTATCTGGAAATTCCATTATTGGCACATTTGGCGTTCGGCAAGGACAGTCAGGAGAAAGGAATGAAATTTTTCATCAATATGGGACCGCAAATTGCCTTTTTCTTGAATGAGACCGAAAACATGAGCGAAGAGTGGAATCCCGACTATCGCCCCAATGGAGTGACGCAGCAATATGGAAAAATGGTAGAAAACAAGTTCGACTACGGCATTTTGGGAGGAGCCGGCTTTGAACTAAGTACCGGAATCGGTCATTTCCTCTTGGAAGGACGCTACTATTACGGTTTGTCCGATTTCTATAAAAGCACTAAAAAGGACGACTTTGGTCGCTCCGGGCATTCCTATCTCGGCGTCAGACTGACTTATTTGTTTGATATTACCAAGTAATAAAAAAGGAGGGACTTCCGAGGGCACTGAAAAAGTGCCTTTCCTCTGACAAATAAGAGAATCCCGTCAAATT
>CAYXZF010000055.1:0-17221 GCA_964469845.1 uncultured Phocaeicola sp.
TGGATACATACCATCTCTTTTATTCTGCCTAGGGAGGCACTTTTTCAGTGCCCTCGCAAAAAGCATCTCCTTTATTAATTATTGGAAGATTGATTTGGCAATACCCACTTCCAATCCTCTTAATTCAGCTAGTCCTCTCAGACGGCCGATGCAGGAGTAACCCGGATTGGTTTTCTTTTTAAGGTCGTCTACCATTTGATGTCCGTGGTCGGGACGCATCGGGATGCTTACCCCGCGCTTTTGCTGCAGTTCGAGGAATGCTTTCATTACGCCGTACATGTCGACGTCGCCTTCCAGGTGGTTCGCTTCGTGGAAGTTTCCTTCGGCATCGCGTTGGGTGCTGCGGAGATGTACGAAGTTGATGCGGTCGGCAAAGCGGGTCATCATGGCGGCACAGTCGTTGGCGCTGCTCACACCGAACGAGCCGGTGCAAAGGCAAAGACCGTTGCGACGGTTAGGTACGGCATCAATCAATGCCTGGAAGTCCTCAGCGGTGCTCAGGATGCGTGGCAAGCCCAGGATGGACATTGGCGGGTCGTCCGGATGGATAACCAGTTCCACGCCGGCTTCATCGGCTACCGGGCAGATTTCGCTCAGGAAGTAGATGAGGTGGCTGCGGAGTTTTTCCGGAGTGATGTCCTTGTAGCGGTCCAGTTCGTGCTGGAACTGTTCCAGGGTGAAGCTTTCTTCCGAACCCGGAAGACCGGCAATCATGTTGCGGATAAGCAGTTGCTTGTCGTCTTCGGTCATCTGTTCGAAACGGGCTTTTGCCTTCGCCTTTTCTTCGTCGGAGTAGTCGGCTTCGGCACCCGGACGTTTCAAGAGGAAGAGGTCGAATGCCACGAAGGCAGCGCGTTCGAAGCGGAGGGCACGGCTGCCGTCCGGCATTTCGTATGCCAGGTCGGTGCGGGTCCAGTCCAGTACCGGCATGAAGTTGTAGGTCACGATGTTCACGCCGCACTTGCCTAGGTTGCGCAAGCTTTCTTTATAATTGTCGATGTACTTCTGGAAGTCGCCGGTCTGTGTCTTGATGTGTTCGTGTACAGGTACACTTTCCACGACCGACCAGCAGAGGCCTACTGCCTCAATCATTTCCTTCCGTTTCATGATTTCTTCTACAGTCCACACTTCACCGTTGGGAATGTGGTGGAGGGCATTCACGATGCCGTTTGCACCGGCTTGACGGATGTCCCAAAGGCTGACGGGATCGTTTGGCCCGTACCAGCGCCAGGTTTGTTCACAAAGTATCATAAGCTGAAAGCATTAAATCCACCGTCTACTATCGCTACAGTTCCTGTCACGAAGCTGGAAGCCTCACTAATGAGATATTGGATGGTACCGCACAACTCTTCGGCTCGTCCCATTCTTCCGAATGGAGTTTGTCGGATAACGTCCTGTCCGCGTTCTGTCCAACTACCATCCGGATTGGTGAGTAAGGTACGGTTTTGTTCCGTCAAGAAAAATCCGGGTGCAATGGCATTGATACGGATACCTTCACCAAACTTTTTGGCTACTTCTGTTGCCATGTAGGCAGTAAAGTTATTGATGCCGGCTTTGGCTGATGAATATCCACAAATACGGGTAAGAGGACGGAATGCTGACATACTGGAGAAGTTGACGATGGCTCCCTTTCTCTGTTCAACCATTGGTTTCAAGAATACTTGGGTCGGGAGTACTGTACCCACTAAATTCAGTTCCAATACCTTTTGGAAAGCTTCTGGTTGTAAATCGAAGATGGTTCCAGTCGGGGAGATGGTTGCTCCCGGCATGTTGCCTCCGGCTGCATTGAGCAAAACATCTACTCGCCCGTAGGCTGCCAGGATATCAGTCAAGTTCTGTTCCAATACTTCACGATTCATGACATCGGAAGTCAAGAACATGGCTTCTCCGCTGTTTTCCTTGATGCCGGCTACAATAGCATTACCGACTTCTACTTTACGTCCTAGTATCACTACTTTGGCACCTTGTTCTGCCAAGTGGGTGGCGATGGCTCGTCCCAAAATACCGGTTCCTCCGGTAATAACTACCACTTGGTCTTTGATATCAAATAAATTTTTCATTGTATGCTAAAGTTAAAATTGAAAATACTGCTTGGCATTGTTGTAACAGATGTCTTCTACCATGCCTTCGATGCGCTGCATTTCGCATTCCGGGATGAGTCCTTCTTCCACATCGTTACCAATCAGGTTGCACAAAATGCGGCGGAAATATTCATGACGCGGATAGGAAACGAAGGAGCGCGAGTCGGTGAGCATACCCACAAAGCGGCTCAGCAAGCCTTCCATGGAGAGAGCATTCATCTGCGCTTCCATACCGTCTATCTGGTCGTTGAACCACCAACCGGAACCGAACTGGATCTTGCCCGGAACGGAACCGTCCTGGAAGGTGGCTGCCATGGCTGCCACGACATAGTTGTCGGTCGGGTTGATATTATAAAGGATGGTCTTGGCCAGTTTGCCTTCTTCGTCCAATGCATTCAGGAACTGGCCCATCTTTACGGCCACCTTTCCGTCGCCGATGGTATCGAAACCGGTGTCCGGTCCCAATTGCTTGTACATGCGGTTGCAAGTATTGCGGATAGGACCGTAGTGGAACTGTTGGATCCAACCCTTTTCGTGGTTCATGCGAGCCAATTCCAGGAGGAGAGCGGTCTGGAACTGTTCCACTTCGGTAGCAGTCAGTTCGTTTCCGTCCATTACCTTACTGAAAATAGCAGCTGCTGTTTCGGTTGAACATTCTGCCCATGGGAAAGTGTCGATGCCGTGGTCGGCTACCTTGCAACCTTCCGATGCGAAGAAATCGTGACGATGACGCAAGGCTGTGATCAAGTTGCTGTATGTTTTGATTTTCATGCTGGTCACCTCTTCCAGTTGGGCGATGTAGGCACGGTAGGCTTCACCGTCCGCCGGTTTCATGGCCTTGTCCGGACGCCAGGTAGGCAGAACCTTCACTTCGAAATTGCTTTCGCGGATGTTGCGGTGGAAGGCGAGGCTGTCAATCGGGTCGTCGGTGGTGCAGACTACTTCCACGTTGTAGCGGCGCATCAATCCACGGGCGGTCATGCCGTCTTCTGCCAGCTTGGCGTTGCAGGCATCGTAGATGCGACGAGCCGATTCCGGATTCAGCACCTCGTTGATGTCGAAAGCGGTACGCAGTTCCAGGTGAGTCCAGTGATAGAGCGGGTTACGGAATGTATAAGGTACGGTTTCCGCCCACTTCTGGAACTTTTCCCAGTCGCTGGCATCGCCGGTAATGTAACGTTCGTCCACTCCATTGGCACGCATGGCGCGCCATTTGTAATGGTCTCCACTCAGCCACAGCTCCGTGATGGACTTGAAACGGTAGTCCTCCGCAATCATCTTGGGGGAGAGGTGACAGTGATAGTCGATGATGGGCATCTTTGCCGCATGTTCATGATAGAGCCGTTGTGCTGTTTTGGTCTTCAGCAAGAAGTCGGCATCCATGAATGGTTTTATTTTACTCATATTTATTCTGCTTTAATGGGTTTATGTCTTGGAACTAATGTCTTCATGATGCTCCATGCCACCAAGTAAGCTACGGCACAGATGCAGAAGATAATCATGTAACCGGCAGGCTTTCCGCTGAATCCCAGGAATTGGAATGCGTCGCCTTGTCCGGCTGCATAGACGAAGAGTGTACCTGCTCCCCAGTTGATGAGGAACGAAGCGATACCGCCCGCCATGTTACCGATACCGGTAATGGTAGCGATGGTCGACTTCGGGAACATGTCGCCTACGGTAGAGAAGATATTGGCTGACCATGCCTGGTGTCCGGCTCCTGCCAGACCGATGATGATGGCAGGGAACCATACCGATACATCCTGCAACGGCTGGGCAAACAACGCCAACAATGGGAAGAAGGCAAAAATCAACATGGCACGCATACGACCGGCATAGGGTTCCATGCCCTTCTTTTCCACAAAGTACTTAGGCAGATAGCCGCCTCCGAACGATACGATGGTTACAATCAGGTAGAGCACGAATACCAGCATCTTACCGGTTGTGGTCTGCATGGTGTAGCCACATTCCGAGAAGTAGGCGGGTGCCCAGAACAGGTAGAACCACCATACGCCGTCGGTCAGGAACTTGCCGAGGAGGAATGACCAGGTCTGCTTATAAGTGAAGCACTTCAGGAACGGAATGGCTTTTTCGTCCTTGGTAGGTTGTGGAGTCTCTTCTTTTGTTTGGTCGTCTTGTTGGATATATGCCAGTTCGGCAGCGTTCACATGCTTGGATTTCTGTGGCTTGTCGTACATGAAAATCCAGAAGAACATCCAAATGAAACCGAGTACACCGATGATGATGAATGCCATTTCCCAACCGAACATGTCTGCCAATACCGGAATAGTGAGCGGTGCAGCCAAGGCACCTACCGATGAACCGGCATTGAAGATGGAAGTGGCGAGGGCACGGTCCTTCTTCGGGAAGTATTCAGCTGTCGTCTTGATGGCACCGGGGAAGTTGCCTCCTTCGCCCAAGGCCAGAATAGCGCGGCAAACCAGAAACAGCCATACGCTGACGGTAGCCACGGCTACAGCAGCAGTCGAACCGTTTTCAATCGCCTTCAAGGCTGCAATGGATTCAATACCTTCAATCTGTAAGGTCACCCAACCGCATCCGGCGTGCATACATGCACCGAGCGACCATACACCGATAGCCCAAAGAAAGCCTTTCTTGGTACCCATCCAGTCGACGAAACGTCCGGCAAAGAGGCAAGCGAAGGCATAAAATAAGGAGAAGAAACCGGTAATGGTCCCGTAGTCGGAGTCGCTCCAATGGAATTCTGGGGCGATATAGTCTTTCCATGTAAGGGAAAGCACCTGGCGATCCAAGTAGTTGATTGTAGTTGCCACGAAGAGCAGTGCACAGATCCACCAACGCCAGTTGGTCATGTTGTTTTTATTCATGGTATTGATTTATTATTTATGACAATAGCTTTTGTTTATCCAAACTTGATTTTCTTGATACAATCCAAGGTTTCCTTGCACTTGTCGGTAATGTATTCCCAATTTTCTTCCAGAATACGGTCTTTCGGGAAGAGCTTGGAACCCATGCCCACACAATAGGCACCGGCATTGAACCATCCGCGCAAGTTTTCTTCGGCAGGTTCTACACCACCGGTTACCATCAGCTTGCTCCAAGGCATCGGAGCCATCAGTCCCTTCACGAACTTCGGACTGAGAACATCGCCTGGAAATACCTTGCAGAGGTCGCATCCGGCTTCTTGGGCAGCACCCACTTCGCTGATGCTTCCACAGCCCGGTGTATATGGAATGAGGCGACGGTTGCATACCTTGGCTATTTCAGGATTGAAGAGCGGACCTACCACGAAGCAGGCACCCAACTGGATGTAGAGGACAGCTGTCGGGGCATCGACGATAGAACCGACACCTACTGCCATATTCGGACATTCCTTGGCAGCAAACTTCACCACTTCGGCAAATACTTCGTGGGCAAAGTCGCCACGATTGGTAAACTCAAATGCACGGACACCGCCGTCGTAACATGCCTTCAGTACTTTCTTGGCTGTTTCTGCATTCTTATGATAAAAGACTGGCACCATACCGGTGGAGCCCATCTTATTCAACACGGTTATTTTATCAAATCTTGCCATTCTTATAATTGTTTATCGTTGTACACGGCCGCTGGCATCGCCACCTGCCAATGCTTCTACTTCTTCTGTACTCACTAAATTGAAGTCACCGTTGATGGTATGCTTCAAAGCCGACGCTGCCACAGCGAACTCCAATGCTTCTCCTTGGTTGGCTTTGGTGAGCAAACCATGGATGATACCGCCCGAGAACGAGTCGCCACCGCCTACACGGTCGATGATCGGGTTGATGTCGTAACGCTTGGATTCATAGAATTCTTCGCCGTTGTAAATCATGGCTTTCCAGCCGTTGTGGGTCGCGGAGAACGATTCACGCAAGGTAGAGATTACATACTTGAATCCGAATTCTTTCGCCATGGCACGGAAGATACCTTTGTAGCCTTCGGCATCGGTCTTGCCGCCTTCCACATCGGCATCCGGCTTGAATCCGAGGCAGAGTTCGGCATCTTCTTCATTGCCGATGCATACGTCTACGTACTGCATCAACGGTTTCATGATGGATTGTGCCTTTTCCTTGGTCCATAGTTTTTTGCGGAAGTTCAGATCTACCGATACGGTCACACCGTGACGCTTGGCTGCTTCACAAGCCAGTTTGGTGAGTTCGGCAGCCTTGTCCGAGATGGCTGGGGTGATGCCTGACCAGTGGAACCAGTCGACTCCTTCCATGATAGCATCGAAGTCGAAGTCCGATGAATCGGCTTCGGCAATGGCAGAGTGGGCACGGTCGTAGATAACCTTGCTAGGACGCATGGATGCACCAGTTTCTAGGTAATAAATTCCCACACGGTCGCCGCCGCGAGCGATGAAACCGGTATTCACGCCATATTTGCGCAAGGCATTGACAGCCGACTGACCGATCTCATGCTTCGGCAGCTTGGTTACGAAACATGCGTCGTGTCCATAGTTGGCACAACTTACTGCTACGTTGGCTTCTCCACCGCCATACACCACGTCGAAGCTGTCGGATTGGACAAAGCGGGTGTTGCCCGGTGTGGAGAGTCGCAACATGATTTCTCCTAATGTTACTATCTTACTCATACAAATATCTTTTATAATAATGTTCTTTTATCGATGAAAACTCTTGGAAACGAACTTCAGCACTTCCGGTAAGGAGCCGCGCCAGTATTCCCAGTTGTGGCGACCGTCTCGGATGCGGTATTCGTGATTGATTTTCTGCTTGTCCATGGCTTCACGCATGCCTCCCAGGCGAATGCTTAGGTGGTCGTCGTCACCGCAGTCGAAGTACCAGCGGAGCTTGCGTACCTTTTCCAACTGCTCACCTTCGAGCGAAAGGAACTTCTCGATGAGGTTGGTCTCGATGTAGGTGGAATCGAGCACCTCCTTGGACTGGCGGTCGGTACGTTCCTTGCCGATGCGGCGGTAGGCACGTTCGATGAATTCCTTATAGTCGGCAGGACCGGGAGCTGCACTCAGCGGACATACCGCTGAGAACATGTCGGGGTGGCGCAGGGCATAACCGATGGAGCCGCCACCGCCCATGGAGAGACCTGCTACGGCACGGAACTGCTTGTCGGTCTTCACCCGGTAGTTCTTCTCGATGTGCGGAATCAGTTCCTGAAAGAAGAAATCCTCGCCGTGCCAGGAGTGGTCCAGTTCGTTGAAGTAACCTTCGTGGGCATCGGGCGTGACGATGATCATCGGGGTAGCCGATCCGTCTGCTATGGCTTTGTCGGCAATGTGACGTACTTCGCCGAACTGTTCCCAACTGGTATGGTTGTCACCGGCACCATGCAGCAGATAGAGCACGGGGTAGGTGCGTTCGGATACATGGTAATCGGCTGGTAAATAAACCGAGTAGTGGCGTGTACCTTTCAGGTGCTTGCTTTCCAGTGTCTGTCCTTCGAGATACTTGCCGGTTTGTTGTGCCATGGCACTGCCGAATGTCGCAAGTGCAAAGGCTAATATCATCCAATGTTTTTTCATTCTTTAATGTCTTTGTTATCGTACAAATTTATCGAATCCTCTATCGATTCTTTTCTGCTTTTCTGCCAGTTTTGTATGCTTCTTTGCCACCTACGCCTATTTAAAGGCTTTTCGGGCTTCTTTATCGATATCCTTCACCAATCGGCACTCGTCGCTGAGCATCATGGTCCAACCATCTTCTTGGTTGTACGGTTTCCATTTGGGAATGCCAGGGTGATTCGGATTACCGGTGCGCATGAAGCTCAAGAGGGCATCTGTCATCTTGATGGAGAGGTCGCGCGGACGTTTGCCGCCTCCAGTATGCGTCAGCATTAGGTCGGTATTTTTCAGCCAGAAGCAGATGTCGATAGTATGGAAGGCATGGGCACGGCCGTCGAACAAAGGCGGATGCCAGTCGAACCATGCCAAGTAACAAGGAGCTTCCTGTACCGTGGTCTTGGCATTGATGGAACGGATGGTATTTCCACGGGTATTCCAGCCGATGATACCGATGAGTTCCCCCCATTTACGATTGGGGAAGACTTTATGATATTCTTCGACCAATTTACGGGCGCGGTCGCCGTAGCGGGTAGCTACTTTGCGGATGGCTCCTTCCTTATCGGTGTCTTCTGTTGTCTGACTGTGTTTGGTCACCGACCATTCGCCGGTGGTGGAGCAGAAGAGCATCGGAATTTGGTTGGAAGGGGCATTCTTGTCCTGATAGAAAGTTCCTTGTGGAATGTGTTTACCGTCAGCTTTTGGATAATAGCCGGTGCTGGGTTGTTTCTTTTCTCTTTGTTCCTTGTTGAATTTGTCTGTCAGCTCGTAAGCTAGGCGATTGAACTCCCTCCAGTCCATTTGTTGGAGTTCGTCCATGTTCTTTCCGGTCTGCTGGACGATGTATTTCCCGAAGTCGGCTGCTACGGCAGCATCACCTGCATCACTGGCAGATCCACTCAGAGCCACGCCTTTGTGTACTAGCCCCTTGATTTCGGGCATGGCGACGAGGGTACAAACTTTCGATCCGCCGCCCGATTGTCCGATGATGGTTACATTATCCGGGTCGCCACCGAACTCTTTAATGTTGTTGTGTACCCATTTGAGTGCAGCTACCATGTCCAGTACGCTGACATTGGCCGATTCCTTGAAGCGGCTGTCCACACCACCGAAGTCGATAAGTCCGAAAGGACCCACTCGATGGTTAATGGAGACAAACACGATATCGCCATATCGGGTGATGTTTTCTCCGTGGTAACTGTCCATTTCGATGGAGTTGCCGGTGACCCAACTGCCACCATGAAGCCAGACCAGTACCGGGCGTTTCTTGCCGTCGGCAATGCCTTTCGTCCAGACATTCAGGTTTAGGCAGTCTTCGTTGATGCCATAGAAGTTCCAACTGTCTTGCCAGGCGTGATAGTTGGATGCCGTTTCCCATTGCGGTCCGTCCTGAGGGGCGGAGAAGCCCCACATCACGGTAGGGCGGATGCCTTCCCAAGGCTGTGGAGGTTGCGGAGGCATGAAGCGGTTCTTCCCTGCGGTAGAAGCACCGTAGGGAATGCCCCGGAAGGTATAGACATTTCGGATGACGTATCCTTTCACTTTTCCGTATTCTGTTTGTGCAATGGCAATGGAGTCGCCAATGAAGAGTTGCTGGTCATCGTCATTGTGTGTCTGCTGTGCGGAGAGGGGGAGGGTACACAGGGTGACCAGTAAGGTGAGTAAGGGATGTCTTTTCATGGTGTTTCTTTATATATAATATAAAAATAGATTGTAACTTTCCCCCTTATGAAGGGGCAGGGGGATGTAACATCCGTAAGGGAAATACATCGGTTTACAAAGCCTATGAAACATCCCCCTGACCCCCTTCATAAGGGGGAGAATTACTTAATTGCTCTTGGCTTTTTCCAATGTATCCTTGAGCAGGTTCAATACCGCCTTCATGTCGAACTTGCGGTCGGAACCATACCAGTTTTGGAATGCACCGTGCTGCGTCTTGTACAAGGCAGCTTGAGCCAGTTGCATTTCGGCGTATGCCTTTTCCAGGTTCTCTACCAGTACAGCCCGGTCTGCCTGATGCTTGTAGGCATAGGTATAATGGTAAAGCGTATGGCTCAGATGAGTCATGAATGTAGCGTATGCCAGGAAGTTGTCGTAGAAGAACTGCCGGTAGCGGCTTTCCAACTTCGGCATCAGGGCTTCTGCCCGTTGCTTTACATCGCCAAACTTCTTGGCGGTGGCTTCCATGCCCACGATGATGGCATCCACCTGAGTGGTTACCCCGTTGTCTTCCGGTACGATGCGGAACACACGGCCTGGAACCCGTTCGTACATGTAACGATCGGGAAGCGGTTTTTCTTCGAAGTGGAAAAAATCGTCACCGATGTAGCCGATGGCGCGTGCATAGCGCTGGTCCTGGAAGATGTACTGACGTTCCATGCCTCCCGGAAAATCCGGCTTACGCTGTGTCCAGAAGGAATAGAAGTAGTCCTTGTAGAGCTGTGCAATCTCGTCGGCATGTTCTTCGCCGAAGTATTGGGCAGCGTAGGAGCGGTTCCATGCATCGCAGTCGAAGGCATCGTAGTCCCATAACAGCTTGGCATTGGCTGTCATGGTGTACATGTATTCACGGAAGTTGCCCGAATTGACTACCGACAGGTAGAGCGGCGATTTGCTGTTCACGTAACGGTAATTGAATTCCATTTTCCAAGGTCCTTCTCCCGGTGCCAAGTGCGAACCGGTTGAGGTGAACTGGAGGTTCATGTAATAGCCCAGTTTTACCGGACTCTGCGGGTCGAACTTCTGCAAGTCGTCGTAAGGATAGTGGTCGCGGCGTCCCGAACAGAAAGTCCAGATCATGTTTTCGTTTTCCGGTGGAGTCACGATACCGCGGTTCACCAGATCTGCCATTTCGTCGTAGAAAGTCATGCGGATGTACGGGTTTTCGCTCTTGTCGTACTTCTTGATGATGTTCACCTGTTCTTGAAGCATGGTGTTGATGATCTTGGCGCGTTCACCTTCATCCTCCGGAGCATCCGGGAAGAGAATCCAGAACGGTTGGTCGCCCGAGCCGCGGAATGCGATGTTCCAGATGTTTTCCACACCGCTTTCCACGACGGTCTGTGCGCCGTATTCCCACAGTTCCTTCAGTTTGTCGATGTTCTTCAACGAAAGTTCAGGCACCTTTTCTACCTTGCGGATGTTCTTCCAGTAACGTTCCCAATTGCCGAATGTAGTATTCAACATGAACATGTGGTGGGAAGTCACTACCAGACCGAACTTCTTGCACTGCTGCATACCTCTGCCGATACCCGGATAAGCCAGACCTGCATCCTCCATGGTGTTCAGCTTCAAGCGAAGCATGGTTTCGTACACGATGTCGCGGTTTTCCTGCGACTCACGAATCCAGGTACTGTAGAGGTCGGTATCGTTCGGCAACCAAGAGCGATAGCGTACTTGCGGTGACTTAAAGAACAGATCGGTATTCTTCGGTACTTGGATGACTTCCTTGTGCTGCGGTTTCCACGAGCACCAGAACCACAACGGCGGTACATCAAGGAACTGTTCGGCAAACGTATAGACCGCATAGATGGCTCCGCGCATGTCCTTACCGTCCAAATAGATGCGGTTGGTCTTTTCGTCCACCCATACACGGTGCGATTCAAAACCATCGAGCGGACGGAGTTCGTCCAGGTTCAGTCCCAACGCATTGGTTTCTCGGTTGACGACCACGATGGTAGGGCTTCCTTCATCGGTCAGGCCGGATACGGTGACCGGTTTCTGTCCCGTCACCTTGCCGAAGTCACCGATCAATGTCTCCACTGCGAGGTGCAGTGGAGACGGTTCATTCTCGGCTATGACAATCTTTACTTCTTGTGGATTGACCGTAAGGGTATTCCCACCGCAGGAGGTGAAGACCACCAGAAGTGCAGACAAAATCATTGTAATGAAATGTTTCATGATGTGGCAGTATTATTTAATATTCTTATAACCATAACCGTTGGTTAAGTTACCGGCAGTCAAGATAGCGGTCGGGAACGGATAGAGATACAACGGAGCTTTCACATAGTCGTAGTCATAAAAGAAAGTTGTATAATACTCATATTCCATGTCGTACTTGGTGATTTTCTTGTTGTCGATCAGTTCTGCACCCCAAGCTACTTGCTTGTAGCCGTCGGCTTCCAAAGCCTTTGCTTCTTCACTATCCGGCTCGATGTGTTTGAACAAGCCCTTGATGGCCAAGTTGGTTTTCGGCTTGTCTGTACCGTAGTTCATACCGAGTGATTCCCAACTGTCATGCTGACCGCGCCACCCCGGATAGAGTACAGGATCGTCTTCCTTGCCTTCCGGACATTGGGTCGTCAAACGATAGCCGTATTCAGACTTGGCATCCACCATTTTGGTCCAGATATAATTGGAAATGACGTTGCCGTTTTCGAATGCATAATAGCCGTCGGCTTTCAAGCCATCAAGCATGGCACGTGTCAGTTCCTTGATTTCCTTAATCTTTTGTGGGAACAAACCGGTACGGAGCAATGTCCAGCGGCGGTCACCGTCACCACCCAATTCATAGGCGCGTTCTTGGATGATTGCATTGAACATACCGCCGTTCTTGTTGATGAATTCGTCAACTTTTGCCTTGCCTGCGGGAAACGAACGTTCACGAATCATGGTCAAGTATTGCTTGGCAAGCATGTCATCACCCAATACAGCACAAACTTCAGCATAGCTCAAATAAATTTCAGACAAACGCATGTAAGGACCATTGATGCCGGATACACGTTGTACCTGAGTCCAAGGAGTCGGCTGACGATTCGGGTCCCACTTGTTCAAAGTGATACCACCCGAAACTTTCGAACCTTTGGCAAATGAAATCAGTTTTTCAGTACCCTTGCCGGAACTACCTGTTACGGAATAAGTCACATCGCGACGCTTATCATCCGGATCGTACATACCGTAATAGAACGCAGGTACGGCACGGCATTGGCTGTATACCTTACATGGGTATGCATTGTTGCTGGCACCATCCGAAGCACGTCCCAAGTCATAAGCACGGGCATTGTCGGTAGTGGCATACTGCATCGGATATTCATAGAGTGATTCATCGGCATATCCGGTATCGCTGTCGTGCATCTGCTGGAAGAAGTATTGGTACGGGTTGTCGTAAACACGGTCACCGTTGGAACGAGGGTCTGTTGTGTGGAATACGGCTGTACCCAAGTGACTCATACAGATTTCGTAATAATTCTTGGCTGTTTCATAGAATTTTTTCCAATCGGTACGCCGACCGTAAGTCGCACCGTTGTTTTCCGAACCCTTGGTCTCGAATTGGAGTGGATTCCCCTGACCGTCGGTGTAAGTAATGTCACCACGACGGGTTTGATAACCGGCTGCATCCAAGCACAAACGACCCACGAGACCGGCTACGTAAGTGCGTGAGAAATAGTTCTTGTTGGCACCGCCGAACTTTGGATTGGAACCGAGGTCGTACATTACCGGTTCTACGCGCTTCAAGTCTTCAATCAGACAGTCGTAGATAGAGTCACGGTTAGTCAAACCTACTCCCGGTACCCCCATGGTGAAGGAAATAGGTACATCACCGAACTGGCGGAGTGCTTCACGGAAAACGGAGGCACGAAGTGCTATAGCTTCACCATAAAGTTGGCTGAAGTCAGAAACTTCGTTAGCATTGGTCACTTTTTCATCAAATTCTTCCATGGCTTCCATGGAGGTAATGATAGAGTTCACCTTACCGGCAATTTCGTAGATACCTTCGTAAGTACTCTTTACTTTGGAATAGGAGTCGAGTCCGTAAGTACCTGCTATGGTACCGTTGCGGAACAAACACTCAACCGTATGACGTCCCGGCTGCTTGTCGAAGTTTTCCGGGTGAGTGTCCATATCCGAACCGGCCATGTCGGTAGCATAGAACAAACCGCAACCGTAAAGTTGGTTCTCGCAGCAATTACGCCAACTTTCGTAAGCACCGTCCATTACTGAACGGGCGGTAGTCATGTTCGAGAAGATAAAGTCTGCATCTACTACGGAAGGAGAAGAGGTCTCCAAGTAGTCTTCGCAAGCTGTCAGCCCAATTAATCCGGCTGCACATATCGTTAATATTTTTTTCATATTTTTCTTGTTTTATTATTAATAATGGTATTAAAACGAGAGGTTCACACCAAATGTATAGGTTCTTGCCTTCGGATAAGAGTTGTAATCGTAGTTCGGAGTCGGGAAACCACTTTCATCGCCTGATGACTTGGTGTTGACATCCGGATCCAAACCGCTGTAATTGTCCAGACAGAACAAGTTGGTACCGGTGAAATAGATACGGGCCTTGGTCAAACCGATTTTCTTGATCCATGCTTTCGGGAGCGAGTAACCGATGGTCAAGTTCTGGAAGCGGAGGTAGGAAGCGTCTTCGATGAATTCGGAAGATACGATACCGGTCTGAGAGTATGGCAAAGCATACTTGGCGTTGACATTGAGAGCCGACAAAGCCGAAGGTTCTGTCACGAGCTGCAAGTCGCCGCTGCCGTCTACGTCATAGATACGGTAAGTGTCCTTGATGAAAGACAAACGGTTCTGGCCCAAATTGTCGTCCTTACCGCCCATGAAGGTATACATGGCATTGGTGTTGTACATGTCACCGCCGATACGGTAGGTAAAGCCTGCACTGAAGTCGAGATTCTTCCAGTTACCGCTGAAGGTGAAACCGCCGGAGTGCTTGGATTCAGTCTTGCCGATGATAGCCACGTCGTCTACATCAATCACACCGTCTTCATTCACATCCTTGAACTTAGGCTTGCCCGGAAAAACTTGCTGGTCGCTGGCAGCTAATGCACCGCCACCGTCGTACTTACCGATAGTACAATCTGGAATACCTTCCTTCAAAGTATACAACTTGGTGCTCGGGTCGTAGTTGAAATCGTCTACGGTATAGAAGCCTTCAGAAACGAAACCTTGAATCAAACCTACCGGCTGACCTTCACGAATCACGTAGTCATAGAACGGTTGGAGCATACCGGAATTCCAGTTGTTGTGTTCGTCTACCAATACGCCTTCTACCAATTCGTCTACATTGTTGCTATTATAATTATAGGTAAGGTTCAAACTCAAATTGAAGTTATCGGAACGTACTAAATCAGTACCTAAAGAGATTTCAAAACCCTTGTTGGATGTCTGACCAACGTTCCGGAACTGGTAGGAATAGCCGGATGAAGTATCGATCGGGGTCTTCATCAAGATATCCTTGGTGGTGTTCCAGTAAGCGTCAATGCTACCGCGAATACGGCTATTGAAGATACCGAAATCCAAACCGATGTTTCTGGAATAGGTGGTTTCCCATTTCAAATCCGGATTTTCCTTCATGTCACCCGGTACGAATGTAGTAATCGGCTGACCGTCCACAACGATAGAACTGGTGTTCCAAGTGGCTTTCCAAAGGGATGGACTGATGTTGTCAGCACCCGATGTACCATAAGAAACACGGAGTTTCAAGTTGTCGAGCCAATCCTTAGCATCTTCCATGAAGGCTTCATCCGAAATGCGCCATGCAGCAGCGGCAGCCGGGAAGTAACCCCAGTGGTTATTCGGACCGAACTTGGAAGAACCGTCCGCACGGAAAGTTGCAGTCAACAAATACTTGCCCTTGTAACCGTAGTTGGTACGACCGAACCAGGAAGTGGTGTGTGTGGGCGTACCGATGGTATTGGAAAATCTGTCCAGAGACAAGCTGGCGTCGGTCATGTTGAACATACCGAAAGCGTCTTCCATGGTGAAACCTTCCGGATAGCCGGCACCTCTCATCCAGGAACTGTTGCCCTTGTTGGAGAGTACTTCGTTACCTACAAGGAAAGAAAGATTATGGTCTTCACCCAAGCCCTGTACCTGATAATTCAAGGTAGTTGCCCAACGCACGTCATAGCTGTCACCCTTGGTCAGTTCGGCTGTGGAGTAACCGTCTTCCAACACGTCTTCCCAACGCTTGCTTTCGCTCCATTGGCGTGACAGGGAGAGTTCGGTCTTGGCGGTCAAACCGTTGATGATGTTCCAAGTCAAGTCGCCCTTGGCACGGATACGCTGACGCTTGCTGATGGAAGTGTTGTTGTTGATGATAGCCAACGGATTGTAGAAGTTACTGACATTCTTTTCACCTTGCATCATCAAGCCCGGGTCATCGTTTCCGATCGGTGTGTCAATCGGGCGGAAACGGTAAGCACCGACTGTACCCAAGCCGCCGAAATTGGAACCTTCGAAGTCCATTTCATTGTAGCGCAAGTCAATGTTGAACGACAAATCCTTATTGATTTTCTGATTTACTTTCACATTGACGTTCCAACGCTTGAAACTGGAGTTAATACGGGTACCTTCGTCGTCGGTATAGTTCACCGATGTGTAATATTTGGTCTTTTCACCACCACCGCTGATTGAGAAGTCATGATTCCAGGAACCGGCTGTCCGCATGACATCCTTCATGTAGTTGTGCGAAGATATGTTCTTATACTCGTTCAGATGGTTGCCGAATTTGCTGCCGAGACCGAAGTATTCGGCTACCTTGTCACCGTACCCCAAAGCTGTACCGTATTGCCAAGTGTACATTACATAGTCGTATGCATTCAGCGGTTCGATATATTTTGGAGTGGTTTTCACCTGATAGTACATGTTGTAGTTCACGGATGTACGGGTATCCTTTGAACTCTTGGTAGTAATCATGATAACACCATTGGCGCCACGGGCACCGTAAATGGCAGTCGATGCCGCATCTTTCAATACGTCAATGCTTTCGATGTTGTCGGCAGGGATGTCATCGATACCGCTCACTTGGATACCGTCCACGATGAAGAGCGGGTCGTTGGACTGAGTAATGGAGTTACCCCCACGGACACGGATTTGCATGGAACCGCCCGGACGACCGTCCTGCGAAGTTACCTGTACACCCGGAAGTTGTCCTTGCAAAGCTTCGGCTACATTGCTCACCGGGTTCTTTGCCAATTTCTCACCAGTCACGGAAGCAACTGAACCGGTCAAGTCACGTCTCTTTACAGTACCATAACCGATGACTACCACTTCGTCCAGTCTTTCGGCATCTTCTTTCAGGGTGATACTGAAAGTTTTCTTGTTGCCAATGCTGATTTCCTGAGTGGCATAGCCGATGAAAGAGACTTGTAATACATCCGAACTTTTGACACCGATCAAGGTAAAGTTACCGTCAAAATCGGTAATGGTACCGTTGGTGGTTCCTTTGACTGTGATGTTTGCACCGATAATCGGTTCACCGTTCGCATCCACAATTGTACCGGTGATGTGGTTGTCCTGAGCGGTTCTCAAAATCATATTCTGTACATTCGATTCAGCCCAAACAGGGTGGAAGGTACAAGAAAGCAGGAAGAACGCCGAGGACTTCATGATTCTGTTAAAATCCGTCTTTTTCATATCTTTAATAATATTAGATTGATAATCTTTGCGAAAAATAAGGATTCTAAAGAACGATATATGCATGTTTTTGCGCCAATATTGTAATATCTATAGACAATGACGGAGTATGTATACTATTTTGTCGGAAAAATTGACAATTAAGAAGAGGCTGTCTAACAAGTTTAGGCAGTCTCTTTTGGGGTCAGTAGCTTTTTAGTGGGGATAAGCGAAAAGCTTTGCGATACGGAACAGG
>CAYXZF010000056.1:0-6896 GCA_964469845.1 uncultured Phocaeicola sp.
CAAAATATTTATCTATTTGAGAAACAATTAATTGTGAATTTACTGAATATCCCTAATTAAAGCTTTATCATTAACATGAATTATTGGCTTAAAGGAAAAGCACGTTGGTTGTATTATCCCGTGCTTGGTATGCTAGTTTTCCCGATGATGGCAACTCCAATTTATGCCGCAGAGGAAACAGATGAAGTAGCAATAGTACAACAAAGCAAAATTCGTACTATTGTCGGTCAAGTGTTGGACGATGAATTGGGCGAACCAGTCATTGGTGCGAACATCATCAATGAAAAGACAAAAGAAGGGGTCATCACGGATATTGATGGCCGCTTCAGTATCCAAATTCCTGATAGAGGTGCAACATTGGTTTTCAGTTTTGTGGGTTACCAAACTCAAACAATCAAAGTGAACGATCAGGGTGTGTTGAATGTTCGCCTCAAATCCGATTCACAACTCTTGAATGAAGCCGTAGTCGTAGGTGCCGGTATTCAGAAAAAAGTATCTGTAACAGGTGCGGTTGTCAACATCGAAGGTTCAGAACTCTACGTTCCGTCTTCATCTTTGACTTCCGGTCTTGGTGGTAAGCTTGCCGGTGTGATTAACCGTGTAACTTCTGGTGAACCGGGTGCTACGTCTGAATTCTACATCCGTGGTAAGAGTACATTCGGTGGAGGTAACACTCCGTTGATTATTCTCGACGGTGTAGAAATCGCAAGCGGTGACTTAGACCGTATTCCTCCTGAAACTATCGAATCATTCTCAATCTTGAAGGATGCTTCGGCTACTGCAATTTATGGTTCACGTGGTGCAAACGGTGTAATGATCATTACAACCAAGAGTGGTCAGGAAAATCAAGCAACTCGTGTGAATGTGACTGTTGAAAATTCTTTCGTAAGACCAAAGGACATGGTAGAATTTGTAGATGGTGCCACTTGGATGGAAATCTACAACCGTACTGCACTTGCCCGTGGACGTGAAGTGGCACCTTATTCTCAAGAAGCCATTGACAACACACGCAGCGGAAAATATCCTATCGGCTATCCTGATGTAGACTGGTTGGATTTGATGTTCAAAGACATGAACATGAACCAACGTGCGAACCTTAATATTAGTGGTGGTGGTAACCGTGCCACTTACTATATGTCGGTTCAAGCCAACCACGATACAGGTATCTTCGATACACCGAAGACTTACTCGTTCAACAACAACATCAACCGTTGGAACTACAACTTCCAGACCAACATCGACTATAAGTTGTCTCCAACCACCAAGTTGAGCATGCGTATGAACGCCCAAATTGGTGACAACTCCGGTAACGGTACCAGTGTGGACGATATGTTCAAGAAAATCTTCCGTACCAACCCGACAGCCTATCCGGCTTTCTTCCCGGCACAGGAAGGTGACGACCATATCCGCTTCGGTTCTTCTTATACAGAAGGTACAACCGTATCTGGTAACCCTTACGCAGATATGTTGAGTAAGTATCAACAGAAGAATTACAGTACCTTGAACATTTCTTTGATTTTGAATCAAAAATTGGACTTCCTCCTCAAGGGCTTGAGCTTCCGTGGTTTGGGCAACATGAAGAACTGGTCTGAACAGACATTCAACCGTTCCATCACTCCGTATTATTATGCTATCCAAAGCGGTACTTGGGCACCGGGAGCCGACGGTCTTGAAAATTATGCCCTCCAGACATTGAAAACCGGTAATGCATTCGTAACTACTGATGACGATACAGGCAAAGCCATGGACCGCACAATTTACATCGACGCTCAGTTGAATTATGCCAATACATTTGCCAAGAAGCACAATGTAACCGGTATGTTGATGTATATGCAACGCGAATTCCGTAACAGCCCATTGCCTAACCGTCAACAAGGTATCTCCGGTCGTTTCACTTACGACTTCGACCACCGCTACTTGTTTGACTTCAACTTCGGTTACAACGGTACCGAACGTTTGGCAGACGGTAGCCGTTTCGAATTCTTCCCGGCTGCATCTTTAGGTTGGGTTGTTTCAGGTGAAAACTTCTGGAAACCAATCGAAAAAGTGGTAAACTTCTTCAAGCTCCGCGGTTCGTATGGTGTTGTAGGTAATTCCAATATGGACGATGACGGTGGTCGTTTGTACTTCCTTTTCGACAGTACCATTAACGCAACAGGTTTGGGCGGTTTCAACTGGGGTACTTTGTTGAACAACGGTAGAAATGGTCCAAAGGTAAACTCATACCCGGTAGCAGATGCACGTTGGCAACGCGTACACAAGTTGGACATCGGTGCCGACATCGAATTGTTCAACCAAGTAAAGATTGGTATTGACTACTTTGACGAAAGAACCAAAGACATCTTGATGGCACGTGCCTCTTTCCCACGTATTTTGGGTTATATGGGTGTTAAGCCATGGGCTAACATCGGTGAAGCACGCAACCGCGGTTTCGACCTCTCTGTTAACTGGAAGAAGGAAGTTATCAAGGATTTGTGGGCTGACCTCTGATTCACCATGACTTACAACTTGAATGAAATGGTATACAAGGATGAACCTGACTTCCCATACACATGGCAGAAAGAAACCGGTCTTCCAATTGACTACACCATGGGTTACATCTGCGAAGGTATGTTCCAGAGTCAAGAAGAAATCGACCATTGGCCATCACAATCCAGCTTGGGTAGCGGTCAGACCATCGGTGACTTGAAGTATCGCGACGTCAACGGTGACGGTATGATCAGTGACCTCGATAAGGTTGTTATTTCTCCTTATGGTAGTGATCCACGTTTGCAATGGGGTATCGGTTTGAACTTGGTTTACAAGAAGTGGGATCTCGGTATGTTCTTCAATGGTTCAGGCAAGCGTACCCTTATGGTGAACGACATGAAGCCGTTCGAAGAAGACGGTGACAATGTGTCAAGCAACTTGCCGAAGTACATGGCTACAGACTGTTTTGACCCGAACAACCCGAACTTCAATGCTACTTATCCGTTGCTCGGTATTGAAACCAACCAATACTTGAACAATAACCAAGCAAGTACATTCTGGATGCGCGACGGTAAGTTTATCCGTTTCAAGACATTGGAATTGGGTTACCGTTTCAAGCATTGCCGTGTATATCTCAGCGGCGACAACTTGGCTGTATGGAGTCCGTTCAAACTTTGGGATCCGGAACTAGACGCATGGAACAAGTATCCTTTGTCTACTACTGTAACCATTGGTGCACAGTTGAATTTCTAATAAACTTCAAATCAAGAACATTATGAATAAGAAAATATTCTCACGTTTAGCTATGATAGTTGCCCTTTCCGGTGGCTTGACTTCCTGCAACTATCTGGATGTGACACCCGATGAGAAGATTGCACTCGACGATGTAATCAAGACTCAGGACCACTTCCTGAACTATTTGAACTCATGTTACGGTGGTGTCAAGAAAATGAACTATTGGGATACTACTACTTATACCCAAAGTACAGACGAACACTTGAACCCATTGTTGTGGGGTACCAACGACGGTGGTGTAGCTTGTGCCTGTGATATGCTGACAGGCGGTTTGGATTGGAATGCCTACAACAAGAAGATGCCGATTTGGGCCGACTGTTATGACTATATCGGTCAATGTCACTTGTTCGAAAAGGAAATCGCCAGTCATCCGCTTCCTGAAAATGTGACTCAAAACGATGTAGACATCGCTTTGGAAGAAACCAACTTCCTCAAAGCTTTCTACTACTTCCGTCTGTTGGAAAACTTCGGTCCAATTCCTATTCTTGACGGCTATTTCGATATGGACACACCAAGTGACCAAATCCCAGGACGCCGACACTTTGACTATTGCGTAGACTACATTGTAGCTCAATGCGACCGTGCTATCGCCAGTCCGTTGATTCCTATGAAATGGGAAGCCAACTTCTGGGGCCGTATCACCAAGCCTATTGCAGCAGCTTTGAAGTCTCGCGTTACATTGTTGGCAGCTTCTCCATTGTGGAGCGGTGACTTCCCGTTCCCAAACTGGAAGAATGAAGACCTTTTGGGTGGCAATGATTTCTGTCCGGATTACGATGAAAAGTATGGTTACGAAATCGTACCTTATCCTTCTGCAAGCGAAAAGACTGCCCGTTGGGAAAGAGCCAAGAAGGCAGCCGAAGAAGCTATCAGCATTGCTAAGCAAGTCGGTCACGACTTGATGGATGTAGAAAATGCCTATTCTTTGTTGAGTTCACAAGAAAACCAATATATCAAGGGACAATTGGAACTTCTCTATGTGCCGGGCGTAACTGAACGTTACCAAGAAAAGTTGGCAAACGGTACAGCAGCAGGCAGTGAAGAAGAAATGTTCTTGAAGCGCGTATGTCTTTACAAGTACTTGCCAAACTCATACGCTGTGATTCCGAACGACCCGGGTGTAGGTGCAGCCGTAGCCGGTAACATCGAATTGATTTGGGGTACTATCCTTGACGGTGACGACTCAGGTAACTTGAAACGCCGCGGACGTTTGTGTCCGGTTCGTACTTCTTACTATCAGAACAACTGGATTCCTGGACAAGGTGCCAACGCTCCTACCCTTTATTCTGCAGAACACTTCTGGACAGAAAACGGTGTATTGCCACGTCATGACTCTGAATGGAGCGGCATGAGCATGCAAGAAGCTGCTGACGATGCTACTTACGATGCATGGGCATTGGAACGTGCAGGTATCACTACCAAGTGGCGTGAAGACATCGTGAACTTGTATGTAGGCCGTGAACCTCGTTTCTATGCCAACATCAGCTTCGACGGTGGTAACTTTGCACTTTGTCCGAACTTCAAGAACGGTAAATATCCACTTATTCTGGATATGAAGGTAGGTTCAGGCCGTGAAGGTGATAATACAACACGTAACTCTGAAAAGCCGGTAGGTAATGGTTATGTAGGTGGTAACGACGGTGCCTTTACTGGTTTCTATAACGGTAAGTGGACCAAGCTCGACCAAATCAACGGTGCCAGCAGTACTGCTGCCGATCCGAACATCGTAGACTATCCGATGCCTATTTTCCGTGTTGCAGAACTTTACTTGAACTTGGCAGAAGCATGTGCAGCCTTGAATGATGTAGGTGGTGTACAAAACGCTTTGCAACCTATCCGCGAACGTGCACTAGGTGCAGAACATGCCGCTATCCCATCGAACTTGATTTTCGACCAAAACATGTATAACCACGAAGATGGTGACGGTTTCGGTTTGATGGAATGGGTACGCAACGAACGTTTCATCGAATTGTGGGACGAATCTCACCGTTATTTCGACCTTCGCCGTTGGAAGATGGGTCCGGAACGTTTGGCTGCCGGCAAGCGTAATGCATTGAAGATTACTGTAGGATACCAAAATCCGGCTTCTGATATAGGTGGAATTTCTACATTTGACTCAGACGAAGCAAAGGAATTCAATTTCAGATACTTCAAGCAACGTACAATTTTGGAAGGTATGCCTTATACTTGGACAGACCGTATGTATATCGCTCCTATCTGGGACGACGAAGTATATGCTGCTCCTAAGCTTGTACAGGCTCCTAACTATTAATCCCTAAAATAGCGAATGATATGAAAAATTATTTTAAAATATTCACATTGGCCGCAGGGCTTGCAGCATTCACTGCTTGTGACCAATCGTATTTGGAATACGATGCCCTGGTGCCGCATAGCATCGACTGTATCTTAAACATGAAAGATGCAGGTGAATCAAATGCTGTGCTATATACAGCAGATGGAATCAATACACTATCTTTCGAAATTCTGAAGACAGGTGCTCGTGCTAACAAAAGTGCTAAAATGAGTATGCGAGTACTTACAGAAGAAGAAGTGAACCTGAAGTATGCTGCACAACAAGTACCTTATTATGTCATTCCTTTCGAATTTGAAGGAAGTACTGGTAATTCGGTAGATGTAGAATTGTCAGCCGATGAAACTTTCAAATTTGTAAATGTAAAGATTGACCCAACTGCAGTTTCACTCTTCATCGATGAAAAGCAGGAAGCCAATCCTGAAAAAGCCGGACAGATGAAATTTGTACTTCCTGTACAGATTACAAGTTCGACCGACTCGGTAAGTGCAATCAACAATTATAAGTGTCTTACCATTACCAACGTAGCATTCCCTGCACCGGAACAACTTTATCTTCTCCAACCGGACGGCACAAGCCTTCAGTTTGAAGAAAAGGAAGACAAGGTTTATTCCATCAGCTTTGACCACCCGTCAAAGTATGTAGAATTCGGTTCTGGCGAATACTTCCTTTGCGACCAAAGCAGACATTCTGATAATGCTACTTATTATCGTATCGATGCTCAGGGAAAGATGAAACTTGGTTCAAGAGAAAACTCTCTGAAAATGGCGAAAGAACCTTATGCTGCCCTTACCTTGGACTTCAACCAGTCTACAGCCAACTTGAAGTACGTGAAGAAATTCTCTTATTGGTGTTCTGTTAAGTTCGGAACTACTTTCGACTTGGCTTACATCGGTGGTCACAAGTGGCAAGGAACCGGTTGGGTAATTAAACAAGACCCGAACGGTTGGGGATGGAGCGACGAACGTTATAAGTTTGTTTTGGAATATAGTGACGGTAGCAAGGACCATTGGGGTGTAAACGGCGGAAGAAGTAAGGATATCCCTAGCAACCGCTCAACTGAAGACGGTTCCGATTCTTATTATGAAATGGATTACACAACCAATAAAGGTGACTGGGATCCGACATGGAAGCTTCATAGAGATTTCCACGGTGGTAAGAACGTAACCATTACTTTGGACTTTACACGTATTCCTGCATTCCATCACATGACTGAAGCAGAATAACACGACTATATCATAAATGAGTTAATGAGAAAGTGCCGGTTAACACATCAAAAAGTGTTATCGGCACTTTATTTTTCTGTCTATCCGTTGCAGGG
>CAYXZF010000056.1:6996-16834 GCA_964469845.1 uncultured Phocaeicola sp.
GTAAAAAATTGACCGCGGTCAAATTCTGATTGTCTATAAGAGAACTTGGATTATCTGATTACAATCGGTTTGACATTCCATCCTTTCACTACCCATTGACCGTTCTTCGGAAGATTCTTGAGAGCGGTTTCAATCTTTACTTTCTTGGATTCACCCGGTAGCAAAGAGAAGAAATTGTCTGTATAGAAACTCGGTCGAACCGGTTTGCCGTTTTCATCCAAATATTGCAACTGAATAAAGAAAGCCAAGGAAGAAGTCGGATTCTTCACTTCCAGCTCCATCATCTGCCATTCATCGTTACGGGTCAGCTTACTTTTCGCCTTCAGTTTCACTTCTTTCATTTCTGCCAAAGGTTCGAAGCCGGAAGAAGTAGGTCCTGTCAATGTCTTACGGCCTTCATACTTGTCATTGGAACGCCAATAGAATGTATTTGCCACTTCTTTTCCCTTGGCATCATGCAAACGCAATTTAATAAAATGTACTTGTGTAATATCCTTCGGGAAATCAATTTCAAACACATCGTTTACCACTCCGTCCTCCGGAATATCCACCTTTTGTGATTTCTGCCAAACCTTCTTGCTGTTCATGTCATAGACTTCTGCCGAAACCTGATAGTTGGAGAACGCCTGATAATAATCGTTATAAACAGAAACGGTATTCTTCAGATAATCGAACTGAGCATGAAGCGGTTCCAGAGCATTCTGGGTATGATAAAGTGAAGCAGTAGGCTCCAGGCTATAATCCCACATACGGGCACACACCTGACTCATCGGACAATTATGATACCAGAAAAGAAGTCCACTGGCATAACGGTCTCCATATTCATGTTTATTATAATTCCATACTTCCCAAATGGACTTGGAATTCATGGCTCCTACCAACTGACCCTTCTTGGCAAATTCATCAATGGAGGAAGATTTTCCATAATTATTGGTCAAATCGGTATACATGGTAGACATCAAGTGGAAGCCACCCCCATCGTGATAGTCCCAAACTTCCTTGTTGATAGGCCACAAGTCCTTTTCATCCATAACCTCACGTAATGTTTCTACCGTCGGAATGGTAGGTGCGCCATATTCCGGATTGAAACCATCGACACGACTGCCTCTATCGGATGCCGTATTCTCATAATGCTGCATCGGATTTACCTGCTTATATGGACTACCGTCGTGAATACCATCACATTCCGATTGCATCTGGTAACCACGGGTATTGTCCAGACTTAGAATCAAATCCTTGGCTCCCGGCATCTCTGTACTTTCATTGGAAGAAACATAATATGCCAACGAAGGGTGGTTACGGATACGCTTCACGGTTGCTTCCACGTTACTTAGATAGAGCGCCTGGTCTTGCGGATGTTTGGTATCTCCGGTCATCCAGAACTCTTGCCATACCAACAATCCCATTTCATCACACAATTGGAAGAAATAGTCGGATTCAGCAATACCACCACCCCACATACGAACCAAGTTGATACCGCTTTGCTTGGTGTATCTCAATTCAGCGTATGTACGTTCATCGGAATGACGAAGCATGGCTTCCGGAATCCAATTGGTTCCACGAATAAACAACTTCTTGCCATTGACATAGAACTGACGGGAACGGTCTGGTGTATTTTGGTCGGATGTAATCTCACGGATACCGAAACGAGTCTTGGTCTCATCCGAAACTTTTCCATCGACGATGGCTGTCAATTTCAATTCATAAAGTTCCGGTTTACCTTTGAAAAGCGGCCACCACAAGCGAGGATTCTTGATTACCAACTGAGGGAACTCCTCAGGTGTGAAAGTTAATTCACGGGTTTCTCCCCGGAACAAACGTACTTTCTTTTCGAAAGTGATGCCTTCGCCAACGATTTCCCCCTTTACGACACATTCCACATCTCCTTGAGTCGGATTGGTCACTTCTACACTGACCGTTTCCTTACTGACATCATAGTCAGGCTTGTAAAAATCAGAACGGACAAACGGATGACGAAGCACTGCCTTGTCGGTTGCATAAAGAGAAATACTCTTCCATATACCCGTATTGCGGTCACGGACACCATCGTTGAACGTAAAGTCCCAACCGACACTCATCAGCATCGTGGTATTCAACCCGATGTTTCCATCGCCTCCATTATGGAATTCCCCCGGTGCGCCCCAAGCTTTTTGTTTGATGGTACCCGACATATCTACAGGATAAACCTTTATGGCCAAAGCATTTTTCTTGCCAACCTTTGCAAAATCGGATATATTGAGATGAGCCGGACGGAACATACCTGAAAGATTACCCAACAAATAGCCATTCACCCACACTTCTGCACGATAGTTGATACCTTCTACATGAAGCCAAACCAATTTATCTTTATAGCTTTCCGGTATATCGAATTCCGTTCGGAACCAATAGGTGTAAAACTCTCTACCCGCATGAGCCAAATCGGGAATAATACCTTTGTCCAACTTGTTGTTCAATCCATAATATGGCTCCGGATAGACATCGTTATGCACCAACGAATTCAGTACTGTTCCCGGTACAATCGCCGACATCCAACCATCCGATGCATATTCTACACTTGAAACGAGTTCTGCCGATTCTTTCACATCACCGGCTTTTTTCATTTTCCATTCGCTCATTCCTTCATGACCATCTTTGGAGTCCAAATAGATCTTACGAGCATCCCGATAATAATTGGGAACCTGTGATTGTACTCCACAAGCGAAAGAACAAGCGATAAGTCCCCATAAAATACGATTCCTCAAATACTTTTTCATTAATATACTTTATTATATAGTTTATTAACAAAACTACGATTTATTATCATCATTAATGTATGCTTTCTTGCCAAATTATACATTTGCGACAAGAACAGACACATCTGGCAGAATTTGGTATTTATCCCAATGGATTAATGTCTACCTTTACGCTTAATAATAATATTTAAATAAACAGCATGTATAAACAATTCATCATTTCATTATTCATTTCTTGCTTTGCCATCTTCCAATTACAAGCGGCAGAACTGACATTGGAGAAAGGCAAATTCCGTATCGTCGTTCCTAAGAACACGGACGAGCAAGTCATGTTGGCGGCAAAGACATTGGCCAAAGACATTCAGAAAGTAATGGGTTTCACACCGACAATAGGTTCTTCTACCGGTAAAGGCGTGGAACTATGTATCGTCCAAGATGACAAAAAGGGTGCAACCTCCCTTCTTACCCTGAAGAAGGAACTGGACGATTTTGAGTCCCATCGTATCTATGCAGACCCTGCTTCCAAACGCATCTATTTGTACGGTAAGGACATGAGAGGTACCATTTATGCCATCTATACGTTTTCGGAAAAAATCTTGGGTGTTCCTCCTTTGTGGTATTGGTGCAGCTGGGAACCGGAACACAAGGAAAGCATCGTTGTAGACGGAGATTTGGATCTGTATTTCCGTTCTCCTTCCGTACGCTATCGTTCCTGGTTCCCCAACGATACCGACCTCTTTGTGCCTTGGTTGGACAAGACCAAAGAACATTGGGATGCTTGGTTGGAGACTATATTGCGCATGAAATTCAACTGTGTAGAATTGGAAGGATGCGTTCGTTGGGACAAGAAGATGCTGACCGATGATGCCATGCGCCTGCAACATTTCGGCTTGGTGCTTACTTCGCATCACCACGCCCCATTGGCTTGCGGTTTTGTCATGTGGGATGACTATTGGACCAAAGTACGAGGCATGAAGGAAGTTCCCCGCCTTACCCTGAAAGACAAGCAGAGCATTTATGATTTCTGGCAATACAGCATTGACTGCGTGAAAGCAGCCAACATTGAATATATCTGGCTCATCGGTTTCCGTGGAAGCGGTGACCATGCATTCTGGGAACGTGGAGACGAAGGACGTTACGTGGAAGATTCTCCTACAGAAGAGAACGAACGTGCAGCCGTAGCCAACGAGATGACTCAAAAGATGTATGACATGATTTGCGAAACAACCGGAGAAGACAATCCGTTTGTACGAATGACGTTCTATAACGAACTCAGCAATTTGATGGGTAAAGGCTTGCTTACACCTCCGAACAAGAGCAACATGTTATGGACATACGTAGCAGCCCGACGCGACCATTATCCATCCATCGACTTGCGCCGACACACCAACAACAAGGTGAAAGTGGGACTTTACTTCAACTTCCAGTTTACTTCCACCGGTTCACACTTGGCACCGGCAGAAGGTCCTTGGAAGATGGAATACAACTTCCGATATGCTTTGTCAAAGGCTCCTCTGCAATTCTCGGTAGTGAATATGGGAAATACCCGTGAACATTTGATGGAAGCAGCAGCAAACTCCGCTTTCTTGTGGAATTTCAACCAGTACAATACGGATGAGTTCCTGTTGGATTATGCGAAACAATATTTCGGTGAAGAACATGCCAAGGAAGTGGCACAACTTTACTACGATTTTTATCACAGTTACTGGAACCAATGTCCAAGCGATTTCCAGAACATGCCACGCCAATTCGTTTTTCAGGATTTGCGATATAAGGATGCTTATTCGGATGTAAGCCGTAACTTCGGCAATGGAAAAATCAACATCTTTGACGACAGCCGTCTGAAATTTGGCGACCATCAGAATGAATTGAATGATTTGGTAGCAGGTATGGCTGCTTCGGCCAAGGGATTCACCGATGTATTGGACCGTGCAGAAGCACTTCGTGAAAAATTGGAGCCACGTTACCGCCAGTTCTTCAACGATAACTTCATTCAATATGCCCGTTTCATGGCAGGAATCAGCCGTGGCCTGTATCATTTTGCTTACGCTTCCCTCCATGCAGACGATGACCGTGCCGGACATGGAGCATTGGCTATGGTCAGCTATACCGATGGTGCCCGTGCGCTCTTCCATGCACAGCACGATGAATTTGCCCATTGGATAGACGATGCCAAAGGAAGCAAGTTCGGTTTGGGATACGTATACAGCCGTATGACCGATGTATTGAATATGAATGATTGCAAGCTGACTCAAGGAAAACAGACAGGTGCCGTTGCCCAATTTACAACCACACAAGCTTCGGCAGGCATGAAGGATATCCTGATTGTTTGTCCACCTTCTGAAGAAGGCCGTTGGTTGACCATCAAGGCAGGCAACCGGACCATCCGAAAATTTGCACCGAAAGCCGGTGCGGTAAAAGCCATCAGCGACCCACGCAGTTATGTGATAGCTACAGCATATTTACCTGAAGGAAAAAGCATCATCGAAATCAGCGATGCTTCCGGAAAGCCGATTGCCATTGAAGGTATCCATGTAACTTCGGCAGCATATCCGGAGCAAGAAGAACGCAACCATGTAGCCATTACATCACCTGACGGCAAGAACACTTTGACCATCCTTACAAAGGATGAAGGAAACGGTAGATTTGCATTTTATAAAGTAACACGAGAAGGCAAGGAAATTATAAGCAGTTCCAAGTTGGGATTACTAACCTCTATGGCCGATTTCACCCAAGACATCACCGTAGGAAGAGACATCAAGGAAAACACAATCAACGAATCCTACTCAATGCCTTCCGGTAAAAGAGCCCAAGTAGTAAACCACTACAACGAAGCCATTGTTCCCGTCCGGAAAAACGGAATGACCATGAATATCGTCTTCCGAGTGTACAATGACGGTATTGCCTATCGCTATGAATTCCCCGGTTCGACAAACATCGGTGTAGAAGCAGATGCCAGCGAAATGAATATACCTTCTTATACATGCAGCTGGGGACAAAGATGGACCGAAGACTATTCGCAAGGATACCCGAAACGTGACTGGCAAGATGCCCAAAAAGTAGAAGGCGGTAAGTTTGCCCAACCGGTATTGATTGAGACCAGTTTGGGAGAAGAATGCAACCTGCTCCTTTCCGAAGCTACCGTTGACGGCACATTCTGCCGTTCTTATCTGGTTCCGGGAAAGACAAACGGTAGTTTTACCTTTCATTTGGGCGAGAAATCACCGGTCATCACCGACAACAACAAGACACCTTGGAGAATGGCCTTCATCGGTTCGCTCAAGACCATCGCTACCAGTGATTTGATTGACAACTTGAACGATCCTTCTGTCATCAAGGACATGAGTTGGATTCAGGCAGGTTTGTCTTCTTGGGATTGGGGAGGCAACGAAGGCGGTATTCCAAAGAATGTATCCGATTTCGACTTACAGAAGAAATACATCGACTTTGCAGCCGAAATGGGCTGGCCCTATTTTACCCTAGACGAAGGTTGGTCATCTTGTTCCTACGACCGATGTGAATTGGTTCGCTATGCAGCCGAACGTGGAGTAAAGGTCATCATCTGGCAACGTCAGGCTCTGATTGAAAATGACGAACAAGTCATCCGTAATATTCTGAAGGAATGGAAGGATGAAGGTTTTGTCGGAGTAAAGATAGACTTCTTCAAAGGAGATTCCAGAGAGCAAATGCTGAAACAGGAACGTATTCTGAAAATTGCAGCCGACCTGCAAATGGTCGTAAATTATCATGGATGTACCACTCCTACCGGACTCCGACGCAAGTACCCTAACTTCCTGACAGCAGAAGCGGTTGATGGTAACGAAGATTACTTCACCGGCGGATGGAACAAGACCGGTACCGATGCCGACTACAATGCGACATTGGTATTTACCAGAAATGCAGTAGGTCCGATGGACTATACACCGTTTGAATTCGGCACACGTGACGGTGACCGCCATCGTGACAATACAACTTGGGCACATCAGCTTGCAACTGGAGTAACGTTCGAATCAGGTATACAGACCGTAGCCGATTCACCGAATCACATCCTAAACAAGCCTTACACCCAACTGCTGAAAGACATGCCGGCTTCCTGGGATGACTCCTGGTGTCTGGAAGCAGCCATCAACCAATATGTCACCATGCTCCGAAGAAAAGGAAGCGACTTCTTCCTGGGTTCCACCAGTCAAGAAGCACGTACCTTGACACTCGCACTCGACTTCCTGGAAGAAGGTGTAAAATACGAAGCCCACATCTATCGTGACGGTAAAGTGTTCGATGAAGTGGTCTATAAGAAAAAGAAAGTCAAGAAAGGGGATACACTCTCTGTCAACATTGCGAAGACAGGCGGATGTGTCGTACATTTCAAGAAAAAATAAAGAAGAATCATGTTCATCCATTTACTAGTCGGTTGTCTCGCATTTGCGGGGCAACCGACAACTTATGATACAATCAATGTCAGTAAACCGGTCATGATGGAAGAAGTGGTCGTGACGGGTGCACGGGAGAAAACGGATATCCGCCATTTACCTATGACCATTTCCATACTGAACCGCGACAAGATAGAGAGTCAACATACCACTTCCCTATTACCGATGCTGACAGAACAGACTCCCGGCCTATTCATCACTTCCCGAGGAGTCATGGGATATGGAGTTTCGGATGGTGCAGCCGGAAACATGAGCATCCGTGGTTTGGGAGGCAGTTCGGCCCGTTTAATGGTCCTGGTTGATGGACATCCACAATATATGGGACTGATGGGACATCCCGTAGCGGATATCTGCCAAAGTATGATGACCGAACGGGTGGAAGTTCTCAGCGGCCCTGCTTCCGTACTCTATGGATCGAATGCCATGGGCGGAGTTATCAACATCGTCACCCGTCAGATGACAAAGGAAGGAGTACAGACGCAAGCTAATATCGGCTACGGTTCCTACAACACGCTTCAAAGCGAAATAACCAACCGTATTCATAAAGGAAGGTTCAGCAGTATAATCGGTGTTTCCTATAACCATACTGACGGACATCGGGACAACATGAACTTTGACCAATATGGAGGCTTTGTCAAACTAGGATACGCCTTGAATAGTCATTGGACAATCAACGGGAATGTGAATCTCACCCAATTCAAAGCTTCGCAACCGGGTACATTGGATTCCCCGCTATTGGACGCCCACCAACGCATCACACGAGGTATGAGTTCGTTGGCTTTAGAGAATGAATACGAAAAAACTTCGGGTGCCCTGAACATTTTCCATAATTTGGGAAACCATCGGATAAACGATGGATATAGCCCTTCGGAAAAGCCATTGGATTATCGTTTCAACTCCACAGACAAAATGTCGGGCATTTCATGGTATCAGTCATTCCAAGCATTTGCAAACAGCCGCATCACTTTAGGAGCCGACTGGTTTCATTTCGGAGGAAAGGCGTGGAATGAATATGTGGAAGGAGAAAGAACTGGAGAAGAATCAGAAATCGTGAACAAGACACAACATGAAATAGCCGGTTATGCAGACTTCCGTCAACATCTATCATCTTGGTTAACCGTGAACGTCGGCCTACGTATGGATTACCATAATGAAGCCGGTACGGAGTGGATTCCCCAACTAGGTGCAGCTCTCCATTTACCGAAAAATGCAGAAACCAAGCTGACTGTTTCCAAAGGTTTCCGCCATCCCATCATCTGCGAGATGTTCATGTGGGGAATCGCCAATCCCGATTTGGAGGCTGAACGAATCTGGAATTATGAGTTAGGCTTTTCCCAACGACTATGGGACAATCGTCTGATATACGGAATCAATTTGTTCTATTTGAAAGGAGACAATCTGATAACGGTTGCTCCGGTGGATGGGCGCATGATGAACATGAATACAGGAACGATTGAGAATAGCGGTTTGGAATTACAGGCAAGCTATCGGATTTCTCCTTCCTGGTCGTGGAACGCCAACTATAGTTATCTGCACATGGCACATCCGGTCATCGCTTCTCCCGAACATAAATGGTATAGCGCTTTGTCATACATGCATGGTCGTTGGCAAATGACCGTTGGCGTCCAATATGTCGATGGGTTATATACCTCTACCTCTCCAGAAAAACAGGAGAATTATATTTTGCTGAATCTGAACGGAACGTATCGGATGAATGAGAAACTGGACATCTGGTTTCGCGGAGAAAATCTATTAGCTCAGAAATACGAAATCATGAACGGTTATCCCATGCCCAAAGCAGTATTTACGGGAGGTTTAAGCATCCAATTCTAATTCACCATTCGCTATGCGCTTTATCATGATAAGACCATACATAAATAAACAAATACCAACATATCTATGAACGTAAAGAAACAACTCATCACATTAGTTCTATTGGGCAATCATTCATTTCCATGGCACAAACTACACATCCTTGGCAAGGTAAGAAAGTGGGATACATCGGTGATTCCATTACCGATCCGAACTGTTTGAAAGAAGTTCGGAAATATTGGGATTTCTTGAAAGAATGGCTGAATATCACTCCTCATACGTATGCCGTAAGTGGAAAGGAATGGAATGATGTTACGCGCCAAGCAGAATTGTTGAATGTAAACCAAGGCAAAGAATTGAATGCCATAATGGTGTTCTTAGGAACCAATGACTTCAATAGCGGATTGCCTATCGGGGAGTGGTTCACCGAAAAGGAAGAGAAGGTATGGGTTGCTACCGGACAACCTCAACGGGAAGTAATACGTAAACGTCGGACTCCCATATTGTCAGAGTCTACTTTTAAAGGACGAATCAATATCGGGCTACTGAAATTGAAACAATTGTTCCCTGACAAACAAATCATTTTGCTTACCCCCTTACATCGTGCCTATGCAACATTCGGGAACAACAATGTACAACCCGATGAAAGCTATCAAAATAGCTGTAATGAGTATTTTGACGCATACATCCAAGCTATTAAAGAAGCGGGAAGTATATATAGCATTCCAGTCATCGACTTGTATGCAATCAGTGGATTGAACCCAATGATAGAGGAGCAATTGTCTTATTTTAACCAAATAAAGACAGACCGTAACTATTCAGCGATAGTATAGTGCCCTTAATCCACGACTGAAATATACTGCA
>CAYXZF010000057.1:0-16808 GCA_964469845.1 uncultured Phocaeicola sp.
ATATTGATGTTAAAAAGAGTGCTAATCAAATCAATGCACCACGACATTTTCTATCTGTTCCCGTTTCTCGTCATCCAACGGAGAAGCATGATAGGCAGTTCGGTCAAAATTGATGCTTTTCAAATCAATGCAACGGATATGACTGTTGTACATGGTCCGATAGTAAATCATGCGATGAGAGGTGTCCGTAACGACAGTGAACTGAGTGGCACCGGGCATAGTATCCGGAGCTTCTCCCCAAGAATACTGGAGTCCGATGGGAATGTCGAAACTGTTCAGCAGATGAAAAGCCTGAAGAACGGAAGCCTCAGCAGTGGGTTGCACAGGAGCTGTAATTTGAAAGAAAGCGGCACGAACAAAACGCGATGGAGAAGTAAAGTCGCCCGGCAGACCGAGCATACCGCTTCCGCCACCGAACGGTTGCAGAGTCAGTGCGCCGAAAGGATGTTCAGGCACAGTACCCGGAGTTAAATTCAGATAATTGTTCAAGTTGGTCCAATGCCATTCCAACCCGGGTGAATTGGTAAGGACTCCCAACGGATTCTCGTAGAAATGCAGCACACCATCTACGATTTCAAGTACAATCTGACGCCCCGAAACTTCCGTAAAACGCCAATGAACGGTGGATGACCGAGAATCGATATTGATGATACGCACCTTGCCAAGAGCTTCTTTCACCTCGTCCACAGTGCCGCATGCCCCTAACACATACGACACGACTTGAAAGTCGGAAAGACTCTTCTCCTTCTGCGACGCATCATAAGGTTCGTACTTCCCGTAATTGGGGAAATAGAACAATCCGGCGGAAAGTCCCTGTTCGTTCACTCCTTCCACCAGAAACTCCTTTTGTTCCACCGCCAGTCCCACATAGCCGTATCGCGAAGTAAACTTCAGTCCGTCTTCCCCGTCGGGAGTCAGTGAGCAGAGGGACTGATGGCGAGGCACCACCACATAAAAAGTCTTCATCACCGAGGCTGCCCATTCGACCGTGCGCGCCGTCACGGTGACACCATCCTTACTTTTGAGAGTGATGCCTGTACACGCATCAATGGGCGATGAAGCAGTCAGACCGATGAGTGCCAACAGAAAAGCAGAAAGTCCGTTATTCATAATCTTTTTCGTTTTTAATGAGAGTACCTACTAATAACAAGCGAAACGCAAAGGATGTTTTCACTAACGGAGAAGAACACCGCCTTTCACTTTTTTTGCACACGCAACCTTGGAAAAACGGCAAACAATTTCTACATTTGCAAAATAAACCGCCTGAAATGAAGAAAGACTATGGCAGACAACTATTTGGAAAACCAATATGAATCCTATCTGGCACGGAAAGCGATGATGGGAAAGAAACCGCTGAAAAAGAAAACTCCCGTTCTTCCGAAACAACCGATACAGACCGATGCGCTGGAAGCACTGAAGGAAATCATCGCCAGTCCATCGCTACAGTTGCCGTTCGACCTTTTCCGAAAACAGCTCTACTCGGCCGACACCCTCTACAAAGGCTATCAACCGGGAAAGCACGGGTCGTACAAAGACTGTTACGACCACCGAGTGTATGAGCACTACCTGCAACAAGGAAAGATAGCGACAGACATCAAGGAAACATTGGGACGCTGTCTGCACGACCACTCCATGACACAAGCCATGCAGGAATTTCTGACGCTCGTCAACGAACGTCAGGTGGTGGGCATCATGGGCGGACATAGGTTGCTGCGCACCGAAGAAGCTTATCGGAAGATTGTACAGATAAGCAAGACCTTGGCCGAAAACGACTGCCTGATGGTGAGCGGAGGAGGACCGGGAGCAATGGAAGCGACCCACTTGGGAGCCTGGATGGCCGGACGAAGCGAAGCCGAAACCGAAGATGCCCTACAAATACTGGAAGAAGCCCCTTCGTTCAACGACCGCTGGTGGCTGGACACCGCTTTTCGGGTCATCGCGAAATATCCGCAGACAGAAACCGTCAGTCTGGGAGTACCTACTTGGCTCTATGGACACGAGCCTGCCACTCCTTTCGCCACCCACATCGCCAAGTACTTTGACAACAGCATCCGCGAAGACTGCATCCTGACCATCGCTAAGGGTGGCATCATCTATGCACCGGGCAGCGCAGGCACCATGCAGGAGATTTTTCAGGAAGCGGTACAGAACCATTACCTCAGTTTCGGTTACGCCAGTCCGATGGTATTTATGGACACCCGATACTGGACGGAAGAAATGCCGGTCTATCCGCTCATGCAGCACCTGATAAAAGAAGGAAAATATCAAAACTTATTGCTGACGCTCACCGATTCCACCGACGAAATCGTTGAGACAATGCTCACTTTCCGAAACCGTTCATAACACAATGGCAGGCATCTACATCCATATCCCTTTCTGCCGGCGGAGGTGCATCTACTGCGACTTCTTCTCGACCACCCGGAACGAGAAGAAAGGCGACTATGTGCATGCCCTCTGTCGTGAACTGGAAATGCGGAAGAACTACACGGAAGGCGAAGAAATAGAAACCATCTACTTGGGTGGAGGTACCCCCTCGCAACTTACACAGGTCGAACTGGAAGAAATCTTCAACCGGATATATCAGGTGTACTCCGTAAATCCGGATGCGGAGATTACCCTCGAAGCAAACCCGGACGACCTCACGCCGGACTATGTAACCATGCTCCGTCAATTGCCGGTCAACCGCCTGAGTATGGGCATCCAGACTTTCGATGAGGACACTTTGAAACTGCTTCATCGACGGCACACCGCCCGCCAAGCCGTCGAAGCCTTCGACCGATGTCGAAAAGCGGGCTTCCGCAACATCAGCATCGACCTGATGTACGGACTTCCGGGCGAAACGATGAACGTTTGGAAAGCTGATTTGAGACAGGCCATCGACCTGCATCCCGAACACATCTCCGCCTATCACCTGATATATGAAGAAGGTACGGCCCTCTGGAATCTGCGCGAACAGCACCGGGTGGAGGAAGCGAACGAAGACCTCAGCGTAGCGATGTTCGGCATCTTGATAGACACGCTAACGGAAGCAGGATACCGACATTACGAAATCTCGAACTTCTGCCTGCCCGACCTACACTCGCGCCACAACTCAAACTACTGGACCGGCAAGAAATACTTAGGTTGCGGCCCTTCCGCCCATTCCTACAACGGATTCTCCCGCCAATGGAACGTAGCATCGCTGGACAAGTACATGGAGGGCATCGCCTCCGAACATCCCGATTACGAAGTGGAGGAACTGAACCTCTACACCCGCTACAACGATTTCGTGATAACAAGCATCCGCACCTGTTGGGGGCTTCCCCTCTCCCGCCTGCGCACGAACTTCGGCGAAACGCTCTACCGCTACTGCCTGCGCATGGCAAAGCCACACATCGAACAAGGCTTGTTGGAAACCGACTCGGACGCCTTGAAACTGACCCGAAGCGGCATCTTCGTATCGGACGGGATTATGAGCGATTTGTTGTGGGTATAAATCCCCGCCCACTTCCTCAGCCCCAAACAAAAAGCGGATGTACCGAAATACACCCGCTCTTGAATGGTATGCAATAAAGTATTTATTTGGTCAAGCTGTAAACCACATCCATCATTTTCTGTCCGATTTCGTTGGCCGCTTCCAAAGTAGAGGCCTCAGAGTAGACACGGATAATCGGTTCGGTATTACTCTTGCGCAAATGCACCCACTTATCGGGGAAATCTATCTTCACACCGTCAATGTCGTTCACCTCTTCGTCCTTGTACATTTCCTTCACCTTTGCGAGAATGGCATCCACATCCGTTTCGGGAGTCAGGTCGATGCGGTTCTTCGCGATAAAGTAAGGAGGATATGTGGCGCGAAGTTCGCTCACGGTCTTGCCCTCGTGTGCCAAATGACTCAGGAACAAAGCGATGCCCACCAAAGCGTCACGACCGCAGTGGCTTTCCGGATAAATGACTCCGCCGTTACCTTCTCCGCCGATAACCGCACCGGTCTCACGAATCTTGGCTACCACATTCACTTCGCCCACGGCCGAAGCGTTGTATTCACAGCCATACTTGCGAGTCACGTCGCGCAACGCACGGGTGGAACTGAGATTGGAAACGGTGTTGCCCGGAGTATGCTTCAGTACATAATCCGCCACTGTCACCAACGTATATTCTTCGCCATACATCTTGCCATCTTCGCAAATCATGGCCAAACGATCCACATCCGGGTCTACCACGAAAGCTACATCGTAGCCTCCCTTGGCCATGAGTCCCATAATGTCGCCAAGGTTCTTTTCCAACGGTTCGGGATTGTGGCTGAAATCACCGGTAGGTTCGCAGTACAACTTTTCCACTGTCTCTACCCCCAAGCGTTCCAATAACTTCGGCAGAATAACACCCCCCACCGAGTTCACACAGTCGATGGCTACTTTGAAACGGGCTTTGCGAATGGCTTCCACGTCCACCAATTTCAGTGCGAGCACACTGTCGATATGCTTGTCATCGTAAGTATTGTCTTCGGTATATTTGCCCAAATGGTCAATGTCGGCATATTCAAATTCTTCGGCTGCGGCAATGCGGAGCACTTCGTTACCTTCGGCTGCATTGAGGAACTCACCGTGTTCGTTCAGCAACTTCAGCGCATTCCACTGACGGGGATTATGACTGGCTGTCAGAATGATACCGCCACATGCGCCTTCCATCGTCACGGCCAGTTCGGTGGTAGGAGTCGAAGCCAATCCGATGTTCACCACATCGAAGCCCATCCCCATGAGTGTGCCGCACACCACGTTCTTCACCATCTCGCCAGAAATGCGCGCATCGCGACCTACAACGATTTTATTACTCTTTACGGTAGTTGTTTTACGAATCAACGTCGCATAAGCCGACGTAAACTTTACAATATCCAGCGGATTCAAACCATCGCCGGCATGACCACCAATGGTTCCGCGGATTCCGGAAATAGATTTTATAAGTGTCATCTTGATAATTGATAGGTTATTTCATAGTAGCAAGGTATTACCTGACCCGATGCCGTAGAAGTTCCTTGGCTATGGGGAATAATCAGTTTGATTCTGGAACGTCCTGATATTTCACGACCGATACGCAGATAGTTGATGGGCAACAACCAACCCGAAGGAACATACGTACTGCTATGCGCTTCGTACATGGCGGCTCCCACGGTAAACGAAGCCGACATGGCATCGCCCGACTTGGTGAGTTTGAACTCATCGGGATGCGGATAATAGTTCGGAATGGTATTCAGCGAAAGGGTATCGAGCGTACCCTCATCGGATATACGGGTTTCTACGTAACGCGCCAACACTTCGTAGCGTCCGTCCTCCAGCACATCACCGTTGCCCCGTTCCACCACCTGCATGTAAACACCTGTTTCATCGAACAAAACGAATTCATTGTCCGCCACGTTGGTAACGGAGTCTTGCGCTTCAAACTGTTCTTCACTGATAACCTTGATTTCATTCAACTCGATGAAACGCCGGATGGCATCACGTTCTTCTTCTTTCAATTCGGCATAGGTCTTGCCGTTGTTGCACGACTGGAAAATCGCTCCCAATCCGCATACCATCATTAATAATATACTTAACTTCTTCATTCTGTTTTTGCTTAATTTCGGACAAAAGTAATAAATCATCGCGAAACTTCTTCTAACTTTCCTTCGTATTATACTAAAATAACTATTTTTTTCCTAATAAAAGGTCTTCATACTTCACCAAAGCTGCCTTGAACTGTCGAAGCGCTTCCTCCATCGTTCCGTAAATTTCGCCGCCGGAAGCATTCAGATGGCCGCCTCCGTTGAAAAATTCGGCAGCCACTTTGTTGCAGGGGAAGGTGCCGACCGAACGAAGCGAAATCTTAATCATGTCTTTCTCCGTATCCTCGCGCAAGAAAGCGGAAAAGCGGACATCTTTGATGGCCAACGGCATATTGACCAAACCTTCCGTATCGCCTTTCATGTAATGGAACATTTTCTGTTCGGCACGCGACAAGGCGATGAGCGCGGCATTGTATTCGGGAAACACCTGCATCTTCTCGTAGAGCACGTAGCCCTGCAAGCGCAACCGGGCCTCGGAGCAAGTGTTATACACGTTGCGGTAAATCCGATCCTTGTCGATGCCCTTGGAAAGCAGTTCGGCGATAATCAGATAAATTTCCCGGTTGTTGGAATTATAAGTAAAACCGCCGGTATCGGTCATCATGCCCGTATAGATACATTCCGCCCCTTCTTCGGAGATGTCATTGAAGTTGCCCAACTGACAAATCAACCGAAACACCAACTCGGAAGTGGAAGATATTTCGGGATGTGAAATAACTATCTGACAGAAATCCTCCGGATACAAGTGATGGTCAATCATCATCTTGCGAGCCGATGAGCCTTTCACAGCCTCGCCCATGCTGTCCAATCGCGACAAGGCGTTGAGGTCCAAGCAACAGATGACATCGGCCTCTTTCAACAGCTTGTCCGCAAAGTCCTTATACCTATTATATTGAAGAATGTCCTTGGCACCCGGCATCCATTTCAGAAAGTCGGGAAAAGCATTGGGGACAATCACACGGACATCTTTTTCCTGCGAAACAAGAAAGTGATACAGTCCCAACGATGAACCGATGGCATCTCCGTCCGGCGACACATGGCTGACTATCACTACTTTTTCCGCTCTTTCAAACCATTTCTCTGCATGGTCTACATTCGCTTGTGCTATAACTTTTGACAACATAATTCCTTCTAAATCGCTTTTAGCCAACAAAGTTACATTTTTTTCTTCATTCCGCCGCCAACAAAGCGAGGCTATTTTTCATTTCGTCCATGATTCACCCATCAAAAGCACCGAAAAACGGACGGCTAACAGCAAGGCAACAAGAGCCAACAACGCTATCAGCCACTTGCGCCGGCGAGTCTTGACACAAACCCACAACAGTCCCAACACCCCGTAAAACAAAGTCACCTGCACCGGTTCCATCCACGAGAGGGAAAAAGAAGAACCGGGCAAATCGGCTGTCCGTTCCGCCACCGCATTGAGGGCATCCACCGACAGATTCAGTCCCCACACCACCCACCGATGCAGCCAAGGCAAAAACGACACCGCCACCAGCGCGAAAGCACCGAAGAGAATGAGCGGCATCAACAAGGAGGCCACCAAATTAGCCAACAGAAAATAAACCGAAAAGGTGGAGAAATAATACATGACCAACGGAGCCGTACCCAACTGCGCCGACACCGATACACAGCACACACCCCACGTCCAACGAAGCAAGCGGCCACGCACCCGCAACAGTCCATACAACAGTGGAGAGAACAACAAGATGGAGGCTACCGCCACAAACGAAAGTTGAAAACCGACATCAAAAAGATAGAAAGGGCGGTAAATCAGCATGAAAAAAGCGGCGATGCCGAGGGTATTGAACGACAAGACCCGAACTCCGGCCAACCCGCCCAGTCCCATCAGCATGCACATCACCACCGCACGCACCACCGAGGCTTCCAGTCCCACGACAAAAGCAAAGCCCCACAGCAACAGCGTCCCGACCAACCACCTGACCACCGCCCACCGGCGATTCACCGCCAACGGCCGGAGCAGCCCATATAGCAACGTCCAGACGATGGCGATGTGCATCCCCGACAAGGCCAATACGTGCGCTATGCCGGCCACCGAATAGGCATTACGGGTAGCCTCGTCCAACTCCGTCTTGTGCCCGATGGTCAATGCGGCAAATACCGGCAACTGCCGTTCGCCGATCCCCCAAGCACGGAAACGTTCCACCAGCCGTTCCCTTCGGAGCAAAGCCTCCTGTTTCAGCGTCCTCACGGGCGGAGCGTCCGTCTTTCGCCAGTACGAGGCCGCCGCATAGGCCGTACCGCCGATTCCTTGACGAAGCAGGTAGCGAGCGTAGTCAAAATCCGCTCCTTCCGGCGTTTCGGGCGGACGGATACGAGCGAAGAACACCAGTTCGTCACCGATTTCCAACGCTTCGGACAAACTGTCTTTCGGCAAATGGAGCAGTATCCGGCGACCTTCCGTTTCTACCCGGCACTGCACACTTCGAGGTTTCCGAAGCGGTCGTTCCTGCAACCGACCGACGTACACTTTCCGTTCGTCCGGCCATTCCGCCTGCACTTCCTGTCGGGCATGTTCCGCAAGGGTTCCGCCCGCCAGAAACAGAAACACCGGAACCCCTGCCCCAAAGCACCATCTGAAGCGATAGGAAAGTCGGCCCGACAATGCCACCGGCCACAGCAGCGACAGCAGCGTAAGTACCAGCGACAAGCGCTCGGAAATCCAACCGAAAGTCGCGGCAAAAAAAATTCCGGCCGCCAAATAAATGGCAAGCCGGAGTATGGGATAGGCATCCGGTTTCACAAGGAAAGAGTATTAAAGATTCTTCAACCGATGAATCATGTCCACCATGTCGGGAGCCTTGAACACGGCATTACCCGCCACCAGTACATCGGCACCGGCCTCTACCAGTAACTTTCCGGTCTCTAAGTTCACGCCGCCGTCCACTTGAATCAAAGCCTTCGAGCCGGTGCTGTCCACCAATTCGCGACATTCTTTCAGTTTGTCCACGGTCTGCGGAATGAACTTCTGTCCGGAAAAACCGGGATTGACACTCATCAGCAACACCATGTCCAAGTCGCGCACCAAGTCTTTCAACATCATGACGGGAGTTGCCGGATTCAGCGTCACACCGGCCTTCATACCGGCATTCTTGATTTGCTGTACCACCCGGTGAAGGTGTGTGCAAGCTTCGTAATGAACATTCATCATCATGGCATTCATGCCTTTCAGTTCATCGATGAACTTTTCGGGTTGCATAATCATCAGGTGCACATCCAACGGTTTTTCCGAGATTTCGGACACCTGTTTTATCAGCGGGAACCCGATAGAGATATTGGGCGCAAAGATACCGTCCATTACGTCTATGTGTATCCAGTCCGCCTCGCTACGGTTCAGTTTTTCAATGTCTGCCTGAAGATTCAGGAAATTGGCGGACAATAACGACGGCGAGATAAGAGGTTTGCTCATAAGCTGTGATTTTGAGTTTAAGTTATTTCGTGTGACAAAGATAGGGATATTTTAAATACAAACAGCGAAAATCATTCATTTATTTTGCAAATATCTGTACCGCAAACGTTTTCGTCATCACTCCACCCGCAGTCCGTCTACAAAGTGCCATCCCCGAAGGAAGTCACCTACATTCATACGCTTCTTGCCCGCCAGTTGCAGGGATACAAGGCGGACAAAGCCGTCCTTCACGGCGACACGGAGAAAAGTCTTCCGGTCGGTATCTACCGCACCCGTCTCCAGTTGATGCGGCACGAACTCCTTCTCCGTTTCATAAATCTTCAGCACCTGACGATTGCCATCGGGCGAACAAAGTTCGGTCCAAGCGGCCGGATAGGGCGAAAGGCCGCGCACAAAGTCATACACCCGCTTCACTCCCGTGCTCCAGTCGATGCGACAAGTGTCTTTGAATATCTTCGGAGCGGAACGGAGTTCGGTGGCAGGCTGAATCAACTCGTCCTGCGGAATGGGCTTGACCGTTCCTGCCAGAATTGCGTCTACGGTTTCCACCACAAGGTCGCCGCCCAGCATCATCAAGCGGTCGTACACATTTTCTACATTGTCCGTGTCGGCAATGGGGACACGCACCTGCTGAATGATGTCGCCGGTGTCAATCTCGTGTTTCAAGAAGAAAGTGGTGATGCCGGTTTCGGTATCGCCGTTGATAACCGCCCAGTTGATGGGAGCCGCACCGCGATATTGGGGCAACAAAGCCGCATGGAGATTGAATGTGCCTAATCGAGGCATGGCCCACACCACTTCGGGAAGCATGCGGAAGGCGACCACTATCTGGAGGTCGGCCTGCAAGGCGCGCAACTCTTCCACAAAAGCCTCATCCTTCAGGCGTTCGGGCTGGAGCACTTTCAGTTCCTGTTCCACGGCATATTGTTTGACGGGACTGGGCTGAAGCACACTGCCGTGACGTCCCATCGGTTTGTCGGGCATCGTAATGACACCTACCACTTGATAACCTCCCTCCACCAGTCGCTTCAGACTTTCGACGGCAAATTCGGGAGTACCCATATATACTATTCTCAAATCTTTCTTATCCATACTTTCTATATGCTTTATGCTTTGTTTTTCAGTCTTCAGAGAAATCCACCAATGTCTGGCGATAAGAGTTCAATATGCGCGACTTTGACAGGAAGCCCTTGTACTTTCCGTCCGCATCCACCACGGGGAGATTCCACGCACCCGTTTTGTCAAATTTACGCATCACCTCCTCCATCGAGTCGTCGATGTGGATACGCGCCAACGGCTCGACCATAAACCGTCCCACCAAAAAGCGATGATACAGTTCCTGCCGGAAAATAATGTTTCGGATGTCGTCCAGCACGACAATGCCCAACAACACGCCCCGTCCGTCGATCACCGGAAAGAGGTTGCGCTTCGCCCGCGAAATGACTTTTACCATCTTGCCCAAGTCCTCCTCCGGATGAACGGCCTCGAAGTCGGTTTCCACCACGCTCTCGATGTTCATCAGCGTCAGCACCGACTTGTCCTTATGATGGGTCAGCAGTTCGCCTTTCTTGGCCAGACGCATGGAGTAAATGCTGTGAGGCTCGAAAATGATGATGGTGAGGTATGCGCTCACCGAAACCATCATCAGCGGCAGGAAGAGGTCATAGCCACCCGTCAGTTCGGCGACGAGGAAAACTCCGGTGAGCGGTGCGTGCATCACGCCCGACATCAGTCCCGCCATGCCCAACAGGGCGAAGTTCTTTTCGGGAAGGTTGTCGGAAATAACCGGAGCCAGTTCGTAGCCATTACAGAAGTGCGAAAAGATGAATCCGGTGATACATCCCAAGAAAAGACTCGGCGCAAAGGTTCCGCCACAGCCGCCTCCCCCGTTGGTGGCCGTTGTGGCAAACACCTTGAAAAGAACGATGAACGACAGGTAGACCAACAGCAGTTTGTCGTACCCGTAGAAGATGGAGTGGTTCATCACCATGTCCCAATCCTGATTGTTCACCCCGTTGAGGAGCAAGTCGATGGTGTCGTAGCCTTCGCCGTAGAGCGGCGGAAAGAGGAAGATGAGTACACTCAGCATCGTTCCGCCGATGAGCAGTTTGACGTAAGGGTTGCGGTATCGGCGGAAAATGTTCTCCAGCCAGTTCATCGAACGGGTGAAATAGAGCGACACCAGTCCGCAGACCACTCCCAGTATCATCACCGCCGGAATGCGTTCCATAAGGAAAGGTTTATCCATGTGGAACTCGAACATCGCCTGAGTGCCCATAATGAGATAAGACACCGTGGCTGCCGACACGCACGACACCAACAGCGGAAGCAGGGAACCCATCGTCAGGTCAATCATCAGCACTTCCAAGGTGAACACCAAACCGGCAATCGGTGCTTTGAAAATGCCCGAAACGGCTCCCGCCGCGCCACAGCCCACCAGAAGCATCAGCGTGCGGTGCTCCAAACGAAACATGCTGCCCAAGTTGGAACCGATGGCCGAACCGGTGAGTACAATCGGTGCTTCGGCACCTACCGAACCACCGAAGCCGATGGTGATGGCACTGGCGATGAGCGAAGTCCAGGTGTTGTGACGCTTGATGCGGCTCTGCCTGCGCGATATGGCATAAAGGATTTTGGTGACGCCGTGGCTAATGTCGTCCTTCACCACGTAGCGTACAAACAATCCGGTGAGGAAGATGCCGATGACCGGATAAACCAAGTAGAGCCAGTTCACACCGGTTATGTCGAAGTTCTCCGTCAGAAGTTCCTTTATCCATTCTATCAGGAACTTCAGCAGACAGGCCGCCAGTGCGGTCAGAATGCCGACCACAAAACTAAGTATCAGGACAAAACGCTGTAATTTGATTTTCCTCGCACGCCACTCGTTGAAGCGTTGCAAAAGGCTTTTTTTCTCTTCGGGTTCCATCGTCATAGTCATTCTCTTATCACTTTTACCAATCCGCCCTTTCCCAACTTGATAATGCTCGACGGTTTGGGACGGGCCGTTTCCTGCCGGCGACTCTGCACCACATAATCCACCGCCTGTTTGATTTCCTCACTGATTTCGCCGAACGTAGCAGGCGAAGGGGCTCCGCTGATGTTGGCCGATGTGGAAACAATCGCTTTACGGAAGCGGGCGCACAACCGATGCGAGAACTCCTCCGAAGTGACCCGTATGCCCACGCTTCCGTCCTCGGCGAGCAAATTGGGAGCCAGATTCCGCGCGCCGTCATAGATAATGGTCAGCGGACGGGTGGCGCACTCCATCAGGTCGAAAGCCACCTCCGGCGGTTCGTTCACATAAAAGTCCACTTTTACGGCATGGTCTACCAATACCAGCATCGCCTTGCTGTCGGCACGCTTCTTGATGTCATAAATCCGTTTCACCGCCGCCTCGTTGGTGGCGTCGCAGCCTATTCCCCAAACGGTGTCGGTGGGATAAAGAATCACTCCACCCTTCTGCAACACCTCACAGGCTTTCTTTATGTCTTCCCTTGTCAATTCATCCATAAATATCTCCTTTTTTTCTATAAACTGCAAATGTAAAAAAATTCCTCCGCAAAAAAGAAGAATAAATCATAAAACAACCGCAAGGCATAAAAAAACGTTCGTTTTTTGTTAAAACAACTTCAACGATACCTATAGACATCAAATCAAAAATGCCGAAGAGTTTTTTTATTTTGCGGCGGCATTTCTATCGGGTTGCCGAAGCGCAAACTAAAAATAAGCAAGCCGGCACTTCCTTTTGCGGAAGACCGGCTTGCTTGTGAACACTGATTATTATTACGCAATGAAAAGTTTCTCGCCCGTTCTTAAATACGGATTCAGAATCTGGCTCCCAGCGTGAAAAGCAACTGATGGCGACTGTTGTCCACTTTCGTTGCCGGAAGATCAATATCGTCGAAAGCATAGAAGTCTGACTTATACAAATCGCACTTATAGGCCAAGTCGGCATAAACCACATTTCCACGATAACCCACTCCGCAAGTAAACGTATTGCGGTCTTTCACGTTATTGAAGTCCGTGCTGGTGCGATAGGAAGCCAAAGCACTGTAAGCATCGTCCGTAAAAGCAGCCGAAGTATAATTGTAACCGGCACGCAGACTGAACTCCGGAGCTATGCGGGCTTCAACACCCAGACGGAACGTATGTACCCCCTTCAAGAAGTTCTCTACGCTGGACTGGTCGCCTAATTCATAGCCGTCTACATCCTCCAATTTAGTGGAAGCATAGTCTTGATACTCATACTCGGCACCCACGGCCAACAGACCGCCAACCGTTGTACCCATGCTGACATTGAACTTCCAAGGAGTAATCGTGCGATAATCGTACGTAAGATAACTGTTGTCCAAATAATCGCTCAACGTTTGACTGTAAGGCGAATCGTATGCGTAAATATCCGTAGAAAGGGTTGCGTTGTAACGCTCGGTCAGCTCGTACCAAGTCGGGGTATGAACCGCCAGACCTATGCGAAAAGGCGAGTCCTCCACGGGGCGCACAATGACACCCAATTTCAAGTCCACCCCTGTGCCCGTAAGCGAATAGTAGTTGTCCAGCGTATATCCTCCGTTTTCCTTTCCATAGTCATCGTCCAGTTCTTCGGTATAGGTGGAATAACGATCGTAATTCAAATCATAAATGCCCAAGGTGGCACCGATATAGAAACGGTCTTCAATGTTGAAAGCCACGTTGAAGTCATATTGGTTGATGCCTCCCTTCTCGGTGCTGTAAAAGTTATTTCCATAACCGTCCCAGCCCATGACCTCTCCCTGACAGCAATCCACTACCCCGGTAGTCGCTCCCATCATGCCCAGCACCGGATATTTGTTCCAATAGGTGCGATAGGGATTCTCCGCATCAAGGATTTTAACGAACGCAGCTTCCGAATTTACGCCTGCCGCATCCAGTTCCTGCGCCAGTTGCCAACTCTGCGACAAGCCGTTGAGCGCACCGCCCGCCGAAAAGACACGGTTGAAATTCTTGCTTTTGTGGTAGTTAAAGCCAAAGTTCACGTAACGCAAGGAAGTATTGTTGCCCACCTTGTGACTGTAAACAAATCCAAACTGGTCGAACGAAGCCCTTGTTTTATCTTCGGTCATGGTTGTTCCGGCAAAACGGCTTTCGGCAGAAGTGCTGTTGAAGCCCATTGTAGCCGACACATCCATTCCGCGAAAGATACCGATGCCGGCAGGATTGGTGCCAATCACCGAAATATCGCCACCCAAAGCACTCATGGCACCACCCATACCCACAAAGCGGGCGGTTCCGTTCAGTTCATTTCCCAACACACGTTCGGCATCGTATGCGTTCTGCGCATTAGCAGTCAAGGCTCCCATCAAGCCCAAAGCTGCCCATATACTTTTTTTCATCATGATTGTATTCGTTTTAAAATGTTGTTTCTGAATGATTCCGATACTTATCTGCGACCTCCGCTGCGCGAACCGCCTCCGCTTCCTCCGGAACGAGACGTGCCGCCTCCTCCCGAATAGCTGCTGCGCGAAGAGGAAGACGAGCGGCTGCTACTGCGATAAGACGAACGGCCGTCCGAATTAACGGAAGAAGAACTGTTTCGATAAGCTCCGCGTTCGGCAGCTTCACTCCGACGCTGATAGCCGGACGACGTACCCGTTCCGGTCACCGTGCTTCGGGTGCTGCTCTGACGATTATACGAAGAACCTCGACCTTGTGAGGGGCGGGTGTACACATTGCCGGAACGACCGGTGGACGATTCCCCCTTGTTCACGCTCTCGCCCGTACGGGTACGGACGGCCGAACGATTCGGACGTACAGAAGAAGAAGCGTCGCCGGAAGTAACCACACGTCCCGATGAACGGCGAACCGCGCTTCCAGAAGTGCCATTGCGATAACCGGTCTGAGTGTTACGTCCTCCTCCCACATAGGCGTCGCGACTGTTACGATTGGCCGAAGCGGGCGTTCTGCGCGAGACCTGACTTCCGGCATTTCCCACCTTGCTGTAATTGTTCTGATAGCGTCCGGCATGGATGCCCGGATGACGCGCGCTGGAACCGTTCCATCCGTGACCGCCACCCCAATAGCCGCCTACGCCTGCATAGTGAGGACCATAAGGAGGATGGTAATGATGAGGGTGTCCCCAATAGCCGCCCCAGTAGCTGCTGTACCAGACTCCCGGTGCATACCAACTGTTGTAATACCAAGGTGAATGCCAGCCCCAGCTCCACCCAAAAGAATAGTTGAAGCGCCAATTCCACCACAAACGGTTACTATAAGTAAGAAACGCATAAGCATAGTAGCCATCGTCAAAGACGTTCCATTCCCACGAAGGCAGACTGTAAACCACGTCCCAATAGAGCGGACTGCTCACGGGAATGGCATAACGCGGATTACGGAAACGGATAATACGCATGGCATACTCGTAATCGCTCTGCGAACCTTCAAATCCGTTCACCCACTCACCCCGTTCGTTGTAGGGCTTTTCTTCGATGTAAAGGGTATCGTCCTCCATCGAGAAAGTATGGTCGCGCGAAGTGTAACGACGGTTATACTCATCCACATCACGTACATTGCCTTGTACATCCTTCACCACAACCGTCGAACCGGGCGAAGCATAGACCGTGGTCGGAACTTTGCTCTTTTCCACCACTACTTTGGCGGCCTTTTCTTTCTGTTCCGTCTTCTTTTTCGGAATGTAATAAAGGTCATCGTTGCTTTGAGCCATAGCCAAGAACGGCAAAACGGCCAACATCAGCGAAAGAATTGCAAACTTTTTCATACTCATTCTATTTATTTGGATTGTTCCTTTGTTTTCACGCCACAAAAATAAGAAAGAAAATCCGGATAAAAGGGAGAAAATCCCTATTCGTTGATAGGGATTTCCCTATTTCTGCTTATCTTTGTCCGCAAACCAGAGAAAAAACATATGAAATACTTTGAAGTTACATTCACAACCAAGCCCTGCAGCGAAACCGTAAACGATGTGGTTTCGGCATTGGCAGGCGAAATCGGTTTCGAAAGTTTCGTGGAATGGGAAAACGGCGTACAGGCCTACGTGCAACAAGCACTCTTCGACGAAGCATCCCTAAAGGCAATGGTGGCGGACTTCCCTCTGCCCGACACCGAAATCACCTATACCATAAAAGAAGCGGATGACAAGGACTGGAACGAGGAATGGGAAAAGAATTTCTTCCAACCCATCGTGATTGGCGACCGTTGCTGCATCCACAGCACCTTTCACAAGGATACGCCGAAAACGGAATACGAAATCCTCATCAACCCCCAAATGGCTTTCGGCACGGGACATCACGAAACGACCAGCTCCATCATCCGCGAACTGCTGAATGCCGACCTGCAAGACAAGTCGGTACTCGACATGGGATGCGGTACTTCCATCCTCGCCATCCTCGCCTCAATGCGCGGAGCCAATCCTGTAACCGCCATCGATATTGACGATTGGTGTGTGAACAACTCGCGCGACAATCTGACACTAAACAACATCCGCAACGTCACCGTAGAATTGGGCGACGCTTCCCTGCTCGCAGGACGACAGCCGTTCGATGTCATCATCGCCAACATCAATCGCAACATTCTTTTGGCAGACATGCCCCGCTACGCCACCTGTATGCATCCGGGGTCCGAACTGTTCATGAGCGGTTTCTATGTGGAAGACATCCCAGCCATCCGCGAAAAAGCCGAGAGCCTCGGCATGACATTCCTCCACCATCGGGAAAAGAACCGTTGGGCGGCGGTAAAATTCATAATGAAGGCTGCCGAAGATGAGATTTAAGCCATTAATAGGCAAAGTTCCGGTAGAACTTTGCCTAT
>CAYXZF010000058.1:0-16497 GCA_964469845.1 uncultured Phocaeicola sp.
ATCACATTCATAAGCCCCTTTTTTGCAATATCTCTTGCTAAGAGATCTTCACTTTTTTTGCAAAATTAAGTGATTTTCTGTAAATGAAGAACTTTTCAAGAAAAAAAAAATTAGGAAACTTTCAAAATTTGCTCAACATGCTCAACAAATGTTGAGCAAATCCGGGTTTTTGGATTTGATAAAGCATTCATAATCAACCCCAAAGCGTAAAGTGAAGATCTCTTAGCAAGAGATCTTCAAATCTGCTCAACAAAATCATCGTATTTCAATTCGGAGGAGTAATTACGTCGATTTCTCAATCCGGCAAACCGTCCTGTTTTTCAAGCATCCGGGCACATCGGAAAAGGCAACCCGTTGCAAAGGGCGATGCAACCCGTTGAAGAAGCCTGCGTAACCCGTTGCATGCGGCAACGCAGCCCGTTGTATTCTTATTGCTGCTTATCTCGCTGTATCACAGCGTGATAGAAAGAACTGTTCCGTTAAAAACAGCTGCCCTCAAAAAGTCCGGCATGAAGACTTTTTGAGGGCAGTTCTTTTTTCCTTTTTCCGTTTTATTTCAATGCGGCTAACGCTTCCTTGATGCGGCGCATTGCTTCCACGATGTTTTCATCGGAAGTGGCGTAGCTCATGCGGATACATTCGGGCGCGCCGAACGAGGTTCCGCCTACGCAAGCCACGTGACCCACTTCAAGCAGATACATGGCCAAATCGTCGGCGTTGTGGATAACACGGTTGCCGGCGGCTTTTCCATAGAAAGAGTCGCACTTTGGGAACAGGTAGAAGGCTCCCTGAGGAGTATTGACTTCCAGTCCCGGTATTTCTTTCGCCAATTTCACGATAAGGTCGCGGCGGCGTTCGAATGCCCGGCGCATCTCTTCCACCGGAGCTTGTGTGCCGGTGTAGGCGGCTTCGGCGGCTTTCTGTGAAACGGAGCAGGGACCGGATGTGTATTGTCCTTGAAGTTTGTTGATGCCCTTGACAATCCATTCGGGACCGGCTACGAAACCGATTCGCCAGCCTGTCATGGCGTAGGCTTTCGACACGCCGTTTACGATGACCACGCGGTCGCGGACGGCGGGGAATTGGGCGATGCTTTCGTGCTTGCCCACGTAGTTGATGTGTTCGTAGATTTCATCGGCGATGACAAACACTTGCGGATGCTTCGCCAGCACTTCGGCCAGTCCTGCCAATTCTTCTTTGCTGTACACCGAGCCGGTGGGGTTTGACGGCGAACAGAGAATCAGTGCCTTGGTCTTCGGGGTGATGGCGGCTTCCAGTTGCGCCGGAGTCATCTTGAAGTCTTGGTCGATGCCGGCGGGTACGATGACCGGAGTTCCGTCCGCCATCTTGACCATTTCCGGATAGCTCACCCAGAAAGGGGCGGGAACGATGACTTCATCGCCGGGATTGACCAACGCCATGATGGTGTTGCATACAGACTGCTTGGCACCGTTGGCGCAGGAAATCTGCGCGGCGGTATAGTCCAAGCCGTTTTCGTTTTTCAGTTTGGCGACAATCGCGTTCCTAAGCGCCGGATAACCCGGGACGGGGGAGTATCGGGAAAAGTTTTCCTCGATGGCTTGTTTGGCCGCTTCTTTGATGTGGTCGGGCGTGTTGAAGTCCGGCTCGCCTACACTCAGGTTGATGACATCTACGCCTTGTGCCTTCAGTTCGCCGCTTTTTTGCGACATGGCCAGTGTGGCGGAAGGGGACAGGCGGTTTAAACGTTCGGATAATTGATTCATGCTTATTGTAATCTGTTTACTTGTTTAACGAATCTCATTTGTTGAAGTGCAGGGTGTGACCCATGCGCTCTTGTTTGGTTTTCAGGTAGCGTTCGTTGTAGGGGTTGGGAGTCGTCTCGACGGGTACGTTCTCCACTACCGACAAGCCGTAGGATTCCAAACCCACCCGCTTTACCGGATTGTTGGTGAGCAGACGCATTTTGCTGACCCCGATGCAACGGAGGATTTCGGCGCCTACGCCGTATTCGCGCTCGTCTGCCTGATGTCCCAGGTGGATGTTGGCGTCTACGGTGTCCATGCCCGCTTCCTGCAACTTGTATGCTTTGATTTTCTCCATCAGCCCGATGCCCCGACCTTCTTGATTGAGGTAGACAATGGCACCCTTGCCTTCTTTTTCAATCATTTGCATGGCCTTGTGAAGTTGTTCGCCGCAATCGCAACGCATGGAACCGAAAATATCGCCCGTCATGCACGATGAATGTACGCGAACCAATACCGGCTCGTCGGGTCGGATGTCACCCTTGATGAGGGCGATGTGTTCCTGTCCGTTGCTTTTTTGTTTGAAAGGGATGAGGCGGAAGTGACCGTATTCGGTCGGCATGTCTACTTCCACTCCTTTTTCTACCAGCGATTCTTGCTTCAACCGATAGGCGATGAGGTCGCGGATGGCGATGATTTTGATGCCGAAGCGGCGCGACTTTTCAATCAGCTGCGGCATGCGTGCCATGGTGCCGTCTTCGTTCATGATTTCGATGAGGGCGGCGGCGGGCTGGAGTCCTGCCAGACGAGCCATGTCGATGGAGGCTTCGGTGTGTCCGGCGCGTTTCAGTACGCCCTTGTCCTGTGCATAAAGCGGATTGATATGTCCCGGACGGCCGAAGGTGTCGGGTGTGGAAGCCGGGTCGGCCAAGGCACGGATGGTGGCGGCGCGGTCGTGGATGGATACACCGGTGGTGCAACCTTCCAGCTTGTCCACGGTCACGGTAAAGGGAGTGCCCAGAATGGAGGTGTTGTTGCTTACCTGTTTTTCCAGTTCCAGCTCGGCGCAGCGTTGCAGAGTGATGGGGGCGCACAGCACGCCTCGACCTTCCTTCAACATGAAGTTTACTGCTTCGGGGGTTATCTTTTCGGCTGCGATGATGAAGTCGCCTTCGTTCTCACGGTCTTCATCGTCTACAACAATGATGAACTTTCCTTCGCGGAAATCGGCAATGGCCTCTTCGATGGTGTTTAACTTGAATTCTTCCATAGTCAGCTATCTAATGAGTTGTTTTTAATTCTTTCTTGTATATCGGTATTTGTTTGGATGATGTTTCTCAAATCTTTGTCCAACCGTTTTCCGAACATCCAGATGCGGAAGTAGAAGAACAATCCCACGGGGACGAAAATGCCGAAGAGGATGTTCATCCATCGGTGGTCGGACGGGCTTTTGTGAGCCTGAGTGGACAGAATGGGGTAGTTGTTCAAACTGTTCAGTATCCATCCGTCTTTACTGTTCGACAGTTCTTCAATCAGCGCATCTTGCTTTTCGCTGATTTCGGCGATGGCGTTGCTGGGGCCATCGTTGGTAAAGATGCGGTAATAGTTGGGCGCGCTTCCCAGCCGGTGAGTCTCCAAGTACTGTCGGCAGAGTCCGGTCAGGCGTCCCAATTCCGTATATACTTTCGGATAATCCGGGTCTTGGATAATGACTTCTTTCTTGAATACGTGGCGCGAAAGGCGAAGACCGAACAGCCAACGGAAGATGTTGAGGTACATTTCGGCATTGAACACCACGGAGTCTTTGTTGGATTTATAGGTAAAGAAAGCCCCGATGGGAGCCAGCACCAGCGTGCTCATCCATGTGCCGAGTATCATGTTCATTTCACCGCTTCGGGCTACGCGGGTAGAGCCGGAGTCGATGATGTAATACAAGACGAAGATGATGACCGAAATCACAACGGGCAGTCCGAGACCTCCCTTGCGGATGATGGCTCCCAGCGGTGCGCCGATGAAAAAGAAGATGAGGCAACTCAATGACAAGGTGATTTTCTTGTGCCAGTCGCCTTGGTGACGGCGGATGTTCTTGTCTGTTTCCGTCACTTGCAGGCTCTTCACCCTCCAGTCGCCCGCCAAACTGTTGCTTCGGTCGAGGGCGGATTTCAGCGCCTTTTCCTTTTCTGCCATGGTGAGGCTGTTGAAAATGCTGTCAGTGTTGAGAACGGACGGTATTTCTCCCGTTGCCACCCGGGTGGAGTCTTCAAGGGTTAGGGGGTTCTTTTTGTAAACAGTCCGTTGGATGTCGTTGTACATGGCACGTCCGATGCTGTCGTTGCGGGTGGTCAGCGAGTCGATGGATTGACTGATTTCCGTCATGTTCTTGCTGTCCGAACGTTCGCTTAAAAATCCGCCGTCTATCATGTTGAATCCTCCGTCGAATTCAATCATCAGGTGCTTCTCGCGGAACGTTTCCCGTCTGTAAGGTACATTTTGCGACGAAATGGTTTGCGACTTCAGGTTTTCAAACTGTTCGCCGTTGTATAGGTGCAGATATAGGTGCTGCTTGTCGGCGGTCATCTCCATCTTTCCTTCCGAAGCCCAGATGATGTGGGCGTTTTCAAAGCCGTCGGAAAAGTTGTAGATGAGCACGTCTTTCATGATTCCCGTTTCGCGGTTTTTCTGCTTGACGTAAATGTTATAGCCATCGATGTCGCTATAAAATACGCCTTCGGGTATATCCAGTTCCGGAGACGTCTGTTTCATCGACACTAACAGCGTCCATAGTTTCATTTGCGCTTTTGGGGCGATGATATTTTGAAAATAGAAAGACATGCCCGCCAGCAGGGCGCAGAAAAGTACCAACGGACGGATGATGCGCAGCAAGGGAATCCCGGCCGCTTTCATGGATAGCAATTCGTACCGCTCTCCGAAGTTGCCGAAAGTCATCAAGGCCGCCAACAGGATGGCCAAGGGCAGGGACAGCGGTATCAGGGTCAGCCCCGAATAAAAGAAAAACTGGGCCAGAACTCCGATTTCCAATCCTTTGCCTACCAGTTCATCGACGTATCTCCAAAGGAACTGCATCATAAAGATGAACAGGCAGATAAAGAATGTTCCTGAAAAAAGCATTAGAAAACTTTTCAGGATGAATGCATCTAATTTTTTTATGTGTAGCTTCATGCTTTTTGGTATACAACTCTATGAAAGCACAAAATTAGCATAAAAAATGGATAGCGAGAGTATGTTTTTCGATATTTTTAGTAAATTATAGTCCACTGACCCGTTTTAGCTTTTCAACGCAGGAGTCCCAAAGATCTTTTTGTTCTTCTTCTTCCCCCGGAACAGCCCAGTCGGTTATGGTCAGCATCATGTCTTCTGTCAGTTCGTTGTAGGATACTCTCAATTCAAAATAACTCCGCTTGTCTTCATCGTCCAACCAGTGAAAACGGATGTAGCTGTTGGCTCGGCAACCGGTTTGCTCCGCCTGACGGGTTTCCGTTTTTCCCCATTGGAAGGTGAAGAACTTGTTTTCGGTGGTTACTTTGTCGGCAAACCACGTTTCTAATCCGGCGGGAGTGCCGATGAAAGACCATGCGATGTTGCACGAACCGGCTTTCAGCATATACTCCCATTTTATCTTTTCTTTTTTCATAGTGTGATTACATTTAATGTTTGCGTTGCAAGGTAGTGTATTTTTTGGAATTGGCACAATAATTCGATAGATATTTTAGAAGAAAAACAAATATTAGCCTTTAAACGTCCGAAATGAATAAAATTAGCTTTCGATAAGAAAAAAACGGGAAAGAATTTGTAGGTTTCAAAATAAAGTCCTACCTTTGCACCCGCAAATCAGAAAGATGATGGCGGGATAGCTCAGCTGGTTAGAGCGCATGATTCATAATCATGAGGTCCCCGGTTCAATCCCGGGTCCCGCTACATAAAAAAAGAATCTCGAACATCGTTCGAGATTCTTTTTTTATGTATTTACTTCACCTTTATGGTTAAATTGTGAAGCTCCGTGTCCGTATGTCGGGTAGCCAATGCGGTTTGGCGAACCTTGACGCGAGGCTTGTCCAGCTTCAAGGCATCGGCGGGGATGTTCAGGATTACGTCCTGCTTGTAGATGACTTGTTCGGCAGACGGGCGAAGGAGCAGGGTGGTTTCTTTTTCAAAACGATTGTAGGCGCGAAGGATGATTTGGTTGCTGCCTTTGTTGAGGTGAACCAGCACCTTTTCTTCGCGATATTTGCAGCGATAGGGATTGTTATGCTTCATGACCGATACGCCGTTTACGTACACTTCGATGGCATTGCCGGCGGCTACATCAAGCAGAATATCTTGTGCTTTGGGCGATTCCACCATCTGCATCAGGTAATAATCTTCGATGAGGTTCACGGGGAGAGTGACGGACTCTTCGCTTACTTCTTTCCATTCGCCGTCTTTGCGGAGCGGAGTTTTATTGCGATCGGCTTCGAGGGTGGATGCACGGTCGAAAAGGTTGAACTCGGGACCGCAGATGTAGCGTTTGCCCCATTGGGTTTTGGGGTCAATCTTTAAAGAGACGGCTTTTCCGCCTTCTAACGTTACTTTTTGTACCTCGGTGTTGTTTACGGTCAGGGCGATTTCTTTGCCCGATTCCTGTGGCGTGTAGGTCAGCTCCAACTTTGCGATGTTTTTCTTTGGTAATGCCCATTCATAGCTTACGGTGCTTCGGTAGTTGCTGTAATAATCAAAGCAGTCGTAGCTATAATTAGAGGTACGTGCGAGATTGGCGTTGGTTTGCGGAAGTACTTCCCGGTCGAAAGTGAGTTCCACCACCTGAATGGTTTGATCGTTGTAAGCGTCTTGCGGAAGTGTTACCGTAAGTTTGTCACCTTTCATGGCGACGGAGCTTACGTTACCCTTTGATGCTTGCAATTGGTAGCCGGGGAGGTTCAAGATGATGTTGCCTCCGGTCGGATATTCCCCTGAAAGGATGAGGTAAAGCTTGTTGTCTTTGCGGGTCGATTTTCCCCAAGCGAAGTTTTCGCGGAAAGGGGAGGCTTCGGTGCCGTAAATGGCTTCTCCGTTTACTTTCAGCCAAGCGCCGATTTCTTTCAATACTTCACTCTCAAACTCTACTACCGAGCCATCGCCTCGCGGACCGATGTTCAAGAGGAAGTTTCCACCGTGTGACACCACGTTGATGAGGCTTCGGAGTTTTTCCATGGCTTTGATATGTTTGTCGCCGCGTTTTTGCCAAGAGCGGTAAGACCAAGTTTCATCGAACATCGAAGCTGCCGATTGCCAGGGTGCTTGCAAGGCTCCTTCGGGGTAGGTGTTGTCCGCCATCACGGCAAAGTCGTACCAACCGTTTCCCAAGCGTCCGCTCACCATGCAGTCGGGTTGGAGCCTGTGTACCAGCTCGTAAAGTTCCCGGCTCTGTTCGGGACGGTTGGAACCCATGTCGAACCACAATTCAGACACCGGACCGTAGTTGGTGAGCAATTCGGTTACTTGTTGCTTGGTAAACTCGTGATGCTGAGGGGTGATGAAGTCGCAATTGTGGCTGGAAATGGGGTAGGCGTGCGGAAAATGCCAGTCAATCAGCGAGAAATAAATAGCGAAGTTGATGCCTCCCCGCCGGCATGCTTCCGACAGCTCTTTCACATAGTCGCGTTTGGAGGGGGTCGCTTCCACGGAGTTGTAGTCGGTCGTGGCGGTCTTGAACATGCAGAAACCGTCGTGATGCTTGGTGGTGATGACGATGGAGCGCATGCCGGCTTCTTTGGCGAGTGCCACAATCTCATCGGCGTTGAACTTCACGGGGTCGAACTTTAAGGCCGTGTCGGCATACCAGTCGCTGAAGATGCCTGCGAAAGACTGGATTTGTTCGCTGTATCCGAAGGTCACAGGTTTGCCTTCGTACACGCCTCCATAAACGGAATAAAGTCCGAAATGGATAAACATGGAGTATTTGTCTTTGTGCCATCGGTCGTATGCGTTTGGCGCAATCTGTGCCGATGCGTTGAGGCACATCAAGGCGGTCATTAATAAGGTCAGGAGTTTTTTCATGATAACAGGTTGTTTATGTGATTCATTATTTCTTCTTGTCGGTCGGGATGAAACCAAGTGATGTCCGCGTCCCGCTTGAACCACGTCATCTGCTTGCGGGAGTAGATGCGTGTATTCTGTTTGATTTTCTCGATGGCGAAGTCGAGTGTCCATTCCCCGTCCAGATACTTGAACATTTCCTTGTAGCCTACGGTGTTTAGCGAGTTGAGATGTTTAAAGTCGTAGACGCTTCGCGCCTCTTCCTTCAGACCTTCTTTTATCATTTCGTCCACTCGTCGGTTGATGCGTCCGTAGAGTTCTTCGCGTTCGCGGGTCAGTCCTATCTTGATGATTCGGAAAGGGCGTTGCTTTACGTTCCGGGTGCGGAATGAGGTGTAGGTGCGTCCCGTCATGTAACAGATTTCGAGGGCGTGAATCACCCGTTTGGGATTCTTCAAGTCCACTTCCTTGTAGTATTCGGGATCGAGCAGTTTTAGCTCGGCGCAGAGTTGTTCCAATCCTTCCTCCTCGTATCGGCGTATCATCAAGGCGCGGGTGTCTTCGTCCACGGTAGGGATGTCGTCAATGCCCTTGCAGATGGCATCGACATACATCATCGAACCTCCGGTAAGCACCACGACTTCATGGCTTTGAAAGAGTTCGCTGAGCTTTTCCATGACTTCTGTTTCGTATTGTGCGGCACTGTAATAGTCGGTCAGCCGGAGAGTTCCCACCAAGTGATGTGTTATTCTGTTTCGCTGTTCGGGGGTGGGAGCGGCTGTCCCGATGGGAAGGTCGGCATACAATTGCCGGGAGTCCGCCGACACGATGTCGGTGCGGAAGTATTCGGCAATGGAGAGACTGAGTTCGGTCTTTCCTACACCGGTAGGTCCAATGAGTACGATAAGGGTATGTGGCATAGTCTGATAGATGAGGTGTTGTCAATAAAGGCGCAGAAACACAAAGACACAGAGAAATGAAGAATAACCCTGTGTCTTTGTGCTTTTTTTATTTGAATCAATAGTCTTGGTTGTACGGGTCTACCGAGCCGCCTCCCATGTCGAAGCCATCGGGGTCGAAGTCGTCCATGTCGAAGTCTTGGTCGCCGTAGAAGTTTTCGTCCAAGTCGAGGCTTGTACTTCCGGCAGTCATCATTTCATCAAAGTCCACGGTTTGTTTGGGAGCGATGCCTTCCTTGCGGGTGCATTCGGCTTTTTTCAAGTCCTTGCCGTAGATGATTTCCGACAGTTCGATAAAGAACACCCGTTCGGTCAAAGGGTCGAACACGTAGAGCATCTTCTGCTTTTCGTCTTCCAGCAACTCGCTTAAACGGGTTTCGCGCATCACGTAGTTGTCTTCGTCCGAACTTCCGCCCATGTCTTCCAAGGTAATTTCCTGTTCCTTCTCCCAGTCTTCATCGCAGATGAAAAAGGAAGTCATCTGGTCATCTTTATATTTGGCTGCTTTCAGAATCGCTTCGTGCAAATCGTAGAAAGTAGCTTCCGAGTCTATCTGTATTTCTCTGACGAAATCGTCCGCCTCGTCGGAGATGATTGTAAATTTGTAAACCATAATTTCGAATGTTTGTCTGAATCTTCGGTAAAGATAGTATAAAACTTTCGTTATCTGATAATGCCTCGTTGAGAATTTTCGATGAACGACACGATATATTCGATTTCGGGGGTCATCGGAATCTCTTCGCGCACTTGTTTCAAGGCATCCGATACGTTCTTTCCGCTCTGATAGATGACGCGGTAAGTGTTGTGGATGTTCTCAATCAGTTCGTTGGAGAATCCGCGACGGCGCAAGCCCACGAGGTTAAGTCCGCAATACGCCACCGGTTCGCGTCCGGCGATGACGTAGGGCGGGATGTCTTTGCTGAAACGGGTGCCGCCTTGTACCATCGTATATCCGCCTACCCGGCAGAACTGATGCATCAGTACGCCTCCGCTGATGATGGCGTTGTCATCGATGATGATTTCGCCTGCCATTTTGGTGGAGTTGCCGATGATGCATCCGTTGCCCACGATGGCATCATGTGCCACGTGTACACCTTCCATCAAGAGGTTGTTGCTTCCTACCACGGTCTTGCCTTTGGCTGCCGTTCCCCGGTTGATGGTCACGTTTTCGCGGATGGTATTGTTGTCACCGATTTCGGCGGTAGTTTCTTCGCCGCGGAACTTCAAGTCCTGCGGAACGGCACCGATGACGGCACCCGGAAAGATGCGGTTGCCGTTTCCTATGCGTGAGCCATACAGAATGTTGGCGTTCGGCATGATGATGTTGTTGTCGCCAATCACTACATTCTTGTCAATGAAGACAAAGGGACCGATTTCTACATTCTCGCCGATTTTTGCTTCGGGATGTATATATGCTAATGGACTGATCATATTGTTTTTGCTGGTTATTTGTTTTTTACTATCTGCGCCGTAAACTCGGCTTCGCAAACCACCTTTTCGCCGACGAATACATAACCCTTCATCGAGGAAATGCCTCGGCGGATGGGAGCCATCAATTCTACACGGAAGATGAGCGTATCGCCTGGAACGACTTTCCGGCGGAACTTCACTCCGTCTATTTTCAAAAAGTAGGTGGAGTATTTTTCGGGTTCGTCTACGGAGTTGAGTACAAGCAGACCGCCACATTGAGCCATGGCTTCAATTTGGAGTACGCCCGGCATGACGGGTTCTTCGGGGAAGTGTCCTTGGAAGAAAGGTTCGTTGACGGTGACGTTCTTGATGCCGACGATGTGGTTGGCTCCTATTTCAATCACTTTGTCTACCAGTGCGAACGGATAGCGGTGGGGCAGGAGTTTACGGATGCGGTTTACGTCCATGATGGGAGCCTTGTTGCAATCGTACACCGGTGCCTGAATCTCGTGCAGTTTGATTTCTTTGCGAATCTGCCGTGCGAATTTGTTGTTGATGGTATGTCCCGGTCGGGTGGCGATGATGCGTCCCTTGATGGGTTTGCCGATGAGGGCAAGGTCGCCGATGATGTCGAGCAACTTGTGACGAGCCGGTTCATTATCCCACACCAAAGGGATGTGGTTGATATAGCCCAACTGAGTGGCATCCATGTGGGGAACGCCCATCACATCGGCCAGTTTGTCGTACTTCTCTTGCGACATTTGTCGTTCGTAAATCACGATGGCGTTGTCCAAGTCTCCTCCTTTGATGAGACCGTATCCTAAGAGCGGTTCAATTTCGCGCACAAAGACAAAGGTACGTGCAGAAGCGATTTCTTCGGGGAACTTCTCCATGTCTTCCAAGGTAGCGAACTGGTTGAAGAGAATCTTCGAGTCGTAGGAGATAAGTGCGTTTACGCTGAAGTTCTCATCGGGCAATACGATGATGGACGAACCGGTTTGTTCATCGCGGAACTCGATTTTCGACTTGATGATGTAATAGTCTTTTACGGCAGCTTGTTCGGTGATTCCCACTCGTTTGATGGCTTCCACGTAGTGCTTGGCGCTGCCGTCCAAAATCGGAAATTCCGGACCGTTTACTTGTATCAGACAGTTGTCGATGCCTGCTGCATAGAGTGCAGCGAGTGCATGTTCGATGGTGCTGACCTTTATGCCGTTTTTCACCAGCACCGTTCCGCGGGTGGTTTCGCCTACGTTTTCGGCCACCGCGTCGATGATGGGTTGTCCTTCTAAGTCAATTCGTTGGATCTTGTACCCGTGATTGTCCGGTGCCGGATTGAAGGTCACCGTCAGGTTTACTCCGGTGTGAAGCCCTTTTCCGTTTAATGAAAAGCTGCCTCCTAAAGTTTTCTGTTTCAACATGGGTCTTTTATTTGTTAAGTTGTTTTTTGAGTTCTTCCAATTCTTTTTTCAAGTTGTTCAGTTCGGTTGCCATGTCTGGCAATTTTTTGAACAAGACGGACGACTTGAAGTAGTTCTTCAGTTCGATGGGCGGTGTCCCGATTAGGTTCTGTCCGTCCTTGATGCTGCCCGGTACGCCCGACTGTGCGCCTAAGTTTACCTTGTCGCCTATCGTGATGTGTCCGGCCACTCCCACTTGTCCGCCGAACATACACCATTGTCCCACTTTGGTGGAACCGGCGATGCCCACTTGCGAAGCCATGACCGTGTGGCTGCCCACTTCCACGTTGTGAGCTATCTGGATGAGGTTGTCCAGTTTCACGCCCTTGCGGATGATGGTGGCACCCATGGTAGCACGGTCGATGCACGTGTTGGCACCGATTTCCACGTCATCCTCCAGAATGGCGATTCCGATTTGAGGTATTTTTTCATAGCCTTCGGGCGAGGGAGCGAAGCCGAATCCGTCGGCACCCACTACACTGCCCGCATGAAGAATACAGCGGTTGCCCACCCGACAATCGTGGTACACGGTAACGTGCGGATAAAGAATGCAGTCATTTCCTATTTTTGCGCCGTTTCCTACGGTGGTGTGTGAATGGAGAGCGGTGTTATCGCCGATTTCGGCGTTGTCGCCCACACAGGCAAAGGGAGCGATATATACATCCTTGCCAATTTTAGCGGTGGGAGCTACATAGGCTAACGGGTCGATGCCCGTTTGCTTCGGTCGGCTCTGTTCATACAAGTTCATCAGTTTGGCCAAGCTTTCGTAAGCATTGTCCACCTTGATGAGGGTCGCCTTGATTTCTTTTTCCGGTTCAAAATCCTTGTTCACCAAAACGATGCTCGACTGAGTGTCATAGATATAGTGAGTGTATTTGGGATTTGAAAGAAACGAGAGTGCTCCCGGCATACCTTCTTCGATTTTTGCAAAAGTATGTACGGTAGCGTTTTCGTCACCGACGATAATTCCTTGGATGTATTCCGCAATTTGCTTGGCTGAAAATTCCATGATGCTTTCTAAATCTTTATGTTCTTTTTTATTGTTTCAGTTTTGTTGCGTGGACGTTCCGCTTAGGCGGTAGTTACACTTCAATTCTGCAAATTACGGAAAAATTTTTTATATCTCCGTATTTTTTGGCGATTATTTGCCTTGTTTCTTCCTCAAATGTGTAAAAAGGACGTTGGTTCGGAGTTTTTGAAGAGCATTTTCGTGGGGATTAAAAAAGACATCAGTAATGTTGTCCGTGGGATTGCATTGCTGATGTCTCTTGGTTTGAGTGCGGATATTCTTTTCCTTATCAAAGGATGGCTTTGAGTTGTTCGGCCATTTGTTCTTGTACCTTCCGGGCTTCCCGACCGGCTGCTTCGGCAAAGTTTTCGGTCTTGTCGGCATAGATGATGGCACGGCTGGAGTTCACGATGAGTCCGCAAGTGCTGTTCATGCCGTACTTGCACACTTCTTCAAGTGATCCGCCTTGCGCACCGATGCCCGGCACGAGGAGAAAGTGGTTGGGGACAATCTTGCGAATGTCTTTGAATGCACGACCTTGGGTGGCACCTACCACGTACATCATGTTTTCATCGTTGGCCCATTCTTGGCTCTTGCGCAATACCTTTTCAAAAAGACGCTCGCCGTTGGAGTCTTCGGTCAGTTGGAAGTCGTGCGAACCTTTGTTGCTGGTCAAAGCCAACAGAATGACCCATTTGCCTTCGTAGGTAAGAAATGGAGTGACGGAGTCTTCGCCCATGTAGGGAGCTACGGTAACGGAGTCGATGTTCATCTCTTCGAAGAAGGTACGGGCATACATGGCGGAGGTGTTTCCGATGTCACCGCGCTTGGCATCGGCGATGATGAACTGGTCGGGATAATGGTTTTTGATATACTCCACGGTCTTTTCAAAGGCAATCCATCCCTTGACTCCCATGCTTTCGTAGAAAGCTAAATTCGGTTTATAGGCGATGCAATAGGGAGCGGTGGCATCGATGATGGCCTTGTTGAAGGCGAAGATGGGGTCTTCTTCTTTCAACAAATGTTCGGGTATTTTTTTGATGTCGGTATCCAAACCTACACAGAGGAAAGATTGTTTCTTCCGGATGTTTTCAAATAGTTCTTGTTTGTTCATTGTCTGATATTCTTTAGGTTGTGCCATTCCGGGTAAAACGAGGAATGGCAGGTCGGTTATAGTTCACTTTCTTTCAGTCGTTCGGCGTTTTCAGCCACGATGAGGTGGTCGATGCAGTCCTGTATATCGCCCTCCATGAAGGCCGCCAGGTTGTAGATGGTATAATTGATTCGGTGGTCGGTGATTCGTCCTTGCGGATAGTTGTAGGTACGGATTTTGGCCGAACGGTCACCGGTCGATACCATCGTCTTTCGCTTGCCGGCAATGTCATCGATGTATTTTTGATGCTCTTTATCATATATAAAGGTACGCAGGCGCGATAGGGCGCGTTCCTTGTTCTTCGGTTGGTCGCGTGTTTCGGTACATTCGATGAGAATTTCTTCTACCACGCCCGTGTTGGGGTTTTTCCAGTTGTAACGCAGACGCACCCCCGATTCTACCTTGTTCACGTTCTGTCCGCCTGCACCGCCGCTTCGGAAAGTATCCCATTTGATTTCGCCTTCGTTGATTTCTACATCAAACGGTTCGGCTTCGGGCAGTACAGCCACGGAGGCAGCTGAAGTGTGTACGCGTCCCTGCGTTTCGGTGGCGGGTACGCGTTGCACCCGGTGTACTCCCGATTCATATTTCAGCGTGCCATATACTTTGTCGCCCGTCACCGAGCAGATGATTTCCTTGAATCCTCCGGCAGTACCTTCGTTGGCACTCGATACTTCCAGTCTCCAGCCTTTCGCTTCGCAATACTTTGAGTACATGCGGAACAGGTCACCGGCAAAGATGGCCGCCTCATCGCCTCCTGTACCTCCTCGGATTTCGAGAATGGCGTTTCGGTCGTCTTGCGGGTCGGCAGGCACTAAGAGAAGTTTGATTTCCTCTTCCAGTTCGGGGATGCGTGCCTCGCACAGTGCAGCTTCTTCGCGTGCCATATCTTTCATTTCGGGGTCGCTTTCACCCATCATCAGTTTGGCTTCTTCCAATCCCTCCATGCACCGGATGTATTCCTTGCGAGCTTTCATGATGTCGCTCAAATCTTTGTATTCCTTGGTGAGCTTCACGTAGCGTTTTTGGTCGCCGATGACGTTGGGGTCGGTGATAAGGGTGGATACTTCCTCGAATCTTGACACCAGTCCTTCCAGTTTTTCCAATATCGTATTGTTTTCTGCCATATATGCGTTGTCTTTTTATTTACACAGATAAGCCGCCCACTTGTAGTCCTTTGTCACTACGTTGAAAGTGATGGTTCCCCAGCCGATGGCACCGAGGCACCACATCAACCAGCGGAAGTTGAAGTGTTCTGCTTCAATGCCCAGCCATGTTTCGTAACACATATAGGCAAAAGTACAGATGCAGAACACGCAGCACAGAAAGTAGATTACTTTTCTCATCGATACTTTAATAAGTAAACTCTCCGAATTCGCTCTTGATAATCAGTTCTTTCTTACCGTCGCTCTCTTCAATGCGTCCGACGATTTGCGCATCGATGCCGAAACTCTTCGAAATGACGATGACTTCTTCGGCGTGTTCGGGCGACAGGTAGACTTCCAATCGATGTCCCATGTTAAACACTTTGTACATTTCCGCCCAGTCGGTTTGGCTCTGTTCGTGAATGGTTTTGAAGAGGGGAGGAACGGGGAAAAGATTGTCCTTGATGACGCGGCAGTTGTCGCCCACAAAGTGAAGCGCTTTGGTTTGTGCACCTCCCGAACAATGCACCATGCCGTGGATTTCGGGGCGAAGTGCATCAAGCAATTTCTTTACTACCGGAGCATAGGTACGAGTAGGGGAGAGTACCAGCTTGCCGGCATCTATCGGTGAACCTTCCACCGTGTCGGTCAGCTTCAAGCCACCGCTGTACACGAGGTCTTCGGGCACAGCTTTGTCGTAGCTTTCCGGATACTTTTCGGCCAGATATTTCGAGAATACATCGTGGCGGGCACTGGTCAGTCCGTTGCTTCCCATGCCACCGTTGTATTCTTTTTCGTAAGTGGCTTGTCCGTAAGAGGCAAGACCAACGATAACATCACCCGGACGGATGTTGGCATTGTTGATGACGTCGCTTCGCTTCATGCGGCAGGTTACGGTGGAGTCTACGATGATGGTACGTACCAAGTCGCCCACATCGGCTGTTTCGCCACCGGTAGCGTATACGCCTACGCCCATTTCGCGAAGTTCGGCTAAAAGTTCATCGGTGCCGTTGATGATGGCTGAGATGACTTCGCCCGGCACGAGGAGTTTGTTACGTCCGATAGTCGAAGACACAAGGATGTTATCTACCGCGCCCACGCAGAGCAGGTCGTCGATGTTCATGATGAGTGCGTCTTGTGCGATGCCTTTCCATACCGAGAGATCCCCTGTTTCTTTCCAATAAAGGTAAGCGAGTGACGACTTGGTGCCCGCTCCATCGGCGTGCATAATGTTGCAATACTCGGGGTCTCCGCCCAAAATGTCGGGGATAATCTTACAGAATGCTTGTGGGAAAATACCCTTGTCAATGTTCTTGATGGCGTTGTGTACATCTTCTTTGGATGCCGATACGCCGCGCTGCATGTATCTTTGGTTACTCATGAGTGATATGTTTTTTCAATTGAATGGTGCAAAAATAATGATAATTCCCCAAAAAGCCTTGCTTTTGGGGAATTATTTGCACGGGGAGTGACTATAACATAATGAAGAATCTTTACCTCCCTATTAATCCTTCGAATAGAAGATGAATGCCTTGTCATAACATTTTAGTATTTTCTTCTCTAAAAAAAGGGTGAGACTCATTCCAGCCTCACCCTTTTTTTCT
>CAYXZF010000059.1:0-15255 GCA_964469845.1 uncultured Phocaeicola sp.
GCAGTATATTTCAGTCGTGGATTAAGGGCACTATACTATCGCTGAATAGTTACTATATCAGCGAACGACCTTGTTTGGATTCTTGTTTATGAAATCTTTCCAGCTGCTGTAAGACTTTGTTTGTTGCGGACGATCGATTTGCAAATAATGGCAATAGGCAGCCGCCAAAGCGTCCGTCGCATCCAGAAAAGGGCCGGTCATCTCGTCGCTCAGCTTCAACATTCGTTTCAGCATGTCCGCCACTTGCTCCTTACTGGCCTGTCCGTTGCCGGTGATGGCCATTTTGATTTTGAGCGGCGCGTATTCCGTGATGGGAATATCGCGTTCCAACGCGGCGGCCATCGCCACGCCTTGGGCGCGCCCCAACTTAAGCATGGACTGCACGTTCTTCCCGAAGAAAGGGGCTTCGACGGCCAGTTCATCGGGCAGATAAGATTCGATGATACCCTGCACCCGCTCGCGGATATGACCCAGCTTCAGATAGTGATTGCCATACTTGCGCAGGTCGATGACGCCCAACGTAGTGACCGACGGTTGGGAATCCGTTATCTGCAACACGCCGTACCCCATCAGGTTAGTGCCCGGATCGATGCCCAATATCACTTTGTCTTTAATCAGCCGCTTCACTTGATGACCTCCATCAGTGTGGGAAAGCCCACTACTTTGTCCTTAAACACCTTCATCATCTCGGCATTGAGATGCATGCCTTGTTCGGTGTGCCAGCGGTGAAGTACGGCGCTGTCTTCCACCTCCCATTGCAGGGAGAAGCATTCGCTGTCGGGTTCTTGGTGACTGATGATTTGCGTGAGGCGAGGACGGGTCAGCTTGCCGTTCTTCTCTACCTCAGGGATGTAACATTCGCTCAACCAAATCACGAAGTTTCGGGCATCGCTCATATCCACTTGATAGGTCGTATTGTAAATCAACATATTCGTTCGGTTTATTGTTTGCACAGAGAAGTTTATTGTTTTTTCAATTCAAAGCCCAACATCAAGCCGTCATAGTTTCCGGCGAGGCTGTTCAGAGTGGCGGCCGTAGAATTGACCTTGGAAGCCGCACCCGTGATGGTTTTCAGTATCGACATCAGTTTGTCGGCTTTAAAGACAAAGCTCATGTTTTCGCCCAGCGTCACCACATGAGCCACGGTCTTTACCTTCAACTTGCCGGTGGTGATGGTGAGGGTCTTCGCTTCGGCATCAAAGGTATAGGTACCTTCCACGGTCTTTCCTTTCAGAGTGTAGGAACAGGTATTGTCTTCGTTGAACGTATATCGGATGGTGTTCATGCCCAACGTGGCATATACGCTCGCCAACTTCTCTTCCACCGCCGAAGAGACCGCCTCTCCTCCTACTTTCGACAAGACATCGTCGCTCTCGAACCAGCAGGCGGGACCCGCATAACTCCACGTGCCAACGATGGTTGCGGCGGTGGTAGCCTTGTCGCCGACAACCGACTTGGCTATTCCCGATAAAATGGACTTTAAGTCCTGTGCGTCTGCCTGCGCGGTCATGGCGCAGAGCAAGGCTATCATACAAAACAGTTTTTTCATTTCCTTTTTCTTTCTGATTCATTAAAAAAACAAAACAAAGCCGGCCGTTTCTCCTTCAAAAACGGCCAACTTCTTTCTTTATTTATGCTTATCGTTTCTTAGCAAGCCTTGAAACTCATGTCCATCCCTTTCACCGAATGAGTGAGCGCACCGAAAGAGATGAAATCCACACCGGCTTGGGCATAGGGCAACATGGTGTCGTAAGTAATGCCGCCCGACGATTCGGTTTCGCAGCGTCCGGCCACGATTTCCACTGCCTTGCGAGTGTCTTCGGGAGTGAAATTGTCGAACATGATACGGTCTACTCCCTCCGCCAAAGCTTGGTTCAGTTCATCGAAGTTGCGGACTTCCAATTCTATCTTCAAGTTCTTTCCTTTCGCCTTACAGTATTCCTTGGCGCGGGTCACGGCGTCGTGGATGCCTCCGGCAAAATCCACATGATTATCTTTCAACAGAATCATGTCGAAAAGACCGATGCGATGGTTGCAACCGCCGCCAATCTTCACGGCCATCTTTTCGAGGATGCGCATACCCGGAGTGGTCTTTCGGGTGTCAAGCACGCGGGTCTTGGTTCCTTCCAAACGCTTCACGTAGCGCGCCGTCATGGTAGCGATACCGCTCATGCGCTGCATGATGTTCAGCATCAGGCGTTCGGTCTGGAGCAATGACTGCACCTTGCCGGTGACAACCATCGCCACATCACCCGGCTTCACCCAAGTGCCGTCCTCGATAAATACTTCTACCTGCATAGCGGGGTCAAAGCGATGAAACACCATCTTGGCGATTTCAATACCGGCCAATACGCCTTCTTCCTTGATAAGCAACTTCGACTTGCCCATCGCGTCCGCCGGGATGCTGGAAAGTGTCGTGTGGTCGCCATCGCCTATATCTTCGGCAAATGACAAATCAATCAGTCGGTCAATCAAATCTTTTACTATTACTTCATCCATAAGTTACTTTTTTATCAAATAATGGGCAAAGGTATTGTTTTTCCTTTATCTTTGCAAAAAAATCATCCGATAAAGAAAGTATGAAATTTACATTATTAGTCGTAGGACGCACCGTAGAGAAGCATTACATCACCGCGATAGACGATTATGTGTCGCGGACGAAACATTTCATTTCGTTCGACATGGAAGTCATTCCCGAACTGAAAAACACCAAGAGTCTGAGCATGGAACAGCAGAAAGAAAAAGAAGGCGAACTGATACTGAAAGCCTTGCAGCCGGGCGATGTGGTGGTCTTGCTCGACGAACACGGCAAGGAATTCCGTTCCGTGGAGTTTGCCGAATGGGTGGAACGGAAAATGCACACCGTAAACAAACGGCTGGTATTTATCATCGGCGGCCCCTACGGCTTTGCACCGAAGATATACGAAGCGGCGCAAGAGAAGATTTCGCTGTCGAAAATGACGTTTTCGCATCAGATGATTCGCCTCATCTTCGTGGAGCAGCTCTACCGGGCCATGACGATACTGAACAATAATCCGTATCACCATGAATGAAACAAAAAAGAGAGAACGCCATAGTCAAAGCGTTCTCTCTTTTTGAGTATAAACTAAAACGAATTAGTCGAACCAACGAACATAGCAGAAGTCCTGACGGTGAGGCAGGTCTGCATTCTGGGGGAACATACGGTATGCCACCTTGAAGCTGCCGGCGTTAGAAAGACTGAACTTCACGCTGAAAGTATAAAGGTTGCCTTCGCGCTTCACCACTTCCATCGGTTCAACCGAGTAAACGTGTTCCTTGCCTTCAGCATCCTTGCACAAAGTCACCACTTCAAGACCGATAGCATTGTCCAAGCCCTTTTGGTCAACCACGTGAGTGATGGTATATTCCTTACCGCTCTCGATGTTACCGTTGATGAAATCTTCGCTCTTTTCAGAAGAAACGACTTCGATGGAATCCCAAACGGAAGCCACCTGTTCCTTCCAAGCTGCGATTTCCTTAGCCTTGGCAAAGTTATCGGCCACGAGTTCGTGATGACGCTTGGCTTCTTTGCAGTAGAACTTGCTGTAATAATCATCCAACTGACGCTTCATGGTGTAATGAGGAGCAATCTGAGCGATGGAGTTCTTGATGGTCTTTACCCAACCTTCAGAGTAACCCTTGCGGTTGCGAGCGTAGTACAACGGCAGGATTTCGTTTTCGAGGATGCCATAAATAGTGGCGGCATCGAGCTGGTCTTGATGTTCCTGATATTGATAAGTACGCTTGTCGGTCAAGGCCCAACCGGCACCTTCGCGATAGCCTTCAAGCCACCAGCCATCAAGCACAGAGAAGTTGACGACACCGTTCATCAAAGCCTTTTCGCCGGATGTACCGGAAGCTTCCAACGGACGAGTCGGAGTGTTCATCCAGATATCCACACCTGTCACAAGGCGACGGGCAAGCTTCATGTCGTAGTTTTCGAGGAAGATAATCTTACCCAAGAACTCCGGACGACGAGATATTTCTACAATTTTCTTAATCAAGCCCTGACCGGCACCATCATGCGGGTGAGCCTTACCGGCAAACAGGAACTGTACCGGATAGTCGGGATTGTTCACAATTTTAGACAGACGTCCCAAGTCGGTGAACAACAGATGAGCACGCTTGTAAGTGGCAAAACGACGAGCGAAACCAATCAACAACGCATTCGGATTAATCTTGTCGAGCAAAGAAACCACACGCGAGGGATCACCCTGATTCTTCAACCAGCTCTTGCTGAACTCCTTACGAATATAGTCGATGAGTTTGTTCTTCAAAGCCAGACGGGTGTTCCATACTTCCTGGTCGTCTACGTTGTAAATAGCCTCCCAGATTTTCTGGTTAGACTGGTCGTTCATGAAGTTGGCATCGAAGTGCTTTCCGTAGAGTTTCTTCCATTCTGTGGCACTCCAAGTGGGGAAGTGAACACCGTTGGTTACGTAACCTACGTGGCTTTCTTCGGGGAAGTATCCCTTCCAAATGCCTGAGAACATTTCCTGAGAAACCTTTCCATGCAACCAGCTCACACCGTTTACTTCCTGACAAGTGTTGCAAGCGAATGTAGACATACAGAAACGTTCGCCGGAATCACCCGGATTGATACGACCCATGTCCATCAAATCTTGCCAGCTGATGCCCATGCGCTGCGGGTATCCACCCATGTACTTGCCGAAAAGACCTTCGTCGAAGTAGTCGTGACCGGCGGGAACCGGAGTGTGAACGGTATAAAGTGAAGAAGAACGAACCACTTCCATGGCTTCGTTGAATGTCAAACCTCCTTCTACGTAATCGCATAAACGCTGTACGTTGCAGAGTGCCGCATGACCTTCGTTGCAGTGGTAAACATCCTTGGTGATGCCGAGTTTCTTCAACATCAGCACGCCACCGATACCGAGAAGAATTTCCTGCTTCAAACGGTTTTCCCAGTCGCCACCATAAAGCTGGTGAGTAATGGGACGATCGTATTCACTGTTCATTTCGTTGTCAGTGTCGAGCAGGTACAAAGGCACGCGACCTACGTTTACTCTCCATACGTATGCGTGTACATAGTAGTTCAGATACGGAACGTCGATAACCATCGGCTGGCCGTTTTCGTCCATTACACGGTCGATAGGCAGGCTGCCGAAGTTCTGCGCATCGTAGTTGGCAATCTGCTGACCGTCCATAGACAAGCTTTGCGCAAAATAACCATAACGGTACAAGAAACCTACCGCACACATATCCACATTACTGTCTGACGCTTCTTTCAAGTAGTCACCGGCCAAGATGCCCAAACCACCTGAATAGATTTTCAAAACATGTGTCAAACCATATTCCATACAGAAGTAAGCTACTGACGGACGCTTGCTGTCGGGCTTCACATCCATGTACGCGCGGAACTTGGCATAAACATCGTTCATACGCTTTAAGATAGCTTTGTCTGCCGCCAACGCTTCGAGTTTTTCATAGCTCAAGCGTTCGAGCAATACAACAGGATTCTGACCGGCTTCTTTCCACAATTCCGGATCCAAATCCTTAAACAATTCAGTCGCTTCGTAGTTCCAGGCCCACCAAATGTTACGAGCCATTTCTTCCAGCTTCTTCAATTCCTCGGGGATGCGTGACTTTACAGTAACATCTTTCCAAGCAGGAACATTTGAATTACTAATTTTGATTTTCATGTCTCTCAATTTATTATTAATATCTGATAATTATCTTTACTTGTTCAGAAGTCTGTTCTGCGCATTGCGAAGCGCCACGTCATAGGCTTCATAATAGTACTTGATGAAATGCTTCCACAACGCTTTTTCGGCAATGGCTTCGGCTTTTTTCCGTATCTGCTTGATTTCCTTTTCAGACAAAGCGGAGAATTCAGAAACCGTATCTTTTATGGCATCCGCCACTTCCGAATAATTATAGTCTGTACGATGAATAACCTTTACACCATCCTTCAGTTCGCTATAACCGCCTTTCAACGAATTTACCCACAAGCCGAAACCGGCAAGGTCGGTCGTTATGGCAGGTACGCGGAAGGCTACGCTTTCCAACGGAGTATATCCCCACGGTTCGTAATAAGAAGGATAAACGGTCAGGTCATTGCCCAACACCAAGTCATAATATGTAATGTCCATGATACCGTCATTACCATCCATATAGCAAGGAATGAAAATGACCTTTACTTTCGAATCAGCCGAATTGGACATGCCCAAATACTTCAACATATCAAGCACTTGGTCTTGACTCATGTTGTGCAGCCAATGCGTAATGAACGGACAGTGCAACGGAGTCGTGAATTTTTCCTTACTCTTCAATCGCTCTATCAAATCCTGACGAGGCTCTCCTACCCAACCGGGTACTTTGATGAATGCCAGCACTTCCTTTTTCAGGTTTTTGTCACGAGTCAAGCGGTTCAACGCTTCCAAATAAACATTAATACCCTTGTTCTTAAACTCATAACGACCACTGGTTCCGATAATCAATGTTTCATCACCCAAATTTGTACCCAGCAACTTGTTCGCCAAATTCAGCAAAGCGGCGCGCGCCTTTCTGCGCTTGGGAGCAAACGCACGTCCTTGAGGTACAAAATCGTTTTCAAAGCCATTGACCAAAACCACATCCGCCGATTTGTCCAGCAGCTCACGACATTCATTATTGGTGATTTCACTTACCGTCGTGAAGCAGTCCACATGGTGAGCCGTTTGCTTTTCAATGGAATGCTTGGCCTCCATGTTAAGTTCACGCGCCATTTGGTCACCATTGTATGCAAACAAATAGTCATAAAGCGGCTTGTTGTTTCCGGCGATGGAACGCCCGATGGAAGTGGCATGAGTTGTAAAGATTGTCGCAATTTGAGGAACGGCTTTTTGCAGATAAAGAGCACCCATGCCTGTCATCCATTCATGTGCCTGATAAATAACCTTATCATTTTCCGTCAAATTGAAACGATAAAAATTTTCCACAACTTTACCGGCTGCGTACGAGAACATGGATGCTTCGTCATAATCACCGTAAGCATGGAGAGAATCTACCCGGAAGTCATTCCACATTTCACCGTAAATTTCATTTTTCCGGGCAAAGAAAGGAGTAAAGTCCACCAAAATAACGATGGGTTCGCCAGGGATGTTCCAACGTCCCACACGAACTTTCAATCCGCCTTCCTTCAGCGCATGTTCACGCCATGCGGCACACAGATTATCACTCTCAATAAACAGGGGATTTTCTTTTCCTATCCAAAAATCGGGACCGATAAAAAATAACTTGTCGCCATACACATCGTGCAACGTTTTGGCACGTGTAGACAACACCGTGTAGATTCCACCTACTTTGTTGCAAACTTCCCAACTCGATTCAAATATATAATCGGGGGTTAACAATTCTTTTGCCATCTATAAATACCTAATCTTATTTTACGAGCGCAAAGGTACATAAAATCAGTGATATAATAAAGTTTTTGTGTGGTTTATTGCCGTGAATATTGTAAATGTTTTTATTTATTCCTAAATTCCGCCATTTTTATACAAGAAAAACCATCTGAAAAGAGATTTATGTAAGCAAAACAAGCCGATAATCGTCAAAAATAAAAGCGGGTACACCCGAAAATAATCGAATGTACCCGCCTAAAATATCTTTTTATCGCCCAATTACACCAAGAATGTAGCTACCAGCGCAAGAATAGCATAAAACTCGGGGAGAGCTGCGTAAATCATGGTATTGGTCTGAACATCATGCCCCTGTGCCATACCGGCAATACCGTTTGCGCAAAGCTGTCCTTGACGAATAGCCGACAACAAAAGTACCAAACCGACACTGATGCCCATCGCAAACTTAAGCAAACCGTTTTCGGTTGTGACATCACCGCCGAAAGTCATGAAAGCCACGAAACCATAAAGACCCTGAGAAGCAGGCATAGCCGACAAAATCATGTAACCGGCCGACTTGGTAGCGTCTTTCTTTAAAGCACCTTCGGCTGCATTGCCCGCAATTGTTGTGCCGTAGCTGCTGCCGATACCAGAAAGGGCGAGCATTAAACCTACGCCCAAATAACCTAATAAAAGATTCAAATCCATAATGTTATAAATTTAATTGTTACTAAATGCTTGTTATTTAATCATTGTTTTTCTTGTTGTCGGCAAAAGGCTTGTACTCCACGCCCCTGCCATCGTATCCGGAATTCTTAAAATACTCCACAAAGGTCAGACGGATGGAGTGTACATAACCGCTCAGACAGGAGAGAGCGATGTTCAGACCATGTCCGGCCACAAAAATCAAGCCGAAGCAAATCCAACCGGGAATGCCAAACAGGAAGTCGCCCATGGTGTCACGCAACTGCACGCCAAGATTGTTGAACACCCCTCCCAACATACCGCCGGCCAAACCGAGGGCATACAGACGGAGGTAGGACAAGAGGTCGCCCATCAAACCGGTAGCCATGTTATAGGTATCCCAAAGACCGGCTCCCACATTGACAAAAACATTCCGACGAAGATTGTTTAACAGATAAATGCCGATAGCCGCTACGCCGGCAATGCCGACAAATGCCATCTTCGAGATTTCCCAATCCATGACACCGAGATAGTTTAAAGTCGCCACAGTTACCGAGCCACCGACCAACAACCACCATCCCCAATCGGATAGAGCATTCTTGAATCCGTAACGAACGGTAGAACAGACAGCCTTTACCGTCATGGCAAAACAGATATGAAACATACCCACCAGTAAGGCTATCACCATGGTCTTGTCGTAATCCATGCCGTCCCACTTGCCGGTAATCACCAACGAATGCATCCACTTGGGCAATCCCAAATCTGTCAGCGACGCACCAAAGAAGGTGTTGAACAAAGCACCTACAACGGTAGTGGCTGCGCCTAAGGTGATCAATAAATTCATCAATCCGGCCATTGACTTGGACAACTTCTTCTTGAGATAGCATCCTAACGCAATGAGCAACAGACCGTATCCGGCATCTCCCACACACATGCCAAAGAAAAGGGCATAGAAAGGAGCAAGCAACGGAGTCGGGTCAAACTCACCATAATCGGGCATGCCATACATTTTGGTCAGCATCTCGAACAAGCGGCTGATTCTGCCATTCTTCAGCTTAATCGGCGCATTGTCTTCCAAATCGGCAGGACGCATTTCGTAATAAACGCCGCTTTCATCAAGCATAGCCCGTACTTCGGCTTCGTTTTCAACCGGCACCCAACCGTCCATCAAGACGATAGCCCCTTCGGCCATACGTACGCCGCCCAATTGTTTCACCTTCATCAAGTCGATTTCGCTTTCCAAAGATTCTACGGTCGCTTCTACCACCGGAAGATGCGCTGCACAATAAGCGGACAAACGTTGCTTGACCGATTCTACTTCATTCAGCAGAGTCGCATGTTCCTTTTTCAGTTCAGACAACCGCTTGTGCGGCAGACGTACTGCTTCCACTTCCGGTTCTACCGACTGCGGATTGACGGTTACAAAGTAACACTGTCCTCCTTTACGGTTAATGACCGTAGCGTTGAGTTCGTCCGTCCAACTTTCATCGAACGTTTTTTCCGGACAACAGAAAAACTGCATCAGCCAACCGTTATCCTTTAACTTGTCGACCGTACTCCAGTCAAACTCTCCCCACACTTCCATTTGCCCTATTTCTTTTTCGATGACAGGAAGCTGCTGGTTGAGTGACTGAAGTTCTTCTTGAAAGTTTTCATAACCGGTCACCACTTGTTCTATGTCCTTGTCGATAGCTCTCGTCGGACTTTCACAAGCGGCTCCCAGCAAAGTCATGTCTTTCAGCAATGTCTTATAGGCCATCCGCTTCTGTAAGAATGCTTGTAATTCTGCGTCCATCTCGACATGTCGGTGCATTTCAACATGCACTACGCCCAGTTTGCGAAGCTTATCCAGAAACGATTCATATTCCTTATGATAAATAAGAAACGACAGCTTGTTCATTTTCGAAATCATACTTCAGCCTCCTCCTTTCTTTTTTCTTGTATGGACTTCAGAATTTTCTGTGAAGACTTAGAGAGGTTCTCTTCATCTTCCATGAAGCGTTTTATCTTACGCACCGCATCCTGATATCCGGGTATCTGTACCTTCTCAAAAAGATTCACTTTCTGAGTGGTCTTCTTACGCGCATGTTCCAATAAGTTCAACTTGGCCAACATGAATTCCCTTTCGATTGCCGTCTGAGCCAACTGTTTCAGCAAGTGGATTCCATCGGAATACCATTTGGGACTGGCAAACAGGCTGAAAGGTCGGATTTCAAAGTCTACGTTTTCCAACAACGGAACCCGCACACCCGCAATTTTCTTCACGCCCAAATGAACGTCTTTCACTTTTACCAATGAAGCGTCAAACTCATTCCAAAGTGCGAACATGGCTTCGTAGGCTTGAATTTCTTGTTCAAGCCTTTCTTCCAACCCGGCTGCATCCGCCTTACAACGCTTCACTTCCATGCGCAAGGCACTCTCCTTATTCTTGATGATGGGAAGCGTCCGCACACGAACTTTAAGTTGCTTTTCAAGCTGCTGCAACGAGGTCTTGTTATATTGAAACTTTATAGCCATTGTTCTTTGCAATTACTTATTTTACCCAATGTTCGTCTACCAATTCTTTCTTGATATTGACTTCTTCCGGCTTAAAGTATTTACTGAACAATCCCCACGTAACATCCAACATCTCTGCCGTATTCAAGTTTACGTCAATAGCCAAAAGCCGGTTGGAGTATTCCTTGGAGAATGCCAATGTACGTTCATCATAGTCGGTCAGGTCAAAACCGTTTTCCATCTTGGTCTTGGCATTGGCGGCATCGGCATACAGACGTACCGCTGCATTCATCACCTGTGGATGGTCTTTACGGGTTTTCTTGCCGCTGACCAACTGTTTCAAACGAGACAACGAACGGAACGGGTCTACGATAACCTTACCGATATCACTGTCACGACGAAGGAATAACTGACCTTCGGTAATGTAACCGGTATTGTCGGGAACGGCATGTGTAATGTCACCACCGCTCAATGTGGTCACTGCAATAATGGTAATGGAACCACCGGAAGGGAACTGAACCGCCTTTTCGTAAATCTTCGCCAAGTCTGAGTAAAGCGAACCGGGCATAGAGTCTTTCGATGGAATCTGATCCATGCGGTTAGACACGATAGCCAACGCATCGGCGTAACTGGTCATATCCGTCAGCAATACCAATACCTTTTCGTTCTTTTCCACAGCGAAGTATTCCGCGGCGGTCAAGGCCATGTCAGGCACCAACAAACGTTCCACAGCCGGATTTTCGGTCGTATTCACAAAACTGATGATACGATCGAGCGCACCTGCATTGGAAAAGACATTCTTGAAGTAAAGGTAATCATCGTTGGTCATACCCATTCCGCCCAAGATAATTTTATCTGTTTCCGCACGCAGCGCCACGTTTGCCATCACTTGATTAAACGGTTGGTCAGGGTCGGCAAAGAACGGAATCTTTTGTCCGGATACCAACGTATTGTTCAAGTCAATGCCGGCAATACCGGTTGCTATCAATTCGGAGGGTTGCTTGCGGCGGACCGGATTCACTGACGGGCCACCGATTTCCACTTCCTTTCCTTCAATCTCCGGGCCTCCGTCAATCGGACTGCCGTAAGCATTGAAAAAACGACCGGCCAACTGGTCGCTGACTTTCAAGGAAGGAGCCTTGCCTAAGAATACGACTTCGGCATTGGTCGGGATGCCTTCCGTACCTTGAAACACCTGAAGCGTTACCTCGTCACCCATAATCTTTACGACTTGAGCCAACTTACCATTCACCAAAGCCAATTCGTCATAACCTACTCCGGTCGCTTTCAGCGAACAGGTGGCTTTCGTAATCTGGCTTATTTTGGTATATATTTTTTGAAATGCTTTTGTTGCCATTCTATTTTCACTTTTAGCTGTTTACCATTTTCATTTCACTTTTCTTTCGGCAACCAGTTCCTGCAACTGTTTCACGAAGCCTTCATACTTTTCAGACTTGTATTCCGAATAGTTCATCTGTTTGCAGATATTGATCATCTTCTTGAAATAATCCATCACATCCAAGAAAGAATCAAACTTGAACTCGGTATGACAAATATCAATAACCGTATTCAAGATGTCTTCCTGACGCTCTAATGGGGTAACGGCATCGACATCATCGAAAGCATCCTGCTGCAACACCACAAAATCAATCAGTTCCGACTTCCAGAAAGTAACGTGATATTCCACAGGCACACCGTCGTCACCCAAGATATTAATCTGTTCGGCAATTTCACGGCCTCTCAACAAACGGGTCTTGATTTCATTAACTTTGTCAATCCATTCGCCATTGATACGTTGGGTAATATAATCTTCAAATTCTGGATATTCCAAGTATTTGGAATACGAATCAATCGGATTTACAGCCGGATAACGTTTCTTGTCGGCACGTTCCTGTTCCAACGCATAGAAACAACGGGCTACCTTTTTGGTGTTTTCAGTTACCGGTTCCTTCAAGTTACCACCTGCCGGAGATACCGTACCGATGAAAGTAATAGACCCCGTTTTTCCGTTATTCAGATAAACATAACCGGCACGACCGTAAAAGTTGGAGATAATTGCCGAAATATCCATCGGGAACGCATCAGGTCCCGGAAGTTCTTCCATACGATTGGACATTTCACGCAACGCCTGCGCCCAACGCGAAGTGGAGTCGGCCATCAACAAGACTCTCAATCCCATCGCACGATAGTATTCGGCAATGGTCATGGCGGTGTACACGGATGCTTCACGGGCAGCCACCGGCATGTTGGAGGTATTAGCGATAATGATGGTACGTTCCATCAACTTTCTGCCGGTATGCGGGTCTACCAATTCGGGAAATTCCGTAAATATTTCCACTACCTCATTCGCACGTTCGCCACAAGCCGCCATAATCACAATGTCCGCTTCCGCCTGTTTGGAAATGGCATGCTGTAACACGGTCTTACCTGTACCGAACGGTCCGGGAATAAATCCCGTACCACCTTCTACTATCGGATTCACGGTATCAATCACGCGGACACCTGTTTCCAACAACTTAAACGGGCGCGGCTTTTCCTTATAGTTAGTCATCGCTTTCTTCACCGGCCACTTCTGAATCATATTTACAGAAATGTCATTGCCGGCCTTGTCGGTCAATACCGCGATGCTCTCTTCCACGGTATAATCACCTTCGGCAGCAATGCTTTTCACTTTGTAAGTATCGGTCAGATGAAAAGGCACCATAATCTTCAACGGCTGATGGTTTTCTTCCACACCGCCAAGCCATGCTGAAGGACCGACTTCATCACCCACTTCCACCAAAGGCACAAAGTGCCATTTCTTATCCTTTTCCAACGGATAAGTATACTGACCACGTTTCAAGAACACCCCGTCCATCTTGTCAAGGTCGTTCTGCAAACCATCATAGTTCTTTGACAACATACCCGGACCTAACGTCACTTCAAGCATGTGTCCTGTAAATTCGGCTTCGGCACCTACCTTCAGTCCACGCGTACTCTCAAACACCTGAACATACACGTTGCTGCCTACTACCTTGATTACTTCCGCCATCAAGCGGTCGCCGCCGGTCGTGATGTAACAGATTTCATTCTGCGCCACCGGACCATCCACGGCAAGTGTAACCATGTTGGCAATTACGCCACTAACAGTTCCTTTTGTTGCCATATATCTTTTATTGTTTATTTTCTGAATTCTTCGGGGATTTGTACTTCATCTTTCAGCCGACCAATCAAGCTACGGAACATTTCGTTGCCCTTCTCCTCATCCAAAGCAATCCATCGACCAATCATCTCCAGCTTCATTAAAAATACGAATATTTTTTCGATAGAGAAGTAATGAAAAAAAGTCCGGTCTTCCAACCAGCGCCAGCGCAAAGCATCGATTTTCTTTTCCCTTTCTACCAGTTCACTCATTTCGCTGATACGAAGCAACTGTTCCAAGCATTCCACTTCATCCGATAAACCGAAATCCCTCGCATTGGATGTCCGCAATAGGGCAGCCACCTTATTAGAACCGACTACCGCTTTGGATACATCCAGCTTATATTTACGGGCCGCCAAAGCAGCCAACACATTATTGATATTCAGGTTCAACTCAAACCATTTTGCCACGAAAGCATTATTACACTTCATGGCGTAATCATAATAGTAGCCATACAGTATATCTTCCATACCGGTACGTTCTTCGGCAGAAGCCTTCATGTATTCTTCCGCATACTTATAAAAATAAGCCGGAATTCTCTTGTCCGGAGTTTTTTCTTCGGCAAAAGAAGCGATAACCCCGGACAAATCCTCGGCGGAATAAACACCGTTTTCTTCTATGACAGCTTCCTTGTCTTTCAAAAGCCGCAAGAGATTCCGATTGTCGAACTGCAAATAGAAAAGGTCTATCAATTTCCGATCTTTTTTCGACAACTCCGGGTAGAATTCCGTTCTAAAATCAGCTACTGAATAACTCAGTTTGCCATCTTCCAACGTAAGGTCGGGCAATCCGGTTACCAGACAATAATAATTTGTCATAAGCAATTAAAACAACATATCCACTAATTGGGGACGAAGAAAATCTTCAAAATAATTTTCAAATTCTTCCGCACCGAAGTTTACTTTATACGAACCATCGGCCGGTGAAATGCTGAACAAAGTCTTGTTTCCGTTCACTTTCTCTATCTTCACACCCTTGTCCAACAAAGCCTTGGCATTGGCTGCAAAATACTTCTTCAGCTCTTCAGCATCTGCTGTCGAAATAACAATCGCTTCATCGGTTGTCCAGCGTTCAGCCAGCGACACAATAAATTTATACAGATAATCCTTTTCTGCCACAAAGCCTTTCACAGCTTCTGTCACCACTTGATTGGTCAGCAGCGATGCGATTTCAGACTTCAACGCATTCACGGCCTGACCAGCAAACATTTTGATTTCCGCTTGGGTATTCTCGGTAATTTCTGTAGCAGATTTGCGAGCCGCATGAATCATGGCATCCGCTTCCTTGCGTGCTTCCTCCACAATCTTCGCAGCTTCTTCACGAGCATTATTCACCAAGCGTTGAGCTTCTTCATTTCCTTTCTCTACCCCTTCGCGGTAAATCTTGTCTGTGAGTTCCTGTATCTTATTTTCCATAATCGTTTAAGATTTATACATTGAATATTCTTACTCTTCATAAAGAATGCTCAAAGCTACAAAATTCAATGATAGAAAAAAAATTCTACGAGACATTTATTAAGGAAAATAGCAGAAAATA
>CAYXZF010000060.1:0-14966 GCA_964469845.1 uncultured Phocaeicola sp.
TGCAGTATATTTCAGTCGTGGATTAAGGGCACTATACTATCGCTGAATAGTTACCGATTCGGTAAACCTGATGTTGCCGTATTTAAATGCCGGCAACATCAGGATAGCCATAAACAAAAGCGTTTATTTACTTCTTGTACTTCGCGTAAGCGGTCGCAAGTTTCTCATCATAGTGATTCTGTTCGTATGCCAGACCGTTGTAATGGCGTGCGAACTCTTTCCAGTCAAGCTCTTTCAAATATCGGTCCCACTTGTTGCCTTGGAGAAAACGGACAAACAGTTCCAGTTGTCGCCCCTCGTTTTCCGACATCAAGCGCACGAACTCGTCCACACTCTTGCACCCGCATGCCCCGTAGTTGAAGCCCATAATTTGTGCCAGTCCCCAGCTTGCGGAAGAGTCCGCCGCCTCGCGGTGGATGACGCGGGCACGTTCCAAACGCTCGTACTCGTCCATACCGCCCTTGTAGTACGCCTTCGTCCATTGGGGATAGAGAATGTCCTCGTTGCCTTTTTGATAGTCAGCGGGGGCAAGACCGCACTTTGACAACCGGCTCCAGAATACATGCCCCTCAAAGAGGATGGTCGGCTTGCCGGGGGCGAGGAATCCGCCCTTGTTACCTGTTTCCACTTCCAGCACCGCACGGACAGCCGCCGTTTCCGCACCGAGAAGTCCGGCGGCATTGGTGAAGTCCGCATCCGTGAGTTTGAGCTCAGCCAATACACGGGCGTCCTCATCAAGAAGCAGTTCCCATGTACGCTTGCCTACAATACCGTCGGCGTCAAGCCGTTCCGCTTGTTGAAACTTTCTGACGGCGGCATCGGTTTCCATATCGAATACACCGCTGACATTCACCGGGTAGCCCCGGTCGCAAAGCAGTCGTTGGAGTTGTTCCACATCCGTTCCGGATGCGTTTAATTTAAGCGTCTGCATCATTTTATGTTTTTATACTTTAAACTCTTTCAGTTCATACATACATTTGTACAGGCGGTAAAGGAACTGGAAAAGTTCAGCGGAACTGAATTCGCCATCCGTACCGATACCGTAATTCTTCTTTTTACCCGAAGGGTCGAAGAATAGATTGTCGGGCAGTTGAGGACCGCTTTCCACCAACGAGGGATAAAACTCACCGGTCCATGCCTGCATGTCTTTTCCTTCCAATTTGACGGTTCCTGTTGCGGCGGGAAATTTTCCTACATACTTTTCCAGCATGGCTGCGCAAGCTGCCAGACGATTCATCCGGCTTCCTATCATTTTTTCTGTCATGTTTGTAATCGGATTCATATCTGTTCTTTTTAAAGGTTATACATTATTCATGAATTTGATTTTCAGCATTTCTCTTCCTTTTCTTTGAAGCCGAAGAATGGCCGCCACGCCGTTTTGCTTGGTATGGTCCGTCAGTTCGACGGTGGTTTCTCCGGGAAAATCCATCCGGTAAGTCACGTAATCGGCCGACAGGCGGTGTCGAAGGGCGTGAACATCCGCGCCGGGGATGGCGAGCAGGAACAGATAGGCGTCCGTAAAATCGGCGGAAGCAATCTGCCATTCGTCAAGTCCCCTTTTCTTGCGCACGGTGAACAGCCGCTTCTCGCGAAGGTGTACCAATCTTTCGGTTACGGTTTCGGCAAGGATTTCGCCGGCATCCTTTTCCTCCGTCGGCAGCTCGGAAGGCTGCGTCTTCCTGCTGCCGAAGAAGAAGTTCCATAGGTCGGACAGGTATTTCTTCCACATCGTCCGGAGTTTTCCCGTTTTCATGACACCGAAGATGCTATCCGTTGAAACGGCTGTTCTTTTCCACCCGAAGCCTTGCATCCTCCACTTTGGCGAGCGCGTTCAACGCGCGGGCGGATTGTTGGCGGTCGATGTTGAGTTGCAACAGGCAGTGCGGGCAACGCAAATATGGGGAAGTCAGCAGTTCGGCGATGGTGGTCGGGATGAACCGGTGACAGCGCGGACACTCCATGCCGGGTGTACGCGTTTCCTTGGGATTATTGCTCATGCGTGCCTCCTTTCTCTTCCGTTTCACCAATCGACTGCGGTATTTCATCCGTTTGCAAATTGTGCGTGGTCAGATGCAGCAGGTTCAGCAAGCCGCCGGGCATGTCCGCCTGCTCCATCTTTACTTTCACTTTCATGTTGGCGGAAACGGACTGTCGGGCGGTACTTTTGGATTGTCCTTCCGCATTTGTCGCCATAGCCACGCGCAGTTTTACCCCTTCGGGATGCTCTTCCTCCTCCGGTCCGCCGTTTTTCAAGGAAAAAGTGGCGTCCCTGTCGGAGCTGATCGCGTCCACAATCTTGATGTCGAACCCGAAGTCCGCTTCTTTCACTTGCAGCAAGGGGAGCGGAACGAGGGTTAGCAAAGGAATGCTTACACGCTGTATACGTACACCGTTTACATCCCGACTGTGGTAGGTGAAATCGAGTGTTCTCAGTTTGCCGGCCTCACCGGTCTCTTTATCGTAGGATTCAAAAGCGAGTTCCAACAGGTAGTTCAAATAGCGGCGGGCGGAAATGGAGTCCGCATCGACCGTCGCCACCAACGGACCGGAAATCAGGTCTTTCAAGTCCATCACCTGACTGCTTGTCTTTGGAGTCTTGTTTTCCTTTTTCATGCGCTTCGTTTTTATTCGGTTATTTTACTGCAATTCCTCTTCCATGTATCGGATTCCGTTCGGGGAGACATGAAAACGGATTGTATGAATGCACTCATCGGGCAGTTTGGCGAGTTCCTCCGAGTTGACGGTCACGTCCATTAAAGGAAGCAGGCGTCTGCGTTGCAGGTTCACATCTTTCAGCAATTTGGGTATGGCTTCTTGCACGGCGGTCCGCATCACTTCGGCGGCACGTTCCCGCACGATGTTTCCTCCCTGACAGGCGAACAATTCGCAAAGTTCTTTGTGATTGAGCATATGCTCCTCGCAGGCTTTCAACGTACACGACAGCAGTGCGTTTTCGTTTACCGTACCGTCTGTTTCCAATATCGCGGTGGAGTTTTCCTGCGTGGCTTTAAGAATCCTACGACCCAGAAAAGCTCCATACTTGCGCTGCAAGTCCGGTTTTCGTAACAGTTCGTCTATCGCGTCGTTTCCGCTTCCCGATTCACCGTCGGATAACGATTCCTGTATCACGTTCAAGACGCTGCCAAAGGCTGTGCGGGCGAGTTGCTGGCTCAGGTCTTGAGAAACTTCCCGTAATTTGGGATAATCGATTTCGTACTGTTCCACTTGCGCGGAATCATCGTCGATTCCATAGCGGATGCTCAAATCGATTTCACCCATCGCCACGGAAGGCAACGAGAAACGTTCCAAACGTCCGTTCTTTTTATAGGCATCTTCCAATGAAACGGCGTACATATTCGCTTCATGTTGCGCTAATACCATATCCCGGAGGACTGCGCCGATAATTTTGCTTAACTGTGCCATAGGATTCTGTCTTTAACGATTAGATTACAGGTGTTTCCGTTTGCGATTTCGAGGAATCTTCCACGGTTACTGTCACTTTTTTGTTACCGGCTCTTACGGTATGTTCTCCAAACGATTTAAATTCAAATACTGCACTGCCATCGCTTATCTTGCTCGGAACTCCGTCCACTGTTATGGCTTTCGGGTCGAACACACCGTTTTTGTTCTTATCGGCAGACGGAAGTCTGCCTTCCACGTAGGAGAGGTTGAACGATACGGTCATGTGACGTCCGTCACTAAGGTGAAGTGTGCTGTAACTGCCCGATGCTTCCACCCAAAGGATGTCATCGAACGCTACTTTCAAGTTGTACTGCCCGTTCCATACGAATGCGTACTTTGCGTTTGTTTCCGTTTCCGGAGCGATTCTGATTGCGATGTCTCGACAGCCGGGAGCGACTTCTATGCGTACAGGAAACCCGGCCAGACTCTTCGGCAGGCTTATGGTCACGCACAGTTTCTGCCCTTTGTTTATTCCGTCTGTCATAGCGTGATTTTTGAATTTAATCTGCAAATCAAGCGAGGAAATTCGGGTTTGGAAGAAACTGTTTTATGAATAATGGATATTTTTTACAAGTGAAACCCTTTAGGGTTGTTCCTTTTACCGCACGAAGCATGCTTCCACACCGACGCTTCGGGCGCAAGCTCCCATGGGAGGGTTTTCTTTATTTAGTCGTATCTCCACCTCTTCAATGGTGGGGAAGTCGTGGAACAGGCGGTGGGCGATGCGCCGACAGACATGTTCCAGCAGTTGGGAGGGAGTGGACATTTCGTCTTTCACCGAGGCGTAAATGTCGGCGTAGCTCACGGTGCCTTCCAGTCGGTCGGTCTCGGCGGCGAGGGTGAAGTCGGTCTTTAGTTTCAAGTCCAGATAGAAGTAAGCACCCACGGCGTTTTCTTGCGGGTCTACACCATGAAAGGCATACAATTGTATGCCTTTCATCTGTATATACATAGCGGTTGTTTTCATCTTGTTATCCGCAACGCGAGGTTCCACAGTTCTTACAAATCAGGCAGCCTTCCTGATAAATCAGGCTCTCCTGTCCGCAGTTCGGACACTTCTGACCTTCGGCCTTGGTGCCGTCGGTAACGTATTTCTTCAAGGCACGTTCCACGCCGTTTTTCCAAGTGTTGATGTTCTCGCTGTCGAGTTGGAGCGAATCCACCAATTTGATGACGCGGTCGATGGGCATACGCCAACGGAGCACGCCTGAGATGAGCTTGGCGTAGTTCCAGTACTCCTTGTTGAACTTCTCGGACAGCCCCTCGATGGTGGTCTTGTAGCCGCGTTTGTTCTCGAACTGGAAGTCGTAATGCTTGTAGCCGTCCTCGTCCACATTCTTGATGATGCGTCCGCTGGTTACGGACTTGGGCAAAAGGATGCCTTCTTCATCGTCTTGCAAACCGGTGAATATCTCATAGGGATGTCCGTCAAGCAGACCGACAAAGGCTACCCACTTCTCCTTGTTGTTTTGGAAGCGGATGACATCTGCTTCCAATACTTTCGGACGTACTTCCACCACATCCGGTTGCTTGCAGATGTGCGTATCTTGTTTCTTTTTCTCCTTGGTGGAAATCAGCACGCCGGCACGTGACCCGTCGCGATAAACCGTACAGCCTTTGCAGCCCGACTTCCAGGCTTCCACGTACAGGCGGTTCACTAAATCTTCGTCTACATCGTTCGGCAGGTTGATGGTCACGCTGATGGAATGGTCTACCCACTTCTGGATTCTGCCCTGCATCTTTACTTTCATCAGCCAGTCTACGTCGTTCGATGTCGCTTTATAATAAGGTGATTGAGCCACCAGTTCGTCGATTTCCTCTTGGGTATAACGCTTGGCGGTGTCGATGCCGTTGGCTTCCATCCACATGAGGAACTTGTGGTGGTAAACAATGTATTCTTCAAAAGCGTCTCCGGTTTCGTCCACAAAGTCTACATGCACCTGCGGGTCGTTCGGGTTCACTTTTCTTCTGCGCTTGTAGACGGGCATGAATACCGGTTCGATGCCCGAAGTGGTTTGTGTCATCAAGCTGGTGGTTCCGGTAGGAGCGATGGTAAGGCAAGCGATGTTGCGTCGGCCGTACCGTTGCATTTCTTCGTACAGGGCAGGGTCGGCTTCCTTGATGCGGTTTATGAACGGATTGTTCTTTTCGCGTTCCCGGTTATAGATGGCGAATGCGCCGCGTTCCTTGGCCATGTTTACAGACGAACGATAAGCTTCGATGGCTATCGTCTGATGCACTTTTTCGGAGAAAGCGGTGGCTTCTTCCGTGCCGTAGCGCAGTCCCATGGCGGCAATCATGTCGCCTTCGGCGGTGATGCCTACACCGGTGCGTCGGCCCTGTCCGCTCTTCTTGTAAATCTTTTCCCACAAGTGTCTTTCGGCGTTCTTCACTTCTTCGCTTTCGGGGTCGGAGTCGATTTTCTCTATGATGCGTTCTATCTTTTCCAGCTCTAAGTCGATGATGTCGTCCATGATGCGCTGCGCCAGTCCCACGTGCTTCTTGAACAAGTCGAAGTCGAAGTAAGCCTCCTTGGTGAAAGGATTGACCACGTAAGAGAAAAGATTGATGGCCAACAGGCGGCAGGAGTCATACGGGCAAAGGGGGATTTCGCCGCAGGGGTTGGTGGAAACGGTGCGATAGCCCAAATCGGCATAACAGTCGGGCACGGATTCGCGGAGGATGGTATCCCAGAACAAAACACCCGGTTCGGCGGATTTCCATGCGTTGTGTACAATTTTCTTCCACAACGCCGAAGCGTCTATTTCCTTGGATACGATGGGATTCGCGGAGTCGATGGGGTATTGCTGTACGTAGGGAGTTCCGTCTACGGCCGCTTGCATGAAGGCGTCATCGAGTTTCACCGATACGTTGGCACCGGTCACCTTTCCTTCCGTCATCTTGGCGTCGATGAACGATTCCGAATCCGGATGCTTGATGGATACGCTCAGCATCAATGCGCCCCGCCGGCCGTCCTGTGCCACCTCGCGGGTGGAGTTGGAATAGCGTTCCATAAAGGGAACCAGACCGGTGGAGGTCAGCGCGGAGTTCTTTACCGGCGAACCTTTCGGGCGGATGTGCGACAAGTCGTGTCCTACGCCACCTCGACGCTTCATCAGTTGCACCTGTTCTTCATCGATACGGATGATGGCGCCGTAAGAGTCTGCCGCACCTTCCATGCCGATGACAAAGCAGTTGGACAAGGAAGCCACTTGAAAGTCATTGCCGATACCGGTCATCGGACTTCCCTGCGGTACGATATACTTGAAATGGTCAAACAACTCAAACAGTTGCCGCGCGCTCAGCCCGTTGGCATATTTAGCCTCGATACGAGCCACTTCATTGGCCAGACGCCAATGCATGTCTTCCGGAGACTGTTCGTAGATGTTCCCGAAAGAGTCTTTCACTGCATATTTGTTTACCCAAACTCTTGCAGCCAATTCATCGCCTTTGAAGTATTCCAATGATTTGGCAAAGGCTTCATCGTAGGTGTACGTTTGCTTTTCCACGTTGATATTGAATATAGGTTTAATCGTAAATATTTGTAATGTTTGTAGAAGTTTTAGTCTCATCAATAAATGTGACTGCAAAACTATATATGTTTTCTGAATTAACAAAATAAATACCAAAAAAGTTATCAACAGTCTTTGTGAGTTTTCCGTTTATAACTTTTAAGCGATTGATAATTAACGGAATGCGAAAAATAAAGTGGTGAAAAGTTTTCCGTTTTGGAATTTTAGGGTCGGTGTGCGGTTGCTCGTTCGGGTAAATTCATCGTTCTTTTCTGCCGCCGGCTCAGGGTGTTCTCTTGGTGTCTGTTGAGGCTTCGTTGCGCGGTTGCCGGTTCCGAAAGAAAGGCGGATGATGCGGATAAACCCGTACTTTTCTCTTTCTCTCTGCCTCTTTCTGAAGGATTTTGTGTAAGTTTGCAGAAAAAAGCAAGAATATGGAATGTATAAAGAATCGACGGACTATCCGTAAATACAAGCAGGAAGACATTCCTGCCGAATGTTTGAACCGATTGTTGGAGGAAGCTTTTCGTGCCTCCACGATGGGCAATATGCAGTTGTATAGTGTGGTTGTTACTCGCGACCCGCAGATGAAGCAAAAGCTCGCTCCGGCGCATTTCAATCAACCGATGGTGACCGAAGCTCCGGTCGTGCTTACTTTTTGTGCCGACTTCAATCGTTTCAGTAAGTGGTGTCGCTGCCGAAAGGCCGAACCGGGTTACGACAATCCCATTTCTTTCCTCAATGCGGCTACCGATGCGTTGCTTGTCACCCAAAACTTCTGTACGCTGGCTGAAGCGCACGGACTGGGGATTTGTTTTTTGGGAACAACTATCTACAATCCCGATCGGATTGTGGAAATCCTGCGTCTGCCGGAACTTGTCATGCCGGTAGCGACCATTACCGTGGGCTATCCCGATGAAACGCCGGATCAACCTGACCGTCTGCCGATGGAAGGAATTTTGCACGAAGAGTCGTATCGCGACTATACGCCAGAGGATATCGACCGGATTTACGGACCGAAGGAAGCGTTGTCCGAAAACAAGCGTTTTGTGGAAATCAACGGAACGGAAACGCTGGCGCAGATATTCACCGATATCCGCTATAAGAAGGCGGACAACGAATACATGTCCGATGTTTTGAAGAAAACGCTTGAACGGCAGGGCTTCGGACGGAAGTAGGGTAGGATTGGTACAAAAAATAAGGTGGATATATGTTTCTTATACCCACCTTGTTTTTTTGTATTCTTTTATATTCTTTGTTTGAGTGAAGACTCTATTTCTTCGATTTCGGCTTTGAAGTTCTTGTCCACTTCCAGCAAGTCCTTTATTATTTTGCAGGCGTGGAGCACGGTGGCGTGGTCGCGGTTGCCTATCAGCTTTCCAATCTTCGACGCCGAATTCTCCGTGTGCTTCTTGGAGAGGAACATGGCCACCTGACGTACTTGAACCACTTCTCGTTTGCGGGTCTTGGTATGGATAACCGCTTCGTCAAACTTATAGTGTTCGCAGACTTTGCTGATAATCGTTTCGATGGTGACAGGCTTGCTTTCGCTGCACTTCACGGCTTTGCGGATGATGCGTCCGGTCAGTTCCAAATCGATTTCCCGTTTGAGCAGGATGGATTGCGCCAACAGTGAGTTGATGATACCTTCCAGCTCGCGCACGCTTTCGTTCACGTTTTCAGCGATGAAATTGATGACGTTTTCGGGGATGTTCAAACCGTCCCGATGGATTTTGTTTCGGAGGATGTTCTTTCTCAACTCTACATCGGGCTTTTCCAGTTCGGCCACCAGTCCCCACTTGAAGCGGGTGAGCAGACGGTCTTCCATACCTTGGAGCATGACGGGGGCGCGGTCTGATGTCAGAATCAGTTGCTTTCCGTTCTGGTGCAGGTGATTAAAGATGTGGAAGAACGTATTCTGGGTTTTGGTCACACCGGCAAACTCCTGAATATCGTCGATAATCAATACATCGATGCTTTGATAGAAACTGATGAAATCATTGAAGTGGTTGGTTCTTACCGAATCCGTGTATTGCACTTGGAACAGATGAGCCGAAACGTATAATACGCGTTTCTCGGGATACAATTCCTTGATGCGTGTACCGATGGCGTTGGTCAAGTGAGTTTTGCCCACACCCGATGGGCCGTAGAGGAACAAGGGGTTGAAAGTGCGCGCGGGATTCTTTGCTACGGTTTCTCCCACCGCTCTTGAAAACTCATTGCTGCTGCCAAGGATAAAATTTTCAAAGTTGTAGTTCGGATTCAAGTGTGGATCCAAGTCCTGCGGAGCCAGTGCCTGCATGGGGTTGGGAGCCTTGTTGCCGTTACGGATGGGAGTCTGTGGAGGCAGGGGATCCGAATGTTTTTTTCCTTCCAGGTCAATGGTCTTTCCGTTGGTCTTGTCTATCAGAACACGATACATCAGTTGCGTACCTTCCCCGATTTCCTTGTTTAGGGCTACACGCAACAAATCCGCGAACTTTTCTTCCAAAAATTCATAGAAGAACTGGCTCGGGACACCGATGGTTAAGGCCTTGTTTTCGTACATCAACGGCACGATAGGCTCAAACCAAGTTTTAAAGGTCGTTTCCGGAACATTGTCGTGAATTACTCGCAGACAACGATTCCACAAACCGACGTGTTCGTTTTCAATCATACAGACATTTATTAATAAGCGAAACTTCTACGTATGCAAATTTCCGAATCTAATTTCAAAAAAACAAATTGCTTTTTTCTTGCTTTTTTGAATTAAAAACTAAGTTTCTTACTTTCAGTTACTTACGAAAACCTTGTTCTGAGGGGGTGGAAAAAGAGATTTGGATATTTTCAAGTGCTTGTAAATTAAGGGAATAGCCGATTCAGGGCTTTCCTGCTTCCCTCCCGTATTCAGCCCGAAAAGGCTTTTCCGCTTGTTTCTGTCCGTTTTTTACGGGTTTAAGGGAAAAGCCTTTTCGGCTGTTATTTAGAAAGTTTCTATTTTACTTTTTATCGTTCTTTTCTTTCCTTCCGAAGAGCGAGAAGTGTACATATCGTTTGGGGTGTGCTTGCAAGTCTTCCAGCAACGAGGCGGCGTTGGCGGTTGTCGCGCTCAGGTTGTTGTATAGGCTTGGGTCGTTGAAGAGCAATCCTACGGTGTTGTCTTTGCTGTTCAGCTTATTGGTGAGCAGTTGCACGTTGTATAGGGTGGAGTCAATCTTCCGGAACGTTTCCGCATAGTCTATGCCTTTCAGGTTTTCGCTGATGGCCGCCATGTTGCCGGTCAGGGTGAGCAGGTTTCCGGTGAGAATCGGCAGCTCGTTCTGCATCATTCGGTTCAGTTGGCGGGTGGTGACATTCAGGTTGGCTGTCATCTTTTCGGCGTTGTGCAGGGTTTCGCTCAGGGCTGGGTCGGCCAACAGTTGGTTCAGTGAATGCAGGATGGAGTCCATCTTGGGCAACAACTGTTCCATTTTCGGCATCACGTTTTCGGCCACTCCCATCAAGCCGTTGTTTACGATTCCGGGTAACGTGTCGCCGGGTAGGCAATGTTCGAGGTTTTCCAAATTCAGTAACAGGTTCATCTTGACTGTACCCAGCATTTCGGTTACCAGTTCGCCGCGGCTGCCTTTGGGGATGCGCATTCCCTTGTCCAGTTCCACTTCCACGACCACGTGTCCCGGATTGGCATGATTGTACTGAATGTTTCTGACCTGTCCTACCTTATATCCGCTGGTAAATACCGGGCTGGATACGGACAGTCCGTTGATGTTGGTGTATTCCACATAGTAATAGCTCGATGATTTCAACATTCGAACTCCTTTCAGGTAATTGATGCCAAAAATCAGTAACGCTATCGCTACTATTCCGATGAATCCTATTTTTACTTCTTTTTTCATTTTTCTTCGGTTCTTAGAGTTTGTTTATCTGTTTTTCTTAAATTCCTTGATGGCTTCGTTTACGTTCACTTTCCGCTCTCCCTTGAAAGCGATGATGAAAGCGTCCTTGAATTTGGAGGCGATTTCACGTCGTTTTCTCAATACCTTATTATAATCGGTGCTTTCACCGTAGGTATATTTGTATATTCCTTTTTCGCGGTAGTAGCTTACGGGCGATAGTCCCTTGAACTGCTTGCTTCCTGCGGGCAATTTCCGGTCGGAGGTCAGAATCTGAATTTTAAACACCGGTCGGTCGCTGCTTGTCGGTGCGGGTTTTCGGGCGGGGGCTGCCTCGTTCGTTTTCGTTTCGGGAACGGTCTCGATGGGTTCGGGCGAAGGGCGATCGGGCATTCTCATCGTTTCGGAACGCGTGTTTTTTTCTCCGGCATGTTGCCGCTTGTAGTTTACAAAAGCCTGATAGATGCTTTTGGCTAAGGCGTCCGTACCGGCTTCGCTCATCAGGTAACGTTCTTCATCGGGGGTGGAGATGTAGCCCAGTTCCACCAGCACGCCCGGCATGGTGGTTTCCCGCAGGACGAGGAATCCCGCTTGGTGTACTCCTTTGTTGATACGCTTGGCGGTGTTTTTAAACCGTTGCTGGATGAGTTGAGCCAGTTGTACGCTCTTTTCCATGTTCTTGTCCTGCAAGAACTCGAAGATGATGTAGCTTTCCGCCGAGTTGGGGTTGAAGCCCGCATACCGTTGCTCGTAGTTGTTCTCTATCAGGATGACGGAGTTTTCTTTCTTGGCCACATCCAGATTCTCGTTCGTGCGGTGAAGTCCCAAGGTGTAGGTTTCGGTTCCCCTTGCGATTCGTCCTTTGGGCAACGAGTTGGTGTGAATGGAAATGAAGAGGTCGGCATTTGCCTTGTTGGCTATCTGTGCCCGACGGTCTAACGCTACGAATACATCCGATTTCCGGGTATATACGATGCGTACATCCTTGCAGTTCTTTTCGATGAGCTTCCCCAGTTTCAGTGCCACGTTGAGGTTGATGTTCTTTTCTTTTCCCCGTCGTCCGAGGGCTCCGGGGTCGCGTCCGCCGTGTCCCGGGTCGATGACGACCGTAAAGTCCCCTGCCTCTGCCCGAAAGCAGAAACACGGAAAGGTCAGCCAAAGGATGCAAACCGAAAACGCTATGTAAAGTCTGTTGAATGTCGTACGCATGGCTGCAAAAGTAGCTAAATTTTATGAAAACTCCGCAAATCCCGTCGGCTTTTCTTCTTTATCGGGGGAAAGTTGCTACAAATGCAGACAAATGGACGATGTATGCGATTCGCGGCTGTCGCTTACCATTGTATGGGGGCGGCTCCATGTTCCGTCAGGTACGCGTTGGCGCGGCTGAAGTGCTTGTTGCCGAAGAATCCATTGTAAGCCGAGAGGGGAGAGGGGTGTGCGGAGGTAAGTACCAAGTGTTTGTCGCGGTCGATAAAAGCCCCTTTCTTCTGTGCGTAGGCTCCCCACAGGATGAAGACCAGATGCTCGCGTTGTTCGGCCAAGGCGCGGATGGCGGCGTCCGTAAACTCTTCCCATCCCCGCCGCTGGTGCGAACCGGCCTGATGAGCACGGACAGTGAGGGTGGCGTTGAGCAGCAATACGCCTTGTTTGGCCCATCGGGTCAGGTTTCCGGTGGCGGGAGCGGCGATGCCGAGATCGCTTTGAATCTCCTTGAAAATGTTCTGGAGCGAAGGAGGGAAAGGTACTCCGTCGTTCACCGAAAAGCAAAGGCCGTGTGCCTGTCCCGGTCCGTGGTAAGGGTCTTGCCCGATGATGACCACTTTGGTCCGGTCGAACGGACAAAGATTAAAAGCATTGAAAATCAGTCTTCCGGGAGGATAGACGGTCGTCGTATGATATTCCGTGCGCACAAATTCGGTGAGCCGTGCGAAATAATCCTTATCAAATTCGGGTGCAAGGTGCTGTTTCCAACTGTCTTCTATCTGTACATTCATGATTCTTCGTGATTTTTGGGAGTAAAGATAGGGGTATTTCATGGAATGGGCAAATTATTCGCCCATTCCATGAAAATTTAAATCAATGTCATTCCCCATTCCGCGCATTCGCGTCGCATGTCGGCAGGCCAAATGCTGGCTTGGATTTCGCCGATGTGCGCCTTTTGCAGATAGAGCATGCAGAGGCGTGACTGACCGATGCCGCCGCCAATGCTGAGCGGCAGAGTGCCGTCGAGCAGTCGTTTGTGAAAATACAGCTCCTTGCGGTGTTCCTCTCCGCTGAGGGCGAGCTGTCGGAGCAAGGCTTCCTTGTCTACGCGGATACCCATCGAGGACAGTTCGACGGAGCGGTCGAGCACTTTGTCCCATACGAGCAGGTCGCCGTTAAGCCCTTGCAGGCCGGTTTCGGGGTCTCTGGTGCTGTAGTCGTCATAGTCCGGAGCGCGCGAGTCGTGTTTTTCTCCGTTGCTCAGTTCGCATCCGATGCCGATGATGAAGACCGCTCCATACTTCCGGGTGATGGCATGTTCGCGCTCTTTGGGCGACAGGTCGGGGTAAAGCCGCAGCAACTCTTCGGAGTGAATGAAGTGGATGTCGTGCGGAAGGAAAGATTTGATTTGCGGATAAACCTCACATATCATGTATTCGGTGCGCCTCATGGCGGAATAGATGCGGGAGACGATTTGTTTCAGAAAACTTACGGTGCGCTGTTCGGCGGTGATGCTCCGTTCCCAATCCCATTGGTCCACGTACAGGGAGTGAAGATTGCCCAGCTCTTCATCGGCGCGGATGGCGTTCATATCGGTATAGATGCCGTAACCCGGTTCTATTTGATACTCCGCCAAAGTCAGCCGTTTCCATTTGGCCAACGAGTGTACCACTTCGGCCTGCGCGTCGCCTAAATCTTTAATGGGGAAAGTGACGGCTCGTTCCACTCCGTTCAGGTCGTCGTTGATGCCCATTCCTTTCAGAACGAAAAGCGGTGCGGTGACACGTCGCAGGCGGAGTTCGGAGGATAGATTCTGTTGGAAAAAGTCCTTTATTTGTTTGATGCCCAACTCGGTTTGTTTCAGGTCGAGCAGAGGCTTGTAGTTTTCAGGTTTGATAAGATAGCTCATATCTTTTGTATATTTAAGATTAAAATGATTTGCAAATATAGGTATTATTTGTGATGAAGCAATAGCTTTGCCCGGATTATTATCATAATGTTTCCTTTTTGGTTGGATGTGGAACACGAAGATAGATGTTTGGCGCGGCGAAATTCAAAATCAAGCTCGCACGATAGAAACTTCGGGAGGTTTCTTCAAGGCATCCGCCTCTCTATTATGAAATTTCATCAGAATGCCTTCACTCCCGTCACCTGTTCTCAACGCATTGACAACCAGTGCTGTAGTGTGAAGGGAGAGCGAATAATCTCCTTTCACCCTTTCACACCCACCCGGGCTTACTGCCAATGCGATGTAACACGATGGCAGAACAGTGCCACCTTGGTGGCAGAAATGTATCGCCGAAGTGACACAAGGTGCATTTCAGCATCTTTATACGGATGAGAAGGGTTTTGCTATCAGTTTGTTTTTTCATAAACGCTTCCAACCACTCGGTGTGAAACGGTGAAGGGAGTTTTTTAAAGTTTCTTTCACATGGAGAGTTTGATAATCAGTGAGTTAGCTGGTGATGAAAGGAGTGAATGCAATGTGTGATAAAATATAGGTTCTGCTCCTAAATTGGGGCAAAACCATCTTTTTTTGCTTTTAATGTGATAAAAATAATCTATTATTCTTGTATTGATAAATCTTTATTGCAGAAGTTTTTTTTTGAAGAACGGGTGACGGGGGTGACGGGGATGGCACCCTTTTTCATAACTTATATGCGTATAAAGTATATATAATAAAAAATATTTCTGTCTTTAATGAGGAGGTACTATGAAAGCAAACGTAGGGGATACTATACTTTTTCAACGAAACAATTTAAAGATTACGGGATCTGTACTAAAACTTTATACTGAATCGGTCTTATTTGAAATTACAGATGTAAGCGGTGGTACTTTTGAATTTGATCTAACAATTGTAAATCATAAAAACTATAAAATATTAATAACTTTGATAAAAATCAATTATTAATTTTAA
>CAYXZF010000061.1:0-14772 GCA_964469845.1 uncultured Phocaeicola sp.
CCTTCTCTTCTTTGCCGGATAGCTCAGATAGGTCTATTTGCTCTAATACAACTAATGCACTATCCGGCTTCTCTTCTATGTACGGCTCGACTTGAGACAATGTATCCCAGTGAGCAGAGTGACTATTGCAAGAAGCCAAACAAATTACTAAAAAGAGAATAACCCCCAAATTCTTCATATACGATATAAGTTTAAATATTCTGCAAAATTAAGCGATTTTTTTCAAAAGCAGCCTTTCATAGCGATAAAAGTGCATTTTTCAATTATTTAAAAGCTTTTGGAAATACTCTGATTTCTCGCCGAAGGCTATCACAAAAATTATCCGCAATACTTCGGACAAACATCCACAATGCTTCGGACATTCATCCAAAGTATTACGGACATTTGTCCACAGTATTGCGGACGAATTTTAAGAACTTTTAAGAAGAGGAATTAAGCGACTAAAGAAATCGAATGCGATTCGCAGCTCTTTCATTTAAGGTAAATTTAAAGACATACTTCCCCTTGTTTATCTCAATACATCTCTTATTGCAAATTTCGACCGATTTTAAATGAACCGTGGGTCTGCCTTGATTTTTTATTCTGTCGGTGTAAAAATCTCGTGATTTATATATAAATTTGCACCATGATGAAAGCACAGACAGAGACCCAATACATACAACAGCTGGTGGCGGAAGGAGAACATTACCATCAGGACTTCAAGTTTGAAATATCCGATGCCCGCAAAATCGCGCGCAGCCTCTCCGCTTTCGCCAACACCGGAGGAGGACGGCTGCTGGTGGGCGTGAAAGACAACGGAAAGATAGCCGGCATACGCTCGGAGGAAGAAATCTACATGATAGAAGCCGCCGCCACCATGTATTGCCGTCCGGAAGTGAGGCCGGAAACCCGTACCTACGCCGTTGAAGGAAGAACCGTACTGGAAGTGCGCATCGATGAAGCCGATAACAAACCCATATACGCACTGGACGAAGAAAACAAGCCGAAAGCATACATCCGTATCCGCGACGAGAATATCCTTGCCACCCCCGTACACCTGAAAGTGTGGCAGCACACACAGAAGCGAGAAGGATCCTTCGTCACTTTCACCGACAAAGAACAACAGCTACTGAGCCTCTTGAAAAACAAAGGGCCGCTCACACTGAACCAATGCTGCAAGCAATGCCGGCTCAACCGTACGGTCGCCTGCAACCTGTTGGCCGACTTTATCCGTTTCGGATTGGTATCCCCCTTATTCGAGGCACACAAGTTTTATTTCAAGCTCAACGAAGAGTGATTCCGACAAATACGGAAGCGGATATTGCAAATCCGGTCAAACATTTTCAGATAGGAATGTGCATAAAGCACGGCTTCAACGGCAGATAAATGGTGACAACTTTGACTTTTCAGTCTGCCGGTGCAGAAATTCCGCAATTTTTATGTAAATTTGCAAACAGAAAAACGGAAGGAGGAAGAAAGACACTTTCTACATACATCGCCTTTCACACAAATAGAACTTTTTTATTTAAAATAAAACCTATGAAACCTAACAAAAATTCCCTTTTAAAATGCCTGATGGGTGCCGCGGTATGCGCACTCTCCACGCAAGCCCTTCATGCGGAAGACACGAAGCTACCCTATTGGAAGGACATCCAAACCGTCGCGGTAAACAAAGAATATCCGCGTACCGACTTCATGACCTACGACAACCGGGCGCAGGCACTGACCGGAAAGTACGAAAACAGCCCCTATTACAAACTTCTGAACGGCACATGGAACTTCTACTACGTTGATGCTTACAAAGACCTGCCCGCCAACATCGAACAACCCGGCGCCAACATCGATTGGAAAGAAATCAAAGTGCCCGGCAACTGGGAAGTGCAAGGCTATGGCGTGGCCATCTATACCAACCACGGATATGAGTTCAAACCCAGAAACCCGCAACCTCCCCAACTGCCCGAAGCCAATCCGGTAGGTGTATATCAACGTGACATCGAAATCCCCGCCGATTGGGACGGACGCGATGTGTACCTCCACTTGGAAGGAGCCAAGTCGGGCGTGTACGTTTATCTCAACGGACAAGAAGTGGGATACAGCGAAGACTCCAAGAATAAAGCCGAATTCCTCATCAACCGATACCTCAAACCGGGCAAGAACTCGCTCGTCATCAAGATATTCCGATGGAGCACAGGCTCCTACTTGGAGTGTCAGGACTTTTGGCGCATCAGCGGCATCGAACGCGACGTGTTCCTGTTCTCGCAGCCCAAGACTCACGTCAAGGACTTCCAAGTCGTATCTACATTAGACGACACCTACCGCAACGGTATCTTCAAACTGAACGTAGACGTGGCCAACCATGCCTCCAACGGCAAAGAAGTGAACGTGACCTACGAACTGCTGGACGACACCCAACAGACCGTAGCACAAGGCAACGCTTCCTGCCCCGTGGCAGCCGACGGCGCACAAACCCTCTCGTTCGAGAAAGCCTTGAACAACATCAAGACTTGGACTTCGGAACACCCCAACCTCTACCGTCTGCTCATCTCGTTCAAAGAAGGAGAAAAGACGACCGAAATCATCCCCTACACCGTGGGATTCCGCCGCTTCGAAATCAAGCCGACCGACCAATTGGCTGAAAACGGCAAACCCTACGTCTGCCTGTTTGTCAACGGACAGCCCATCAAGCTGAAAGGTGTGAACATACACGAGCACAACCCCGAAACAGGTCACTATGTCACCGAAGAACTGATGCGCAAAGACTTCACCCTGATGAAGCAAAACAACATCAACAGCGTACGCCTCTGCCACTATCCGCAGAGCCGCAGATTCTACGAACTGTGTGACGAATACGGCATCTACGTGTACGATGAAGCCAACATCGAAAGCCACGGCATGTACTACAACCTGAGCCGAGGCGGAACTTTGGGCAACAACCCCGAATGGCTGAAACCGCACATGGACCGCACCATCAACATGTACGAACGCAACAAGAACCACCCGTCCGTAGCCATCTGGTCACTGGGTAACGAAGCCGGAAACGGATACAACTTCTACCAGACTTACCTGTGGCTGAAAGAACGCGAAGTGAAAGGCATGAACCGCCCCGTCAACTACGAACGCGCCCTGTGGGAATGGAACACCGACATGTATGTTCCCCAATACCCCAGCGCAGCTTGGTTGGAAGACATCGGCCGCAAGGGAAGCGACCGCCCCGTGGCACCGTCCGAATACTCACACGCCATGGGTAACTCCAACGGCAACCTGTCCGCCCAATGGGAAGCCATCTACAAATATCCCAACTTGCAAGGAGGATACATCTGGGACTGGGTGGACCAAGGTATTTTGGAAACCGATGAAAACGGACGTAACTACTGGACTTACGGAGGCGACTACGGAGTAAACGCTCCCAGTGACGGCAACTTTTTGTGCAACGGTCTGATAGCTCCGGACCGCACCCCGCACCCCGCCATCGCCGAAGTGAAATACGCGCACCAGAACGTAGGCTTCGAAGCCACCGACCCGGCTTCCGGCAAATTCCTGGTCAAGAACCGTTTCTACTTCACCAATCTGAAAGACTATACCGTGAGCTACACCGTGAAAGCAAACGGCAGAACCGTGAAAAGCGGCAAGACATCGTTGGACATCGCACCGCAAGACTCCAAAGAACTGAACATCAGCCTCAACAGCTTGAAGCCAAAGGCCGGAACGGAATACTTCGTGAACTTCACCGTCACCAGCAACCGTCCCGAACCGCTCGTACCGGCAGGACACGTCATCGCATCCGAACAATTCCGCCTGCCCATAGAACCGCTTCCCGCAGTTGCCCACAAAGCAAGCGGAAAGACTGCCGTCACCACCGATGGAGACAACATCATCGTTGCCTCTTCACGCATGCAGTTTGTATTCAACAAGCAAAGCGGACTCGTGACTTCTTATCGTGTAAACGGCATCGAATACTTTGCCGAAGGCTTCGGCATCCAACCCAACTTCTGGCGCGCGCCGACCGACAACGACTACGGTAACGGTGCACCCAAGCGCGAACAAATATGGAAACAGTCAAGCAAGAATTTCAAGGTGGCAGACGTCACTACCGAAACCGATGGCAACAAAACCGTACTGACAGCCAACTATCTGCTGGCAGCCGGCAACCTGTACATCATGAAATACACCATCCATCCCGACGGCGTGATTCATACCGACATCACCTTCACTTCGACCGACATGAAGGCTGCCGACACGGAAGTATCCGAAGCCACCCTGATGGCTACCTTCACTCCGGGACAGGATGCGCAACGCTTAGCATCCTCCAAGCTGAACGTGCCTCGTATCGGTGTGCGTTTCCGCCTTCCCGCCGACATGAACCAAGTGGAATATCTGGGTCGCGGACCGGGCGAAAACTACATCGACCGCAATGCCGGCAGCTTCATCGACCTCTATCGCACCACAGCCGATGACATGTACACTTACGGCTACGTACGTCCGCAGGAAAACGGCCACCGCACCGACACCCGTTGGGTGGAACTGAGCCGCAAGGGCGGAAAAGGTCTGTTGATTCGTGCCGACCAAACCATCGGCTTCAATGCCTTGCGCAACTCCGTGGAAGACTTTGATACCGAAGAAAACGTGAACCGCCCCCGTCAGTGGAGCAACTTCACTCCGCAGGAAATCGCCAACCACAACGAGGAGAAAGCCAAGAACGTATTACGCCGCATGACTCACGTCAATGACATCACTCCGCGCGACTTCGTCGAAGTATGTATCGACATGAAACAGCAAGGCGTAGCCGGCTACGACAGCTGGGGAGACCGCCCGTTGCCCAAGCACAGCCTGCCCGCCAACAAGGAATACCGCTGGGGATTCACCCTGATTCCTGTAAAATAAAACCATTCACTGGAACTCTTTAAAAAGGGAGGGATGCCCGGCGCGGACATTCCTCCTTTTCTCGTCTTCGGGCACCCGTCGGACAAGACTCACACTTCCCCCTCCGAGAATAGCCATCACCTCTCTATTACTTTTTTTAACACTGCCCGACAGCTCTTTCTGCCCGGCGAAAGGTTACTTTCTCATAAAAAATTCATAGCTTTGCATCGAATCGGTTCCGGTCGGGCTTCCGCCCCTCGGATGAAAAGGGAATCGGGTGCAAATCCCGGACAGTCCCGCTGCTGTGAAGCTCTGCTAAAATCTTGAGTACAAATCCTTAGCCACTGAACAGGACGAGGAAACGTCCCCTCGGGAAGGCATTCAAGACGAGGAGTCAGTCAGAAGACCTGCCATTCATTAAAGGCCGTTTTTACTCGTGGGATAGAAAAACGGTACGAAAAGAATTCCAACTTTATAAATGTTAGTGTATCTATGATACAAATTGTAGTCAAGCGCGACGGACGCATCGTCGGCTTTAATGAAGAAAAGATTGCCACCGCCATCCGAAAAGCGATGTTGCACACAGAAAAGGGCGAGGACATGCACCTCATCCGACAGATAACCGACCATATCGCTTTCCGAGGCGAACCACAGATGACCGTAGAAGCCATTCAAGACATGGTGGAAATGGAACTGATGAAGAGCAGCCGCAAAGATGTGGCACAAAAGTACATCGCTTACCGCAACCAGCGACGCATCGCCCGCAAGGCAAAAACCCGCGACATCTTTCTGGAAATCATCAACATCAAGAGCAACGACATCACCCGCGAAAACGCGAACATGAATGCCGACACTCCGGCAGGCATGATGATGAAGTTCTCCAGCGAAACCACCAAGCCGTTTGTGGACGACTATCTGCTGGACGAAAACACCTTGGACGCCGTGCGGAGCAACTACCTCCACATCCACGACAAGGACTACTACCCCACCAAGAGTCTGACCTGCATACAGCATCCGCTCGACCGGGTGTTGAAGCACGGATTCTCTGCCGGACACGGGGAATCACGCCCCGCCAAACGCATCGAAACGGCAAGTATCCTGGGCTGCATCTCGTTGGAAACCGCCCAAAACGAAATGCACGGCGGACAGGCCATCCCGGCTTTCGACTTTTACTTGGCGCCCTACGTGCGGAGCAGCTTCATCGAGGAAGTGAAGAGTTTGGAAGCATTGACCGGCGAAGACCATTCGCAACTCTATCACAAAGAGTTGGACGACTATCTGACCCGACCGCTCGACGGTCTCACCGGCGAAGAACGCATCCTGCAGCACGCCGTCAACAAAACCGTATCGCGCGTGCATCAGGCCATGGAAGCCTTCATTCACAACATGAACACCATCCACTCGCGCGGAGGTAACCAAGTGGTGTTCAGCTCCATCAACTACGGAACGGACACTTCCGCCGAAGGACGGTGCATCATCCGCGAACTCCTGAACAGCACCTACCGGGGAGTGGGCAACGGCGAAACGGCCATCTTCCCCATTCAGATATGGAAGAAAAAACGGGGCGTAAGCTACCTTCCCGAAGATCGCAACTACGACCTGTATTGCCTCGCCTGCAAGGTATCGGCACGCCGATTCTTCCCGAATTTCTTGAATCTCGACGCCACTTTCAACCGGAGCGAGGCTTGGAAAGCGGACGACCCGAAGCGTTACGAACACGAAGTGGCCACCATGGGATGCCGCACCCGCGTGTTCGAAAACCGGTTCGGTCCCAAAACCTCCATCGGACGGGGAAACTTATCATTCTCGACCATGAACATTGTGCGACTGGCCATCGAGTGTATGGACATCGAGAACCAAGAACACCGCATCGCGCGCTTCTTCTCCAAGCTCGACTGCCTGCTTGACATCACCGCTCACCAACTGCACGAACGCATGGAGTTCCAAAAAACCGCCTACGCCCGACAGTTCCCGCTACTGATGTCATCGTTGTGGATTGGCTGCGAAAATCTGAAGCCTAACGACACCGTCGCTTCGGTCATCAACCAAGGCACGCTGGGCATCGGATTCATCGGACTGGCGGAATGTCTGGTCGCCCTGACAGGCAAGCATCACGGCGAGTCGGCGGAAGCGCAAGAATTAGGCTTGAAAATCGTGACCTACATGTGCGACCGCGCCAATGAGTTCTCGGAAAAATACCAGCATAACTACAGCATCCTCGCCACTCCCGCCGAAGGACTTTCGGGCAAGTTCACCCGCATAGACCGCAAGGAGTTCGGCAGCCTGCCGGGCATCACCGACCGCGAATACTACACCAATTCCAACCACGTGCCGGTGTACTACAAATGCAGTGCCCGCCACAAGGCGGAAGTGGAGGCTCCCTACCACGACCTTACCCGTGGAGGACACATCTTCTACGTGGAGATAGACGGCGATGCCACCCACAACCCCGAAGTCATCATGCGAGTGGTAGACATGATGGACAAGTACAACATGGGCTACGGCTCGGTGAACCATAACCGCAACCGTTGCATGGATTGCGGCTACGAGAACTCTACCGCCCATCTGGAAAAATGCCCGCAATGCGGCAGTGTACACATCGACCGCCTGCAACGCATCACCGGCTATCTGGTGGGTACGACCGACCGTTGGAACTCTGCCAAACTCGCCGAACTGAACGACCGCGTGATTCATAATCAGGAAGGAACACAGACATGCTTGTCGTTCTCCGAATAATTGAAGACACCATGGTGGACGGTCCGGGATTCCGGACCTCCATCTATGCCGCCGGATGTCCCCACCATTGTCCGGGATGCCACAACCCCGGCTCGTGGGACATCGCCAACGGCACACCGATGCACACCGACGAAATCCTCTCCATCATCCTTGCCGACCCGTTTGCCGATGTCACCTTCAGCGGAGGCGACCCCATGTTTCAGCCCGAAAGCTTCACCGAACTGGCACTGGCCATCAAGGCTCGGAGCGACAAGACCATCTGGTGCTACACCGGTTATACATACGAACAGTTGCTCACCCAGCCTGCCCAACGCCGCCTCCTCTCTTGCATCGATGTACTGGTGGACGGTCGTTTCGTGGAAAAGCTGAAAGACGAACGACTTCGCTTCCGAGGAAGCAGCAACCAACGGATTATCGACGTACAGGAGTCACTCCGTCAAGGAAAGGTCGTGCCGATGCCGGATTTTCATCCGTTATAAAGGGAGGGATTCATCCCTTTCATCCAAAAAAATCACTATCTTTGCCCTCCGTTAGAAAAAAGAAAAGAAGCCTATGATAGTTTGTATTGCCGAAAAGCCGTCCGTCGCCCGCGACATCGCCCATGTACTGGGTGCCAACTCGTCGCACGACGGCTATATGGAAGGAAACGGATACCAAGTGACCTGGACCTTCGGACACCTTTGCACGTTGAAGGAACCCCACGACTATACCCCCGCATGGAAATCGTGGAGCCTGTCCGGACTGCCCATGATACCGCCCCGTTTCGGCATCAAGCTCATCGAACACGACCAAGGCATCGAAAAACAATTCCGCACCATCGAGCGACTGATGCAGAACGCCGACAGCATCATCAACTGCGGCGATGCCGGACAAGAGGGAGAACTCATCCAGCGATGGGTAATGCAAAAAGCCGGGGCGAAGTGTCCCGTAAAACGTCTGTGGATTTCATCACTCACCGAAGAAGCCATCCGCGAGGGATTCAAAAGCCTGAAAGACCAAACGGAATACCAACCGCTCTACGAGGCAGGACTGAGCCGCGCCATCGGCGACTGGGTGCTGGGCATGAACGCCACACGTCTATATACCTTAAAATACGGACAGAACCGGCAGGTACTCTCCATCGGACGGGTACAGACCCCTACCCTCGCCCTCATCGTGAACCGACAACATGAAATAGACCATTTCGTGCCGAAGCAATACTGGGTACTCTCCACCATTTATCGCGACACCACCTTCAACGCCATTCTGAAACGAAGCGAAGAAGACTTGATGGCCGACATCGAGAAACTGAAGGAGAAAGCAGAGAAAGCGGGACAACCGTTTGACACTGCCGAAGCCCTGCGCAAGGCCGAAGCTGCCAATCCGGGCATCGAACCGATTGCCGGCGAAGCCCAAGGTCAGGCATTGCTCAGCCGCATCAGCCAAGTCCCCTTCACCATCACTTCCATCACCCGGAAAGAAGGCAAGGAAGCTCCTCCCCGTCTGTTCGACCTGACATCACTGCAAGTGGAGTGCAACAAAAAGTTCGGTTACTCGGCCGACGAAACCCTGCGCCTCATCCAGTCGCTTTACGAGAAAAAAGTGACCACCTATCCGCGCGTAGACACCACGTTCCTGAGCGATGACATCTACCCCAAGTGTCCCGCCATTCTGGCCGGCATCAAGCCTTACGAAACATGGACGACACCACTGGCGGGCAAGAAGCTGAACAAGTCGAAGAAAGTGTTCGACAACTCCAAAGTGACCGACCACCATGCCATCATCCCCACCGGACAGAATCCCGTCAATCTCACCGACATGGAGAAGCGGGTGTTCGACTTGGTGGCACGACGCTTCATCGCCGTGTTCTATCCCGACTGCAAATTCTCCACCACCACCGTCACGGGACAGGCCGACGGCATCGAGTTCAAAACCACCGGCAAGCAGATTCTGGAAATGGGGTGGCGGGTCATCTTTGCCAAACCGCAGACCAACCTGCCCGAAAGCATGACCGAGGAAGAGGCCAAGGAAAACGACGATGAACGCTCCCTGCCGACTTTCCAAAAGGGAGAAAGCGGCCCGCACGAACCGCGGTTGGACGAGAAGTGGACGCAGCCTCCCCGACCCTACACCGAGGCAACCCTGCTCCGCGCCATGGAAACGGCAGGCAAGTTTGTAGACAATGACGAGCTGCGCGATGCCATGAAAGACAACGGCATCGGTCGCCCGTCTACCCGCGCCGCCATCATCGAAACACTGTTCAAGCGACACTACATCAGAAAAGAACGAAAGAACCTGATAGCCACTCCCACCGGCGTGGAACTGATTGGCCTGATTCGCGAAGAACTGTTGAAGTCCGCCGAACTGACGGGCATCTGGGAAAAGAAGCTCCGCGAGATAGAACGCCGAAGCTACAGCGCCGGCACCTTCCTCAACGAACTGAAACAGATGGTGGGCGAGATTGTACACAGCGTGTTGAGCGACAACACCAACCGCCGGGTGACGGTCGTGACCGACACGCCCGCGTCCAAACAGTCAGGCAAGGAAGGCGCCCCCAAGGAAAAGAAAAGACGCACTTCGCCCAAGAAGAGCAAAGCCCCCGATACGCCCGCGCCGAACGTGGACGATTCGATGTTGGGCAAAGCCTGCCCGGTGTGCGGCAAAGGCATCATCATCAAGGGCAAGACAGCCTACGGCTGTTCGGACTGGAAAAACGGCTGTACGTTCCGCCACCCCTTTTAATACACCGTCACCACCTCTTCGGGCAAATACCCGCTCCGGATGCGCCACTCCTGCGGATAGAGGTTGTTCGCCCGGTTGCCGATGTTCTTTACAAAACCAAGAGGGATGCCGCGATAGGTAAGCAGCACATAACCTCTGGGGACGGAATCCTCCAGCACCAACCCTTCCTTGCGGAGGTAGGCGATGGCCTGCTCATAAGTGACTTCCGTCTGCGGAAACGCCCCTTCGGCTCCTGCTGCAGTCATCGCCAACGCATGTTGCGGAATCCAATCCTTGCCTTTCTGTTCGGCCAGAACGATGCCGGCATGAATCACTTTCAGGTACTGACGCAACACCGCGTACACCCCTTCATGCGCCTTTGGGAAAGCGGTCACCACGGCATCTTGTACAGACAACGTAAAGGCATCCGGCTCTTTCAGCCAACCTTTCAACTCCTTCGGCACGACCGACGGCTGCGGACGGTTCTTGTTCTCCTTGCCTTTTTTCTTCTTTTCCGGACGGAGCGAAACGGTGGTTGTCTCGCCTGCTTGCTTACGGAGGACGGCCAGAAAGAATCCCTCTCCCCGGGTGCGGTGAGGCAGGAAACGATAGACGGGAAACTCCTCTCCCGCAAGGTTGCCCGTAACGCCCCACTCCGGTCGGACGGGGACGGGCAGCACCTCGGCACCGAGGCGGTCGGCTATCCATGCCACATTGTCCTCGTTCTCTTCGCGGTTGAAGGTGCAGGTACTGTATATGAGGATTCCTCCGGGCTTCAGGGCGGGCCAGATGTCGTTCAAGATGCGCCGTTGCCGCTGCCTGCAAAGCTCCACATTCTCGATGCTCCATTCCTCCACGGCAGTCTCGTCCTTGCGGAACATCCCTTCGCCCGAACAAGGCATATCGGTGAGAATGACATCAAACAGATGGGTGAGCGGCGTAAAGTCGGCGGGGTCGTTGTGGGTCACTACCACGTCGAGATGCCCCCACTTGATGAGGTTCTCCGCCAAGATTTGCGAACGGTTGCGCACCACCTCGTTGGCCACCAGCAGACTGCCTTCGGGGAGGACGCTTCGGCACAAAGTGGACTTTCCTCCGGGAGCGGCACAAAGGTCGAGCATCACCGCCGGTGCCTGCACGTAGGTTTGAAGCGCCTGTTCGACAAACATCGACGACGCCTCCTGCACATAATAGCATCCCGCATGAAAGAGGGGGTCGAAGGTAAAAGTGGGCCGACCGGATAAATATTTTCCCGACGAGGCCCAAGGGACGGGTTCGCCCGGCACGGGCAACGCACACTTCGAACGATTGGGACGCACACTGACGGGCACTTCGCGCTGAAGCGCTTCTTCGAATATCGGATACTGTTCATCGCCCAGCAAACGGCGGGTTCTTTCGACGAATAATGGAGGTAGGTTCATCTTTTTCTATCTATTCCTTGATTATTTACTGTAAGAGCAGGCAAAAATACGGAGAAAAATGAGAAAATCTAAAAAAATATTCGTCTATTTGCAACCGAAAGGACTTTTAGTTCCGTCTAACTCACAGAAACAAATCAAAAGATAAGATATGAAACAGATAGCATTATCCATCGCTCTTGGAGCGTTCAGCCTGCCAAGCATGGCACAAGTCGCCATTTTTCAAGAAGATGAAGCGGAAACCATCGTCGCCCTCACCGCCATCATTTGCGGTTGCGCCCTGCCCCTTATCATCATCTTCGCGGTTTTTTGGTTCAAGTACAAAACCAAGCAAGCCAAGTATCGGCTGGCTTCGCAAGCATTGAACTGCGGCAAAGAGGTGCCGAAAGGACTCTTTCAAAGCGATGACACGTACACGGAGAACAAGCGCATCTTGAGCAAAGGCATCAAGAACACGTTCTTAGGCTTGGGACTGAGCATCTTCTTATGGTTCCTCACCGGCGAAGAAGGCCTCGCCGCCATCGGCTGCCTGATTTCCTGCATGGGAATCGGACAGATAGTCACAGCCTATGTCACCCGCGAAAAGAACCCCGCCCCGAACGACGAACGCCCGGACACGGAAATCACCATCCGAGACGAAGAATGACCGATGAACCAAATCAACGACATAGCGTTGGTTGCGCAAGTGGTGGTCTTCCACAACAAGCGGGCCTTTGATACCCTCGTCAAGAAGTATCAATCGCCCGTGAGGCGTTTCTTCCTGCATCAGACGCTGGGCGATGAAGAACTGAGCGACGACTTGGCACAAGAAACATTCATCAAAGCCTATACCCATCTCGCTTCGTTCAAGAACCTTTCCAGCTTCTCGACATGGCTGTATAAAATTGCATATCACATTTTTTATGACTATATTCGCAGCCGAAAAGAAACCACCGGATTGGAAGACCGAGAAGTGGATGCCGCCTATCAGACCGAACAGCGGAATGTGGGCGAGCAAATGGATCTCTACCGGGGGCTGTCCCGACTGAAAGAAGCGGAAAGAACCTGCATCACCTTATTCTACATGGAGGATCTTTCGATAGACAAAATCTCGACGGTGACGGGAATGCCCGCAGGTACCATCAAGTCTCACCTGTCCAGAGGAAAAGAAAAACTTGCCAACTTTTTAAGAAACAATGGTTATGATTAAGAATGACGAACAACTGATTCGCGGATTCCTGCACGACAACCGCCGGGAAGTGGCCGACAACGGATTCTCGCGCCGGGTGATGCGCCGTCTGCCCATCCGTCCGCAGATGGTGTCGGATTTGCTGACCGCCGTCTGCATGCTGCTGAGTTGCATCCTGTTCTTCACGTTCGACGGACCGCACCTGATACAAGCCTCGCTGCAAGAACTTTTCCAACATTCGGATTGGAACGCGATTACTAACATCAATCTCCGGACATGGTCGGCCCTACCGATAGTGATGACCGTATGGGGCATCCGAAAGGCCCTCTCCCTGTCGGAGTAAAAACCTTATTATATTCAGAAGATGAAACAATACTTAGATTTGCTGAACCGAATCATGACCGAAGGCGTACGCAAGGACGACCGCACCGGTACGGGCACCATCAGCGTGTTCGGTCATCAGATGCGCTTCAACATGGAGGACGGATTTCCGCTCCTCACCACGAAGAAACTGCACCTCAAGTCCATCATCCACGAGTTGCTCTGGTTCTTGAAGGGCGACACCAACGTGAAGTATCTGCAAGAGAACGGCGTGCGCATCTGGAACGAATGGGCCGACGAGAACGGCGACTTGGGACACATCTACGGATACCAGTGGCGTTCGTGGCCCGATTACAACGGCGGACACATCGACCAAATCAGCGAAGCGGTGGAAACCATCAAGCGCAACCCCGACTCGCGCCGCATCATCGTGAACGCATGGAACGTGGCGGATTTGGACAACATGAACCTGCCGCCGTGCCACATGTTCTTCCAGTTCTACGTGGCGAACGGCAAGCTGAGCCTGCAAATGTATCAGCGCAGCGCCGACACCTTTCTGGGCGTACCGTTCAACATCGCCTCGTATGCCCTGCTGCTGATGATGATGGCACAGGTTACGGGCCTGAAGCCGGGCGAATTTATCCACACCACCGGCGACACGCACCTGTACGTCAATCATCTGGAACAAGTGAAACTGCAACTGACCCGCGACCCGCGTCCGTTGCCGAAAATGAAAATCAATCCCGATGTGAAGAGCATCTTCGACTTCAAGTACGAAGACTTTGAACTGGTGGATTACGACCCGCACCCGCACATCAAGGGCGTAGTGGCCGTGTGACCATATCCGGCAAAAAATAAACGGAGACACGCCGAATGTCTCCGTTTTTCTTTTTTACTACCGCCGTTCGTAATCCACAAACCGATAAGCGAACTCATGCTTCTCGTCCGCCGGATATTCCTCGCGGGCCGTTTCCTTCCACACCTTTTCGTCCACTTCGGGGAAGAACACGTCCGCCGGTCGGCTGTCGTCCGCCACCCATGTGAGGAAAAGCCTGTCTGCCAGCGGCATCATCTGCCGGTACACCCCGGCTCCGCCGATGACAAACACTTCCTCGTCCGCTCCGCAGTGCGCCAACGCCTCTTCGGGCGAAGCGAAGACCTCGGTTCCCGGAAAGGCCGCTCCCTCCCGACGGCTCAACACGATGTTTCGACGGTGAGGCAAGGCTCCCTTCGGCAGGGACTCGTACGTTTTCCGTCCCATCACGATGGTGTGGCCCGTGGTCAAAGCCTTGAAGCGTTTCAGGTCGTTGGGCAACCAATAGAGCAAGCGGTTGTCGCGACCGATGCCCCGATTGCCCGACAAGGCGGCTATGATACTGATACTCATCGTTCCCCTCCCTCGCTTAAAAGTCTTGTCCGTCTTCGTTGTCCGCCTCGTCGTCCGACAGGGTCATGATGGGCATCTGACGCTTGACGGCCTCGTTGAAAGAGATGATGGTTTCGGAGCGCGACAGTCCCAACGGCTGCAACTTGTCGTGGATGATGCTGAGCAGGTGATGGTTGTTACGGGCATAGATTTTGATAAACATG
>CAYXZF010000062.1:0-14532 GCA_964469845.1 uncultured Phocaeicola sp.
AAACACTACTTTTTGGTACGCGGCGCATTGGAAAAACTGAAGTCCGAATTCAGGTATAGCGAATTGATAAACGCATTGGTTTCGGAAGGTATGTCGATATCCTCCGCCAAGCGTGTAAGGAATCGCTTGCTGATGAAGAAAGTTATTGTGAAAGAGGGAGATATGTATCGTTTGGTTCATCACAGATGGCGCAGTCGGCTTTAACTTTTCGTGTGGGGTGAGGGTACAACCTGAACCTTCCGAACCTTGAACCTAAAAAACACTTAGGAATATTTACAAAATTCCTAAGTGTTTTCCTTGAAAAGCCGAGGAGTTTCCGCCCCTCACGGCTCGCCCAGATACTTGACGATGATGCCCACCTCCTGCTTCAAAAAGCAGTGACGATACTTGTTGTAATCCACGGCGGCGAGTTCCGCCATGAGCGAAGGGTTGCGGCGCATCCAGCGGTAGAGCGTCTGCAAGGCGGCGGCTTCCGCGCTGTGCGGACTGTAGAGCCGGGCGAGTTCGGCCTTGGTGTACGAGCGGAGTTGAAAGGTTTCCATGCTGACTGTCGTTTTATCTGTTTTCTACAAATTTACAAAAAAAGAACGGGATACGCTAATTTTTTCCCGCCCGAATCCCGACAATTCCCGACATTTCCACTCTTTTCCCGTCCGTGCTCCTCAACTCCCGACAATGCCTTCCCGCCGGGGTGTTATCTTTGCATCAGTTCATTTGATTTGTCTCACTTTTAAAAACAGATTGATTATGGCAAAAGCAGTAACTTATTCGGTCGTACCGAGAGTCAATCCGAGCGACCGCGACAGCTCACCCAAGTATTATGCGCAGGCACAGGCCAGAGGTTCGATAGGCCTCCGCGAGATGTCCGACCGCATCCAGCAGAACTGCACGGTGACCAAGGCGGACGTGTATGCCGTGCTGGTGGCCTTCGAGGACATCATCACCGACGCGCTGCGCAACGGCGAAATCGTCCGGCTGGGCGATTTGGGCACCCTGCGGATAGGGCTGAACGGCAAGGGAGCCGCCACCGAGAAAGAGTTCGACGTGTCGCTCATCAAGCGGGCGAAGATAAACTTCCGTCCGGGCGTGGCGTTGGCGGGCATCCTCGGCTCGCTGTCGTACGCCAAGGTGGCGAAAAAGAGTGCGGAAGAGGAGGGAGCGGAAGTTTCCTCCGCCGCCGTCGCCGAGGAGCCGCGCGAAGCGTAAGAAAACCAACCGAATCTTTTTACTTAAAAAATCATCCGAATGAATAACGAAAAAAACAAGCGAAGTACATGGGAAATTGTGTTGAAAATCATCATCTCGGTGTCGTCCGCCATTCTGGGTGCGCTGGGGGCGACGGCCTGTTCCTGACCGTGGGGCGCCCCATCCGGCTGATAGTGGTGCACTGCACCGCCACCCGCGCCGATACCGACTTTACGCAGGCCGACCTGCTCCGCTGCCACCGCGCGCGGGGCATGAAGGCTGTGGGGTATCACTTCTACATCCGCAAGGACGGCTTCATCTGGACCACCCGTCCGCTGCACCAATGCGGGGCGCACGCGCGAGGGCACAACGCCGACAGCATCGGCATCGCCTACGAGGGCGGACTGGACGGGCAGGGGCGTCCCGCCGACACCCGCACGCAGCGTCAGAAGTTCTCGATGAGGGCGTTGATACGTACGCTGAAAAAGGAATTTCCGGAGGCGGAGGTGTGCGGACATCGCGACCTCAGTCCCGACCGCAACGGAAACGGGACGGTGGAGCCGGAGGAGTGGTTGAAGCAGTGTCCGTGCTTCGATGTGCGCACGGACGAGTGGTGCGTGTAGCCGCGCGCCGTGTGTTTAATCCCGGCGGAACAAGTCGCGCGTGTAAACCTTTTCTTGCACGTCGTCCAGCATGGCGTCGTAACGATTGGCTATGATGGCCCGGCTCTGCGCCTTGAAGGCGTTCAGGTCGTTCACCACGCGGCTTCCGAAAAAGGTGCTGCCGTCTTCCAGCGTAGGTTCGTAGATGATGACGGCGGCACCTTTCGCCTTGATGCGCTTCATCACCCCTTGGATGGAGCTTTGGCGGAAGTTGTCGCTGCCCGTCTTCATGGTGAGGCGGTAGACACCCACCACGGGGATGTCCGAGGGTTGGCGCGAACCGTACGAGTTGTTGTGCGTGTAGCCGTACCATCCCGCCAGCTTCAGCACTTGGTCGGCGATGAAATCCTTTCGGGTGCGGTTGCTCTCCACGATGGCGCTCATCATGTTCTGCGGCACATCGGCATAGTTGGCCAGCAGTTGCTTGGTGTCCTTCGGCAGGCAGTATCCGCCGTAGCCGAAGCTCGGATTGTTGTAATGGCTGCCGATGCGCGGGTCGAGGCTCACGCCCTCGATGATGTCGCGGGTGTTCAGCCCTTTCATTTCAGCATACGTGTCTAGCTCGTTGAAGTAGCTCACCCGCAGCGCCAGATACGTGTTGGCGAAGAGCTTCACCGCTTCCGCCTCGGTCAGTCCCATGAACAGCGTGTCGATGTTGCGCTTGATGGCTCCCTCTTGCAGCAGGGCGGCGAAGGTGCGGGCGGCTTCGTCCATCCGTGCATCGCCCTCCGGCCGGCCCACGATGATGCGGCTGGGGTAGAGGTTGTCGTAAAGCGCGCGGCTCTCGCGCAGAAACTCCGGCGAGAACAGGATGTTGTCGCACCCCGTCTTTCGGCGCACGGACTCCGTGTAGCCCACGGGGATAGTGCTCTTGATGACCATCACGGCGTTCGGGTTGCACGACATCACCTGACGGATGACGGCTTCCACCGCCGAGGTGTCGAAAAAGTTCTTCACCGGGTCGTAGTTGGTGGGAGCGGCTATCACCACGAAGTCCGCGTCGCGATACGCCTCTTCGGCGTCGAGCGTGGCTTGCAGGCGGAGCGGCTTGGTGGCGAGGTATTCCTCTATTTCCTTGTCGGCGATGGGCGACCGGCGGCGGTTTATCAGCTCCACCTTTTCGGGGAGGATGTCTACGGCGGTCACGGGATGGTGCTGGCTCAGCAGGGTGGCGATGCTCAACCCCACGTAGCCCGTCCCTGCCACCGCTATTTTCATTTCTTTCATAAGGGCAGTCGGATGGTTAGTAAGCGTTCTTTTCGCCCTGTACCACGTTGGCGAAAGTCTTGTAGATGATGAACAAGTCGAGCAGGAACGACCAGTGCTCCATGTACCAGATGTCGGCACGCACGCGACCTTCCATTTGTTCCAGTTCCTTGGTCTCGCCTCGGAAGCCCGTCACCTGCGCCCATCCGGTGATGCCCGGCTTGACGAAGTGACGCACCATGTAGTTGTCTATCAGTTTGGAGTATTCCTCGGTGTGTTTCAGCATGTGCGGACGCGGACCCACCAGCGACATGTCGCCCAGAAACACGTTGAGCAGCTGGGGAAGCTCGTCGATGTTGGTCTTGCGCATAAAGTTGCCGAACTTGGTCTTTCGGGGGTCGTCCTTGGTGGCCTGCACCTTGTCGGCGTCTTTGTTCACCTTCATGCTGCGGAACTTGTAGCACCAAAACTCCTTTCCGTTGATGCCGTTGCGCTTCTGCTTGAAGAAGATGGGTCCGGGCGAGGTGACTTTGATGATGCCGCCCACGATGAGGTAGACGAACGGGAAGACGGTGCACAGGAAGAGTCCCGACACGAGGAAGTCGAACGCCCGCTTGACAAAGCGGTTGTCCAGCTCGTTGAGCGGCGAGTTGTGCAGGCTGAGCACGGGCACGTCGCCCACGGTGTCGAACCACATCCGCCGATGCAGGTAGTTGCGTATGGCGGGCACGCTGAAAAAATGGGCGAAGTGCTGCTCCGACCACCGGATGACTTTCAGTATCAGTTCGCTGTATGTGGCGGGCAGGCTGCAATAAACGTGATGCACCGTGTGTTGCTCCAAGTAGCTCATGACGGCTTCCGGTTTGCCCAAGTAGGGGAGGCGACCTTCAAAGTGGCTGTCGGGAGTCTCGTCGAAATAGCCGAGGATGCGATAGCCCGAAGCCTTGTCGGACATGTTGTCGTAAATCTCCCGGATGTTTTCGCCGCTTCCCAGATAGACGCAAAACAGCGGGTTCCGTCCACGGCGGCGGTACATCCGCACCAAACTGTGGCAGCAGATGCGCCAAACGACCAATGCCGCAAAATTGGCGGCGTGAAACAAAATCAAGAACCGGGTGGAAAGGCTGTCGTACCCCGCCAAGGTAATGAACGCGATGGAGAGGGCGGCAAACTTCAGGCAGTTCTTCATCACCCGTTGCACGATGTGCAGGGTGCGGGTTTTGCGCAGGTGGAGCACCACTCCGTTGTAGTACGTGCTCATCAGGTAGCACAGGGTGTTGAAAGAAACCATTTCCCAATATCCGCCGCTGAAAACGGGACTGATGTTCAGTTTCGGCCAAAAGCAATACAAGCAGGTAAATAGCACGTTCAGCACGAGCAGGTCTCCCGCGATGACGCTTGCGACTAAAAGCTTGGATGTCTTGTTGTTTTTTTGTGACATAATTGAATGCTGATTAAGGTTCATAGATTCGGACAGCAAATGTAGAAACTATTTTTTATATATACAACGTTTTTTTAAATAAAAAATAGTGTCCGTTTTTTTTACCCCCCCTATAAATTCCGCCGTTAGAAAGCAGCTTCTGCTTTGATTTTTAACCACTTACCATCAATCGGATGACGGAACTCCAATTCCTCGGCGTGCAGGTAAAGGCGGTCGGCGGCCTGTCCGTAGAGCGGGTCGCCGAGGATGGGCCGGTCCAGTCCGTCGGGGTGGGCGGCATGTACGCGCAACTGATGGGTGCGTCCCGTCTGCGGCCAAAAGGCGACGCGGGTGCGTCCCGCCGCTTCGCTCAGCACCTCGTAGCGGGTCACGGCAGGTTTGCCCAGCTCGAAGTCCACCAGCTGCAAAGGGCGGTTGTCGTAGTCCGGCCGCAGTGGGAGACGGATGAAACCTTTCGACTCCCGTTCCTCAACGAGTCCGTCGAGCAGGGCGGTGTACCGCTTCTTCACGGTGCGTCCCTCAAACTGTTCCTGCAAGGCGGCGTGTACGTCCTTCGCCTTGGCGGCGAGCAGCAGTCCCGAAGTGTCCATGTCCAACCGGTGAACCAGCAGCGGACCGGTGGCTTCGGGGTAGCGTTCGCGCAGGATGCTGAACACCGACGCCTGTCCCGTCTTGCCCGGCACGGAGAGCATGCCGGCGGGCTTGTTCACCACCAACAGATGGCTGTCCTCGTAGACCGTGGTCAGTCGGTCGGGGTCGGTCACGGAGGTGAGCAGCGGGTTCGGCTCCACCTCCAGCCCCCGGAGCATGAACCGCAAGATGGGCTCGCACTTGTGGCGGCAGGCCGGGTAGTAGTGGCCGTGACGGCGGATTTCCCCCTTGGGCGAGTCGCCCCACCAGAACTCGGCCATCGCCACCGGATGAAGCCCGTTCCGGTAAGCGTACTGCAACAGCTTGGGAGCGGCGCATTCGCCCGAACCGGCGGGCGGATTGCGTTGAGCCGTCTCGGTGAACAGCCGGTAGAGGTCTTCTTCCCCGCCCTCGGCGTTGCGGACGCGGAAACGGCGGAAAATCCATTGCTGAAGCTCGACGGAACGTCTTTTCCGCTCCTCCTTCAACGCCTCGCGGCGGCTGTCGTCGGGAGCGAGGCGTTCCAGCTCGCGGTTGATGGCGGAGATGCGCGCCTCCTCCTCCTTGAAGTACCCTTCGGGGTTCAGCAGGTCGTAAACGGGAGGCACGAAGAAGTCGTGGCGGTTGCTCCCCGCCAAGTTGCCCGAAAAGGCCGCCAGATAGCCCGTCGCTCCCTGCGGAGCGCGCACCGCCAGCACGCCGAACATCTTGCCCCGGCGAAGCTCGTCGTGCCACTCGGCGCGCGTGCTCAGGTACGCCTGCACTTCCTCGGCGGCCCGCACGCACAGGGGGTGGGGCGTGTAGTGAAAGGGATAGGTGAAGCGGCGGGGTAGGGACAGCCCGGCGATGTCGGTGTGAAAGAAATGCAGGTGCTTTGTCATTGATTTATGCCTTATGGGATGAAAAAGTAGGTAATCCATCCGTTTTATATTCAAAAAAATGATTAATTTCGCATCGCAAAGTTAGTAACAAATTTAAATATAAGGAAAAATATGGCACAATTAGTTATCAATTCGTACGAAGAATTTGAAAAATACGTGGGTCAGGAACTCGGCGTATCCGATTATGTGGAACTGCCGCAAGAGCGCATCAACCTCTTTGCCGACGCCACGTTGGATCATCAGTGGATTCATGTAGACACCGAAAAGGCGGCGCAGGAAAGCCCCTTCAAGAGCACCATCGCCCACGGTTATCTCACCCTGTCCATGCTTCCGCACCTGTGGGACCAGATTATCGAGGTGCACAACCTGAAGATGATGATTAACTACGGCATGGAAAAGATGAAGTTCGGTCAGGCCGTGCTCGCCGGACAGAGCATCCGCCTGCGCACCACCCTGCAAAGCCTCCAGAACCTGCGAGGCACCACCAAGGCCGAAATCAAGTTCAAGATAGAAATCAAGGACCAGAAGAAACCGGCGTTGGAAGGCGTCGCCATCTTCCTGTACTATTTCGAGTAATCCGTTTCTTTGTCTTAACAATGTCTATGTAAAATGAGTCACAAGAAATTGAATGTCTGGAAATACGTACCCAACGGCATCCCTTGCCTGATTGTATTTTTCGCCTTGTTCGGCTATATGGCTTCGGTGATGGGAACATCGAACATGCTGAACACCATCATGAAAACGGCGCACAACCTGCTGCTGAACACGGTATTCTATCTGATGGCCGTCTGTGTCATTACGGGTGCCATGAGCAAACTGTTTGTGGAATTCGGAGTGGTGAAACTGTTCGAGAAGCTGTTGCGCCCGCTGATGCGCCCGCTGTTCAACATGCCGGGCGTGGCTTCGCTGGGCGCGGTGATGACTTTTCTTTCGGACAATCCCGCCATCATGTCGCTGTCGAGAGACAAGCGTTTCAGCAGCTACTTCAAGAAATATCAGTTCATCTCGCTGACCAACTTCGGCACGGCGTTCGGCATGGGTCTGCTGGTAACGGTGTTCATGGTGGGACAGGGCTTCTACGTGGAACCGTTCATCGGACTTTTCGGCGCTTTCTGCGGCTGCATCGTAGCCACCCGGCTGATGCAGCACTTCGTGTTGAAGGCCTATCCGCAGTACAAGGAGGAGGACGTGTGCAGCCCGGCGATGAAAGCCGACGAACAGGAGCGGGAAACGGACGATTCGCTCTTCTTGCGGGTGCTGAACTCGCTGCTGGACGGCGGACGCACCGGCGTGGATGTCGGGCTGGCCATCATTCCGGGCGTACTGATTATCTCTACGCTGGTGATGATTCTCACCTTGGGCGCACCGGCGGGAGGTTATACCGGAGGCGCGTTCGAAGGCGTGGAACTGCTGCCGTGGCTGGCCGGTAAGATAGGATTCGTGTTCGAGTGGCTCTTCGGCTTTGAAGATCCCCATTTGGTGGCGTTCCCCATTACGGCCTTGGGAGCCGTGGGTGCCGCATTGAGTCTGATTCCCAACTTCATGGCCGAAGGATGGGTGAACGGTAACGCCATCGCCGTGTTTGCCGCCATCGGCATGTGTTGGAGCGGATTCCTGAGTACGCACACCGCCATGCTCGATTCGATGGGCTACCGCGACCTGATTTCCAAAGACATCATCGCTCAGGTGGCGGGCGGCGTGTCGGCCGGTATCATCGCGCACTGGGTGTATGTGCTTTACACCTTGATTTAAGGCGAACAGGAGTGTCGAGACAGGCATGGAAAAACATTTTAAAATATTTTCTAAAAAATGTGATGAAAATATTTGGGAGTTATCAAATAAATGCTTTTCTTTGCAATGTCATAAATATAAACGTACTTAAAATTTTAGTTTGAATTATATCTCGTTTAGTTGTATTTGTATTTTGTAGCTAAGGTTGGGGGCTTGTGAAAGTCTTCAACCTTTTGTTTTTTGTATCCCCTTATGGAATGAACTCCCCCGAAAAGAACGAACCATGAGATACGGAAGAAGGGTGTGTAGAAACGGGTCATTCCGCTGTTTCTGCACACCCTTCGCCGGGTTTACGCGTAAAGGCTTCGGCCTTATTGATTTTCCTTCATGGCGGCGAAAATCTTGCCTTGCAGCTCGTCGGCCAGTTCGGGATTGTCCATAATCACCTGCTTGGAGGCGTCACGGCCTTGTCCCAACTTGGTGTCGTTGTAGCTGAACCACGAACCGCTCTTCTTGATGACGTTGTATTCCACACCCAAGTCGATGATTTCGCCCGCGCGGGAGATGCCTTCGCCGAACATGATGTCGAATTCGGCGCGGCGGAACGGAGGAGCCACCTTGTTCTTGACCACCTTCACCTTGGTCTGTCGGCCCAGAATGCTTTCGCCGTCCTTGATGGGCGTGCTCGGACGGATGTCGATGCGCACGGAGGCGTAGAACTTCAGCGCGTTACCGCCGGTCGTGGTTTCGGGATTGCCGAACATGACGCCGATTTTTTCGCGCAACTGGTTGATGAAGATACAGGTGGTGTTGGTCTTGCTGATGGCTGATGTCAGCTTGCGGAGCGCTTGCGACATCAGACGTGCCTGAAGACCGACTTTGTTTTCACCCATGTCGCCTTCGATTTCACCCTTGGGGGTCAAGGCGGCCACGGAGTCGATGACGATGATGTCGATGGCCGAAGAGCGGATGAGCTGTTCGGCGATTTCGAGTGCCTGCTCACCGTTGTCCGGCTGCGAAATCCATACGTTGTCCACGTCTACGCCCAACTTGGCGGCATAGAAGCGGTCGAATGCGTGCTCGGCGTCGATGAAAGCGGCGATGCCCCCTTTCTTCTGCGCTTCGGCGATGGCGTGAATGGCCAGCGTCGTCTTACCGGAAGATTCCGGACCGTAGATTTCAATGATTCTTCCCTTGGGATAACCGCCCACGCCCAATGCGGCGTCCAGCGAGATGGAACCGGTGGGAATCACTTCCACATCCTGTATCTTCTCGTCGCCCAGTTTCATGATGGAACCTTTTCCGAAAGTTTTCTCAATCTTGTCCATGGCGGCTTGCAGTGCTTTCAGCTTCTCGCTGTTGCCGGCTTCCGGAGCAAAATCCAATTCGTTCTCTTTTTTTGCCATATCTTTTTGATTTTAATTCGTTGTTTCGACAAAGATAGGTAAAAAAATGAATGTTTGCGACGTTTGGACGGAAGAAAAGATATACGATGTTCATTATTTGGAAAATTTTAATTTTTAATTGTCCTTTTTTATAGTCCTTATCTAAATGAAAACCTTAACTTTGTAGCCGGAAATCAATCAAATCTTACGAAACTATGGATAAACATGTTTTTTTAGCTTTCGACTTGGGAGCCACCAGCGGACGGTCGGTCATCGGTACGCTGGAGGGCGGAAAAGTGGAAATCAGGGAGCTGACCCGTTTTCCGAACGGCATCGTTGAACTTCACGGTAAGTATTATTGGAACCTGACGGGACTTTATCAGGCGTTGAAGGAAGGACTGGCCGCCTGTGCCCGCGAAGGCATCGTGCCCCATTCCGTCGGTGTGGACACTTGGGGAGTGGACGTGGTGCCGGTGGCTGCCGACGGCTCCATCCTGAGCATGCCCCGCGCTTACCGCGACCCTTATACCGCAGGTGCTCCCGAACGCTTTTTTGAACGGATTCCGAGGGAGGAAGTCTATCGGAAGACCGGTATCGAAATCATGAACTTCAATACGCTTTATCAGATATTTGCCGGAATGCAGGAAGGATATGTACCGATGATGCAGGCCAAGGAATTGCTTTTTATGCCCGATGCCCTGACCTATATGCTGACCGGCAACTGCGTGTGCGAGCGGACCATCGCTTCCACTTCACAACTGCTGAATCCGCGCACCGGTGAGTTTGACAAGGAGCTGCTGGAAGCGGCGGGCGCGAGTTCCGACATCCTGCGCAAACCGGTGTTGCCGGGCACGCCGGTGGGCACGCTGACCGACGCGCTGGCGGAAGAAACCCGCCTCGGCAAGGTAAAGGTGATAGCCGTGGCGGGACACGATACGGCCTCGGCGGTAGCGGCTGTGCCTGCTCAAAACCGGAACTTCGCTTACCTGAGTTCGGGCACTTGGTCGCTGATGGGCATCGAAAGTCCGACCCCTCTCATCACCGAGGAAACGTATGCCATGAACTTCACCAACGAGGGTGGGGTGGAAGGTACGACCCGTTTCCTGAAAAACATCTGCGGCATGTGGATTCTGGAACAATGCCGCAAGGAATGGGAACGTGCCGGCAAGGCGTACAGTTATCCCGAAATCGTGGAGATGGCCGTGTCCGCCCGTCCGTTCGGATGTTTCATTTGGCCGGACGCCCCTTCGTTCGCCAATCCTCCTTCCATGCTCGAAGCCATCCGGATGTTTTGCGAGCGTACCGGCCAACAGGCACCGGCGGACGATGCGCAGATTGTCCGCTGCATCTTTGAAAGTCTGGCTTTGCGCTATCGCGAGGTGCTGGACGACTTGGAACGTATCGCGCCGTTCCCCATCGAACGTCTGCACATCATCGGCGGAGGCTCGAAAAACCGTTTGCTCAATCGGCTTACGGCCAATGCCATCGGTCGGGAGGTGGTGGCAGGCCCGTCCGAAGCGACCGCCGTGGGCAATGTTATGATTCAGGCCATGGGAGCCGGTGTGGTGTCATCGCTCGAAGAGATGCGTGCCATCATCCGTGCGTCGGTAGAGACAGAGACTTATTTCCCCGAAGAGGCGGACGAGTGGGAGAAGGCTTACCGGCTTTTCCGCCGTTTACATGAATAAACAAATTTTTTAATCGTAATATATGTATATGAACAACAAGATTCGAATGTTCCTTTTCGTTATGCTGGCGTTGCTGGTGACGTCCTCGTATGCGTACGACAAGGATAAACTGTATCAGATTGTTTCCGTCAAGTTCCCCGACAAGGCGTGGAGCTATGCCGACGGAGCGAGTCAAGTATCGTTGCGCCCCATCAATGTGGCGGACAAAAACCAGCTGTGGCAAGTGGGCGACCTCTCGGGCAGCAAGCGTTTCTCCAACCCCTATAACAACCTGGCGGTGCGTGCCCATGACGACGCCACCGCCCGGATGGCGGAAGTGAACGGCTCGGACGAGTTTCAGCTGTGGAGCACGCTGTGGGCGGGCGACTACATCCGCTTGCAGCCCACCAACAAGGCCAAATGGGTGGCTGCCGTCAACGACAAGGGCGAAATCGTGATGGTGGAATCCGGCTCCGAAGCGGCGAAAGGATTGGAAAGCCTTTTCCGCGTCATCCCCACAGGCATCAGCGTGCCGGGTGCCGAAGCGAGCCTCAGTCGCGAGAAAGTTTATTGGGAAGACGAAACCATGTTTGGCGAAAACAAGGAAAAGGGTCACGCCACCTACACGCCGTATTGCTGCGAAAAGGGGATGTTGGCCGACAAGGAGTTCTACAACACTCCGTGGGTAAACGCCAAAAGCCACAAGGTACGCTCGCTGAACGGCGACTGGTTTTTCCACTTCGTGCCCGAACCCTCCTTGCGTCCCGCCGACTTCTATAAGGAAGACTATGACGTGAGCAGTTGGGCGACCATCCCGGTGCCCTCCAACTGGGAAATGCACGGATACGACCGTCCCATCTATTGCAACGTGGAATATCCGCACGGCAATACACCCCCGTTCATCAACGCCCGAAAGGGATTCAACGATGGCGGAAAGAATTACGGCATCAATCCCGTCGGCTCGTATGTACGCTTCTTCGACCTGCCCGAGGGCTGGGAAAAGAACCGTACTTTCATCAACTTCGGAGGTATTTACAGCGCCGCCTTCGTTTATCTGAACGGCGAGTACGTGGGTTATACCCAAGGATCGAACAACGAACACGAGTTTGACATCACCAAGCATCTCCGTCCGGGCAAGAACCGCTTGGCCGTGCAAGTGATGCGCTGGAGCGACGGCTCGTATCTGGAGTGTCAGGACATGTTCCGCATGAGCGGCATTTTCCGCGATGTGAACATCTACAACGTGCCGAAGGTAAGCGTGCGCGACCATTACCTCACTTCCGACCTTTACGCTTCGAAGGCTTACAAGGAAGGCTCGCTGAACGTGGCACTCGAAATGGACAACCGCGACAGATTGTCGGGCGAAAAGTCGGTGGTGGTGAAACTGACCGACCCCGATGGCAACCTCGTGGCGGAAACAACACGCACCGTCCGCTTTTCTGCCGACAAGGACCTGGAAAAAGTGAAAGTCACTTTCCCGGTGAACGATATTCAGGCATGGACGGCAGAAACGCCCAACCTCTACACCGTGAGCGTCATCCAGCGTGAAGGCGGCAAGGACGAACTGGCGTTCTCCACCAAATACGGCTTCCGACACATCGAAATCAAAGGCTCGCTGATTTATGTGAACGGTCAGCGTGTATTCTTCAAGGGCGTGAACCGTCACGACAGCCACCCGCTTTACGGACGTGCCGTGCCGACGGAATCGATGCTTCGCGATGTGCTGTTGATGAAGCAGAACAACATCAACACCATCCGTACCTCGCACTATCCGAACGCCGCCAAGATGTATGCCATGTTCGACTATTTCGGCCTGTGGTGCATGGATGAGGCCGACCTCGAAGACCACGCCAATCAGTCCATCTCCGACATGGTTTCTTGGATTCCTTCGTTTGTGGATCGCATCGACCGCATGATTTTGCGCGACCGCAACCATCCGAGCGTCTTCTCGTGGTCGTTGGGCAATGAAAACGGCAGCGGAAACAACTTCCAGGCTTGTTACGACTCCGCCAAGCGTCTTGACCTGCGTCCCATCCATCACGAAAGTACCCGCGATGGCAAAGAATACGGAGGCAACCGCTTCAGCGACCTGTATTCGAAGATGTATCCGGGCATGGATTGGATGGACAAGTACGTGAACTCGTTCGACAAGCCGATGTTTATCTGCGAATACGCCCACTCCATGGGTAACGCCATCGGCAACCTGAAAGAATACTGGGAAAGCATTGAAAACAGCACGACCACCGTGGGAGGCGCCATTTGGGATTGGGTGGATCAAGCCATCTACGAGCCGCACGAAATTCTGGCAGGTACGCACGAAGGACACCTGCACACCGGTTTCGATTTCCCCGGCCCGCATCAAGGCAACTTCTGCTGCAACGGCATCATCACGGCCGACCGTAACGAAACTCCGAAGTTGAAGCAAGTGAAGGCTGTCCAGCAATGGATTAAGTTTGAACTGACCGGCGTGGACACCAAGAAGAACGAAGCCGCCGTCAACGTGAGAAACACTTACGACTTTATTTCGACCGCCGACCACACCCTGCGCTACGAAATCGTGAAGAACGGTGAAATCGTGGGCGAAGGCAAGCAGGCGTTGCCGGTGATTGAAGCAGACGGCCGGGCCTCGCTGACCCTTCCGTTGGTGAATGCCGACATGAAGCAGGCGGTGAAAGCCGGCGAAGAAATCATGCTCAACCTGTTTGTCAGTCAGGACAAGGCCACCCGTTGGTCGGAACCCGGTCATCAAGTGGCGCAAGCTCAGTTTGAGTTGAACGCACGTCCGACGCTGGCTGCCGTCAAGGTGGACAGAAAGGCCGAAAAATTGTCCGTGGAAAAGACCGAAAAGACCTTGAAGGTGGGTAACAAGGCTATCTCTGCCACTTTCTGCACGGCTACGGGACGGATGATCGACCTCAAGTTGAACGGTCAGGACATCATCTACGGACAGGAAGGTTTCGCGTACGACAACTTCCGTTGGATTGAAAACGACGGTCGCTGCAAGCCGGAAAACGGCCTCGACGAACAAGGCACCTGCGAAGTCGTTCAGGGCAAGGACGGCTCGGTGGTGGTGAAGACCACTCGCGGCGGAAGCCTTTGCAGCCAAAGCATCGTCTACACCTTCCTGCCCAACGGCTTGGTGGACATGGATGTAACCCTCACGCCGCAGGCCAAAGACTTGCGCCGCGCCGGTTTGGTATGCTCTTTGCAGCCGGGCTTGCGCCGGGTGAATTACTACGCCTACGGCCCGTGGGAAAACTACATCGACCGTAAGGAAAGCTGCATGGTGGGTCGTTATCAGACAACCGTCGACGACATGGTGGTGTACTATCAGAAGCCCCAGACAATGGGCGGTCGCGAAGGCCTACGCGAGTTGAAGCTGACCAACGCCGAGGGTAAAGGCATCTGCATCCGCACCGAAGGCGATGTATCCTTCTCCGCGCTTCCTTATACCGACCACCACTTGTCCGCCACCAAGCACATGTGGGAGCTGAAGAAAGACCCGTTCATCACCTTGCACCTTGATGCCGGTTATCGCGGGTTGGGTAACGCGAGCTGCGGCCCCGACACCATGGAGAAGTACAAACTGACCGGTGATAATTATCGCTTCAAGCTGCGCATCTCGGCTTGCAAGTAAGCGAAATAATTGAGAATGTTTTAATCGTGAGGGCATCGAAAGCACGACTGCTTTCGATGCCCTCGCTCGTTTATCCTCATGCAAAGCTCTTTGCGTTTAGAAAAAAC
>CAYXZF010000063.1:0-14203 GCA_964469845.1 uncultured Phocaeicola sp.
CCGCGACCCCCTGCGTGACAGGCAGGTATTCTAACCAGCTGAACTACCACACCAATTTTATAGAACTCACTTCCTTTCCGAAAGCGAGTGCAAAGGTAGAGTTTTTGTTTGAAACTTCCAAATATTTGGAGAGAAAATTTTCAAAAAAGGTGCTATTTGAAGAGATAGCACCTTTTGATAGCTGTAAATGCGTTGAATTATTCGCCCTTGATAGCGGCTACACCCGGAAGTACCTTGCCTTCGATAGCTTCCAACAAAGCACCACCACCGGTCGAAATGTAAGAAACTTGGTCGGCCATACCGAACTTGTTGATACAAGCTACAGAGTCACCACCACCAATCAATGAGAATGCACCTTCGGCGGTTGCTTTGGCGATAGCTTCAGCGATGGCACGTGAACCGGCCGTAAAGTTGTCAAATTCGAATACGCCCGCAGGACCGTTCCAAAGGATGGTCTTGGCACCTTCAATGGCAGCGGCGAATGCCTTTTGAGTTTCAGGACCAGCATCCAAACCTTCCCAACCTTCGGGGATGGCATTGGCCGGACAAACCTGAGTGTTGCAATCGTTTTTGAAGTCGTCACCGGCTACACAGTCTGTGCCCAAAACCAAGTTTACGCCCTTGGCCTTAGCTTGTTCGATGATGTTGAGAGCCAAATCCAGTTTATCCATTTCAACGATGGACTGACCGATTTCGCCGCCCTGAGCCTTTGAGAATGTGTAAGTCATACCACCGCAAAGAATCAAGTTGTCTACCTTGTCCATCAAGTTTTCGATGATACCGATTTTGGTCGAAACTTTTGAACCACCCATGATGGCGGTGAACGGACGCTTGATGTCTTTCAGAATGTTGTCTACAGCTTGAACTTCCTTTTCCATCAAGTAGCCGAGCATCTTGTTGTCTGTGTCGAAGTAGTCGGCGATAACAGCGGTAGAAGCGTGACGACGGTGAGCGGTTCCGAATGCGTCGTTGATGTAGCAATCTGCATAAGAAGCCAAAGTCTTGGCAAATTCTTTCTGTGATTCCTTCATCGCTTTCTTGGCGTCGTTGTATGCGGGATCTTCTTTGTCGATACCTACAGGCTTGCCTTCTTCTTCCGGATAGAAACGAAGATTTTCAAGCAACAGCACTTCGCCGGCCTTCAAGGCGGCGGCAGCTTCGGCGGCCTTGGCGCAATCGGGAGCGAACTGAACGGCGACACCCAGCTTTTCTGATACAGCGTCTACAATCTGGTTCAAAGAGAACTTTGCGTTTACCTTGCCTTTGGGTTTGCCCATATGCGACATGATAATCAAGGCACCGCCATCGGCCAATACCTTCTTCAAAGTAGGAAGAGCACCGCGGATACGGGTATCGTCTGTAATCTTACCTTCTTCGTTCAAGGGTACATTGAAGTCCACGCGAACAATTGCCTTCTTACCGGCAAAATTGTAATTGTCAATAGTCATCATAATTCTTTTAATTTATAGAGTTTATAGTTGTATGCTTGAACACAAAATGCAAAGTTACTAAATTTTTTATATGAGATGTGCACTTGCCTGTAATTTTTGAAAGTTTTTATTCTTTTATTTAATAAAGGTATTGTATATTTGCGTCATTTAAAATTAATACAATGAAAAAGACAATAACAATTATGGCTTATGGGCTAATGGCTTTATTGACAGGATGTCAGGAAAGCGAGTGTGTAGAAGAGGAGAGTGAGAAACTTCCAATGTCTATTGAGGCGAGAATCAATGAGGCCGGTGGCGCAAGTCGTAGCGTGGTAAAACCGGGAAAATCGGAATTTTCATCCAATGATGCTATCGGTTTGTTTGTTAATGAACAAGCCGTGGCAGAGTGGACAAAAAACGAAAGCGGTAGTTGGAGTACAACTCCTGCCGCCTATTGGCCGGACAAAACGAATTCCCATAAATTCTATGCTTTTTATCCTTACGTGAAGGACGCGTCGAAATCGAGTGTGCCTATGCCTGACTTGACGGGGCAAACCGGAAAAGCGGAAGAACTCGCAAAATACGATTTTCTGGTAGCGACAGCTACGCAGTCTTATACCACGAAATCCGGAGTCGTGTCTTTTAGCGGCAATGATGCGTTTCATCATGTATCTTCGTTGATAACCCTAAAGATTGACGGTTCCGGTGATTTGTCTTCGTCTACCATCAATGGTATTTCTCTGACGGGAACGGATATCGTTACGTCTTCAACTTACTCTTTTGAAAATTCAAGCGTTTCGGTGAGCGTAGCCGATGGTGATAAAAAGAAAACCTTGGCTGTTTCCGGTTTGAGTGATGCCGTGGGCAATGACGGACGGACTTACTATTTTATTCTTAATTCAAACACCGTCACTCATTCTGCGGTGGAACTGGTTCTTGATTATACCACCGGTTCGGATAAGTATCAAGCCCGGAAGACGGGCTTGGGAAGCGAAAGTTCTCATTATGAAGGTGGCAAACGATATGATTACACGTTAAAAATCACCGATGGCGTTTTGAGTATTTCCGGCGGTGAAATAGCTGATTGGACGAGTGGTGGAACGTTGGAAGATATAGTGATAAATGGTGAAAAACAAGATGCTTCAGAATCATGAAAACGGGTGCGTCATTCTTTTTAAAAGTCTTATGGCTGATAGCCTGCGGCTTGGTATACTCTTGTCAGCAGCTGCCGGAAGACGGTGAGGCTGTTCTCGATGTCGATGAACAACCTTTGCGTGTGCATGTGCGTTCGGCGGGTGAGGCCGAATTGGCGTATCCGGTCAGACTTTATGCGTTTGCGGGGAATGGAAAACTGACGGCTTCGCAAGTTATGGAAAGTGCAAAAGATGAAATGTCGCTGTCTTTATCGCAAGGAGATTTTCAATTGGTGGCCGTATCCGGTATCTCAGATACTTATTCGTTGCCTGAAAGTCCGACGCTGAATGATGTAATCACCCTTTCCGGAACCGAAGGTGCCGATTCTCCTTTGATGATGGGTAGGGCGGATGTCAAAATCGGTGACGCTTCGGAATCCAAAGCGGATATTGTGCTTTCGTATGTGGTTGCCGAGGTGAATGTGACATTGAAAGATGTGCCGTCCAACGTGTCTGCCGTTCAGTTGTCTCTTTCACCTTTGTACTCCACTTTGTCTATGGGAGGAACGTATGGAGGTACTTCTCAAAAGGTAAAGGTGGATTGCGCATTGACATCGGAAGGGGTTTGGACGGCTGAACCTGTTTATATCTTTCCGGGTAGTGGAAAAGAAACGGTCTTTTCCATCTGTTTCAAGACAACGGATAAAACGGAGGCTACCTATGGATATACTTTTCAGGGAATACCGGAAGCCAATCACCGTTTTAACGTGACCGGAAGCTATTCGGGAGGTTCCATCATAGGAGGCGATTTTGATGTTACCGACTGGGAAGGAACCATTGATGTGGAGTTTACTTTCGGGGCCAACGTCGTGCCCGACGATAAGGATGAAGAGGATGAAAACACCGGAGACCCGGACGTGAATTTGTCCGGAGTTCCGGAAGTCGGTACCCTTTGGAATAATACAATCGTGGCAGGCGTGGGTGAAGCCGATGAAACGGGAGTGGATCTTTTGTTGATGACGATTGACGAATGGGAAGCTACGGTGGCTCAGGTGGATGGCGTTCTGTCAAGTTATAGCACGAACGGCATTTCCAATTGGCGCGTGCCCACCCATGAAGAAGCGGCCGAACTTCGGTCGAGATTCAGTGGCAGCAGACTTGTGGAACTGAATGAACTGATAGCCGAATACGATGAAACAAAGTGCGGATTGGCTAATGGGGAAAACGAACGTTATCTGTGCTTGAAGAACGGGGCGTATTATTCATTCCGTTTTGTCGGTGGAACTTCTACGACCAAGGCGGGAGAGAAGCGAAGTTATTACTTGCGTTTGGTGAAGACTTATCGCTTTGAACCGGATAAATAGTTTCCTTGAAACTGCTGTAACCTTTCGCAATCCGGAAAGGAAGCGGTATCTTATAGCGATAAGATAAGGACGTCTTTTAGCATACTCCTAAGAGTTTTTCAAAAACGCTTCGGTGTTTTTTGAATACGCCTAAGCGTTTTTGAAAAACGCCGGGAGGTTTGCGAACAATGATGCGAATGAAGCGTTCGGGGGAGGAGGGGAAGTGCTCCTTCCTTAATGCTTTTCGCCAACCGGGTTGCGAGAAAGCAAACGTCTTCCCAAGAATCCCTGCACGACGCCGCGCAGCGACAAGTAGACAAGAAAAGCCAACCAAAGTGCATGATTGCCGCACGCGGTCCGGAAGCAAAAGTAAGTGAAAAAGAATCCGATGGTTGCCATAACCATGCTTCGGAGCATGAGGGAAGTAGCTGTAGCGCCGATGAATATGCCATCGAGCAGAAAAGCCCATACTCCGGTCAGGGGAATGGCTACCGCCCAAGGGAAATAGACGGCAGAGGCTTCAATCACCCGTTGTTCGTCGGTGAGCAGGCGGAGGAATGTTTCTCCGCCGATGGCATAGAGCAACGTAAAGGAGATGGCGATGCCGATTCCCCATGCGAAAAGACGGCACATCATGCGGTGCATCGCTTCGGTCTGCCGGGCACCGATGTACTTGCCCGTCAGTGCTTCGCCGGCATAGGCAAAGCCATCCATGAAATAAGAAAACAACGTAAAGAGTTGCATCAGCAGGGTATTGACGGCCAAAACCACTTCGCCTTGTGCCGCTCCGGCGGAAGTAAAGTACATCGTAACGGCTACCAGACAGAGTGTGCGAAAGAAGATGTCACGGTTCAACCGAAAGAAACGAATCATGGCTTCCCGATGCAATAAAGCTCCCCGACTGATTGCCGGAAGGCCGGGAACGTAACGTTTCCGCCACAACAGCACGGCCATCAGCAGTCCGGCATATTGGGCTGTAAGCGTACCGATGGCAATGCCCTCTATCTTCATCCCGAAACCATAAACCAACAGAAGACTCACCGCAATGTTCACCACATTCTGCGCGATGGCGATGAACATGGGGTAACGGGAATTCTGCATCCCGATAAACCATCCCGAAAAGCTGTACAGTCCAAGCACCGCCGGTGCTCCCCAAATGCAGATGTGGAAATAGAGCGAAGCCAAACGTTCCACCTCGGCGGTGGTGTCTATCAAAGCAAAAGCCAGTCCGGCAATGGGATGTTGCAGGACAATAAGTGCGACAGCCGCCAACAAACCTACGGATACGGAACGCATCAGCAAACGGGCCGTCTCGGTCGCATCGCCTGCGCCGTATGCCTGCGAAGTCATGCCGCCGGTACCCATACGCAGAAATCCGAACACCCAGTAAATGATATTGAACAGCATGCCGCCCACAGCGATAGCCCCGATGTAGGAAGCCGCTCCAAGGTGTCCCACGATGGCCACATCAATCAACCCCAACAGCGGAACGGTGATGTTCGATACGATGGAGGGCAGAGCTATGCGCAGTATTTCACGATGTCCGTCATTCATGAGGCAACACAAAAGCAACTTCTTTGAACGCATACGTGCGGATATTTCCTTGTTCATCTTTCAGACAAAGCCGTCCGTCGGTGAGGATACCTTGCAGTTCGGCTCTAAACTCTCCTTGCGCATCCCGATAAACATGCCGGCCCCGATTGCGGTGCAGATAATCCAAATAAAATCCGAAGAGTGCGTCCGTTCGATTTTCGTCCTCTGAGTTTACGACCGGATAGCCGGCGGCAAGTTCGTGCAAGATGTTTTGTAACATCTCCTGCCGCTCTACCTCCTTGCCGATGATTTGGTAAAGCGACACCGGATTCGGCGCATCCGAACAAAAATGACGTTGATTGAGGTTCAATCCAATCCCAATGATGCTTCGACAGACTTTCTTTCCTTCCAGTTCGTTCTCTATCAGAATGCCGCCTATCTTGCGGTCGTTCCAATAAATGTCGTTCGGCCATTTGATGCTGAAGCCTTGCGCATACCGACTAAGTGCCCGAAGAACCGAAGTGGCCGCCAGAACGGATAGCATGAAATGCTTCTCCACGCGGAGTTTCGTCGGATAAAGTACGGTACTGAAGGTCAGGTTCTTGCCCGGTTCCGATTCCCAAGTGTTTCCTCGCTGTCCCTTGCCGGCCGTCTGACACTCGGCGACGATGGTGTGAAACTCTTCCAACTGTTTCTCTCTGCACCGACAGTCCAGATAGTCATTGGTGGAAGTCGTTTCCGCTATGTTTTCTATAACGATGTCTGTTCCCATAATTCTTCACTTTTTACGGCGGGACTTACCAGATGGGCGGATAAAAAGCATCCTTTATATGCGTTATCTGCCGGTTGTCGTCCCGCCCGGTAACAGTAATGACATCAAACCTCACAGGTAAATCTATCTCAAACTTTCGCAAGTAAGCATCGGTGGAAGCAACGATGTGACGGATTTTCCGCATGTCCACCGCCTCTTCCGGCAGGCCGTAGACTGTATTGCGTCGGCTCTTGACTTCCACTACCACCAGCAGTCCTTCGTGTCGGGCTACAATGTCCAGTTCTTTCTTACCCGAACGCCAGTTACGGTGAAGGATGCGGTATCCCTTTTCGGTCAGCCACTGCACCGCTTCATTCTCACCTTCCTTGCCCAACCTGTTATGTTCCGCCATTTTTTTCTTGATTTTGTTGCAAAAATACGTTTTTTATGCTTTGAAATTGCAGAAGTAAAGTTAAATTTGCAACAAATATGGGAAATATCGTCAAGAAGAGAGTCAAAGTACCCGCATCCAGTCCCCGACGCAAGCAGCGGATGGTGTGTCTGATGAGTGAAGAAGAAGTTCGGATTGTGGAACGTTATCTGAAGAAATACAAGATAACCAACAAGGCGCGCTGGCTTCGCGAAACGATATTGTTCCATATTTACCAACAATTGGAAGAAGACTATCCCACTTTGTTTAACGAGCATGACATGAGACGATGACGACAACCGACGATGTACATTACATGAAGCAGGCACTGGCCGAAGCGAAGCAAGCCGCCGAACGGGGGGAGGTTCCCGTAGGTGCGGTGGTGGTGTGTCGCGGTCGTATCATAGCCCGCAGCCATAACTTGACCGAAACGCTGAACGACGTGACCGCTCACGCCGAAATGCAGGCTATCACAGCCGCAGCTGATTTTCTGGGGGGAAAGTATCTGCCGGATTGCACACTCTATGTCACCGTTGAGCCTTGCGTGATGTGTGCCGGCGCCATCGGTTGGTCTCAACTCGGGCGTTTGGTCTTCGGTGCTGCCGATGAGAAGCGGGGATACCAACGCTATGCTCCCGATGCGCTGCACCCCAAAACTACAGTCGTGCAAGGAACATTGGAAGCGGAATGCGCACAGTTGATGAAAGATTTTTTTAAAAAGAAAAGATAAGCCGATTTCAAACTTAAGCGACTTCATGGTCTTCAAGGCTGTCTTGAACGAAAAAAGCAACAAGCACTCCTGTCAGTCGAATTCACATCACTCCACTTCTTCGTATTCCACATACTCCCCTTCGTCATTTCCGAAGATTTTTTTCTTGTTATAAGAGGCAGTGCTTTGCGTACCTCCTCCTCCGTTGCCCGAAGTTTGTTGTGAAAAGTCATAGCGTTTGAGTGTGCGTCTCCCCAACCCGAAAATCGTGCGTATGATGTTGAACATAAAGACAACTCCGATGAGGACTATCATCAGAATAAACATCAATATAAATCCAAGGAATCCGAACATAATTTTTCTTTTTTTACGCCTTTTTGGTTATCAGTGACAAAAGAATGTACCACACGATGACGGCCGCAAATCCACTCAGTCGGAAAACAAGAAGCAACGGGATGCACACCAACAAGAAAACATAGCTCACTTTGTTTGCTTTCCATGAGAAGTTCTTGAATTTCAGTGAGAACATGGGGATTTCGGCCACCAGCAGAAACGACATGACAATGACCAATCCCAACAGATAAAGGGCGTTGAATGCCGAAGAAGTGAGAAAATCGTATCCGCCTACGACCAACGAACCCCAAAACAAGGCATTGGCAGGAGTAGGCAAACCGATGAACGAACTGCTTTGGCGAGGATCGATATTGAATTTACCCAATCGAAGGGCGGAGAAAACAGCGATAAGAAAAGCGGCATAGGGAACATAACCTGCGACAGGAAGCAGAAAATCGGGATAAGCCACTTCTTTAAATAAGGAAAAGACTATCGCCGAAGGTGCGAAACCGAAAGTAATGTCGTCTGCCAATGAGTCCAACTCCTTACCAAGAGGACCCGACACTTGAAACAGTCGTGCCAACATACCATCAAAGAAGTCGAAAACGGCTCCCAAGATGATAAACAAGGTAGCGGCCTCGTAACAAGCTCGAAAAGCCATGACCGCCGCTATGCAACCGCAAAACAAATTGCAGCAAGTGACGATGTTGGGAATATGACGTGAAATGCGATTAGGCATAAATCGTTCTTATTTAAGTTTGGCAATAACGGTTTCGTTACCGGTGGTCTTCTGTCCCAACTTTACGCAAGGCTGAGAATCCAACGGAAGGTAGACATCCACTCGCGAACCGAACTTGATGAATCCCATGTGCTCGTCGATGTAACATTCTTCACCCTTTTGGGCGTAGGTGACGATGCGGCGAGCCACCGCGCCGGCTATCTGTCGAGCCATCACGGTATGTCCTTCGGGAGTTTCAATCACAACGGTCGAACGTTCATTTTCCGTGCTGGCCTTAGGAAGCCAGGCTTTCATGAACTTTCCGTTTTGATGACTGACGTGTTTCACCACGCCATCCACCGGATACCAGTTGGCGTGTACGTTGGTAATGTTCATAAAGATGGAAATCATCAGTTTGCGCTCGTGGAAGTATTCTTGCTCGTCCACTTCCTGCACCACGACAATCTTGCCATCGGCGGGAGCCACGACTATTTTTTCGGTATCCTGTTCGAAATGACGAATGGGACAACGAAAAAAATTCACCATCAACAAATAGATAATGGCACTGACGACAGCAAGGATATAAAAAGGAAGCTTATTGGTAAAAGCCCAATAGGCCAACGCATCAATGGCGACCCATGCAACGGCACTCGCTATCAGTATTTCAGTTCCTTCTCTATGTAATCTTATTTTTCTTAATTTCTTTATTTTTTGGAATCGGCTCATAATATAAAACCTATTTAATCGTGCAAAAATACACTTTATTGCTTAAATTGCCAAATAAAAGCACTCCATATTATCTGTTTCCCCGTTTTTTAAGATAAAAAAAGAATTTGTTCACAACTTCCGCTTCATCTTTTTGTTCATCTTGCAAAAGGAATGTATCTTTAACCGTTTTTTCTATAAAGATAGATTTATGCAGGATTTTGTCCACTTACACGTACACACACAATACTCCATTCTGGATGGACAGGCATCCATCCCCAGACTGGTGGATAAGGCGATGGCCGATGGCATGAAAGGCATTGCCGTGACCGATCATGGAAACATGTTCGGCATTAAGGAGTTTTTCAACTATGTAAATAAGAAGAACGGGAAGACGCAAGGCGAGATTAAAGACTTGAAGAAGCGTATAGATAATCTGGAGAAGGGGACTGCGGATAGTGAAAATCCCGAAACAGAACTGGCGGCGTGTCGCGGACAATTGGAAGCCGCCAAGAAGAAACTCTTCAAGCCCATCTTCGGTTGCGAGATGTATGTGGCTCGCCGGCGCATATTCAACCGCGACGGAAAGCCCGACCAAAGCGGCTATCACTTGGTGGTGCTGGCCAAGAACCGGAAAGGTTATCATAACCTGATTAAGCTGGTGTCGAAGGCTTGGACGGAAGGCTTCTATATGCGTCCGCGTACCGACCGGGTCGAATTGGAGAAGTACCACGAAGGACTGATTGTGTGCTCGGCGTGCGTCGCCGGTGAAGTGCCCCGCAAAATTCTTCAAGAAAAATACGATGAAGCCGAAGAAGCTATCCAATGGTACAAGCGCGTGTTCGGCGATGATTTCTATCTGGAACTTCAGCGACATCCGGTGAAGAACCCCGCCCAGCGAGCCAACCGAGAGGCATACGAGTTGCAACAAGTCGTCAATCCCAAGCTGATAGAATACTCGAAAAAATACGGCGTCAAGCTGGTGTGTACCAACGACGTCCATTTTGTGGACGAAGAGAATGCCGAAGCGCACGACCGACTCATCTGTCTGAGTACCGGCAAAGACTTGGACGACCCCGGCCGTATGCTTTATTCCAAACAGGAATGGATGAAGACCAAGGCGGAAATGAACGAACTCTTCGCGGATGTGCCCGAAGCCTTGTCGAACACGGCGGGCATCTGCGACCAAGTGGAGTTTTACAGCATTGACCATGCCCCCATCATGCCGAACTTTGAAATACCGGAGGACTTCGGTACGGAAGAAGGCTATCGGCAGAAATACACGGAAGAGGATTTGTTCAACGAATTTACGCAGGACGAAAACGGAAACGTGGTGATGAAAAAAGAAGATGCGCTGGCGAAAATAGAAAAGCTCGGCGGCTATGACAAACTCTACCGCATCAAACTGGAGGCCGACTACTTGAAGAAGTTGGCGCTGGACGGTGCCCGCAAACGCTATGGCGAGATGCTGAACGAAGAAACCAGCGAGCGAATCAAGTTTGAACTGCACATCATGAAAACGATGGGTTTCCCCGGATACTTCCTCATCGTGCAAGACTTTATCCGAGCCGCACGCGAAGAACTTGACGTGTCCGTAGGTCCGGGTCGCGGCTCGGCTGCCGGTTCGGCGGTGGCCTACTGTCTGGGCATCACGCAAATCGACCCCATCAAATACGACCTGCTGTTCGAACGCTTCCTGAACCCCGACCGTATCTCACTGCCGGATATCGATGTAGACTTTGACGACGACGGACGAGGACGCGTGCTGAACTGGGTGACAGAGAAGTACGGACAAGAAAAGGTGGCGCACATCATCACTTACGGCACCATGGCCACCAAACTGGCCATCAAGGATGTGGCTCGCGTGCAGAAACTCCCCCTCTCGGAATCCGACCGCCTGTGCAAATCCATCCCCGACCGTTTGCCCAGCGGCAAAAAGATGAATCTGACTAACGCCATCGAGGATGTGCCCGAACTTCAAGAGGCGGAATTCTCGCCCGACCCTATCCTGCGCGACACCATCCGCTATGCCAAGATGCTGGAAGGCAACGTGCGCAACACGGGCGTACATGCCTGCGGAACCATTATCTGCCGCGATGACATCACCGACTGGGTGCCGGTGAGCACTGCCGATGATAAAGAAACCGGCGAAAAAATGCTTGTCACCCAATACGAAGGCTCGGTCATTGAAGACACCGGATTGATTAAAATGGACTTTCTGGGACTGAAGACACTCTCCATCATCAAAGAAGCGTTGGAAAACATCAAATACAGTAAGGGAATCCTGTTGGACATCGACAAGATAAGCATCAACGATGAAGCCACCTATGCCCTGTATTGCGAAGGACGCACCATCGGTACGTTCCAGTTTGAATCGCCGGGCATGCAGAAGTACCTGCGCGAATTGGAGCCGAACACGTTCGAAGACTTGATTGCGATGAATGCCCTCTATCGTCCGGGACCGATGGACTACATCCCCGACTTCATCGACCGTAAACAAGGCCGCAAGCCCATCGAATACGACATCCCCATCATGGAGAAGTACTTGAAAGACACGTATGGCATCACGGTCTATCAAGAACAGGTGATGTTGCTGTCGCGCCTGTTGGCCGACTTCACCCGAGGCGAATCCGACGCCCTGCGTAAAGCGATGGGAAAGAAACTGAAAGACAAGCTGGACCACATGAAGCCGAAGTTCATTTCCGGCGGGCAGAAGAACGGGCACGACCCCGCCAAACTGGAAAAGATTTGGGCCGACTGGGAAAAGTTCGCCTCGTATGCATTCAACAAATCGCATGCGACCTGCTATTCGTGGGTGGCTTATCAAACCGCTTACCTGAAGGCCAACTATCCGGCGGAATACATGGCAGCCACCATGAGCCGAAACATTTCGAGCATCACCGAAATCACCAAACTCATGGACGAAAGCAAAGCCACGGGTATCAATACGCTGGGGCCGGACATCAACGAAAGCCGTTTGAAATTTTCCGTAAACCACAAAGGAGACATCCGTTTCGGACTGGGGGCCATCAAGGGAGTCGGCGAAAGTGCGGTGCAAAGCATTCTGGAGGAACGCCAGAAAAACGGCCCGTTCACGAGCATCTTCGACTTTGTACAGCGGGTAAACCTGTCATCGTGCAACCGTAAAAACATTGAAAATCTGGCACTGGCCGGCGCGTTCGACCGCCTGCCCGGCATCAAGCGCGAAGACTTCTTCCAGAAGAACGCCAAGGACGAAACATTTACCGAAGTGCTGGTACGATATGGCAACAAGTATCAGTTGAACAAAGCGACCGCCGCCCACTCCCTGTTTGGAGGCGAAAACATCGTGGAAGTGGCGACCCCCGAAATCATCCCCGCTCCGAAGTGGAGGGATTTGGACCGTCTGAACCGCGAGCGAGAATTGGTAGGAGTCTACCTGTCGGCACATCCGCTGGACGAATACTCCGTCATCTTGAAAAAGGTATGCAATGTCCGGATGGACGATCTGAAAGACCTGACTCCGTATCGGAACATGGATTTGACGATGGGAGGAATCGTCATTTCCGTACGCGATAGCTACACGAAACAAGGAAGTCCCTGCGGATTCGCCAAGGTGGAAGACTATTCGGGCACCTATGAGTTCTCCTTTTTCGGCAGGGATTGGCTGGAACGCAAAACATTTTTCGCTAGCGGCATGTTCTTATACATAAAAGGGAAGTGTCAACCTAAAAAATGGCAACAAGATGTATACGAAGTGAAAGTGAACAGCGTAGAACTGCTGCCCGAAATCAAAGACAAGGTTATCGAAAAACTGACCGTCAGCGTTCCCCTCGCGGCCATCGATGACGAATTGGTAGAAGAACTGTCGGTTCTTGTAAAGGAGAATCCGGGCAACGTAGAGCTATGTTTCTTCGTGAGAGACGAAAACGGGCAGCATTTGAATTTGACATCCAAGAGCTGCCGAATATCGGTAAACAAAAAGATTGTTTCGTATTTAGAAGACCGACCTTTGCTTTCCTATAAAATAAATTAGTATATTTGCCGGAAAGTACGATTATAAACTTTAAAAGAATAGAATTATGGCTTTAGAAATTAAAGATGCGAACTTTGAAGAACTGTTGGCCTCAGGCAAACCGTTGGTAGTGGATTTTTGGGCGACTTGGTGCGGTCCCTGCAAGAAGATTGCTCCGGACGTGGAAGCCTTGGCCGAGCAATACAAAGACCAAGTGATTATCGGCAAGTGCGACGTGGACGACAACGATGAACTGACCGGTCGCTTCGGTGTGCGCAACATCCCGACCGTACTCTTCATCAAGAACGGCGAAGTGCAGGACAAGACCGTAGGTGCCGTGACCAAAGCACAATTGGAAGAAAAAGTAAAGGCTCTGCTTTAATTCCCTTTTTCTTTACCTTAATAATATAGAGTGCTATGGGAATGGAAGAAGATTTTCTGTTGGAAGCGGAAGACGATGCCAAAGCGGTGGAGTTCATCAAGAATTACCTTCCGCAAGAGTTGAAAGACAAATTCACAGACGATGACCTGTACTACATCCTGGATGTAATAGCCGAATACTATACCTCAAGCGATTGTCTGGAAGCCGAACCCGATGCGGAAGGCTACATCGACATTGACCTCGACGAAGTAGTCAAATACATTGTCAAGGCGGCGGAAAAAGAAGGTATGGGACCTTACAAAGCCGATGATGTGTTCTTCGTCGTTCAAGGCGAGATGGAATACGGCGATTCGTTGGAAAAAGAGTAAGAATCAAGTAAAGGGGCGGTTCGATTGCATTGTCGAATTGCCCCTTGTTCAAAAAAGAAAAGTGATGCGACATATTCCCTTTTTACGTAATAGGCTTCGATGCCCGATGAAGCCGCTTTCATTTTCCGGGTCAGTAGATTAGGTTCGTTCTCGCTGCCACTTTTAATATTGGCAATACTTTTATGTATATGTTCCACCCTTGCTTTTCCCCCTTTCGAGGCTTTCGGCAAGGATAGATGCGGCAAAGGAAAACATTTAATCGGAAACAAAAAGAATAAATGCAAAAATAGCGAATCGCATTCGACTTTTTTTTAGTCGCTTAAGTAACTATTCAGCGATAGGGCATGACGGGTCATCAAGCCCCGAATAAGGCT
>CAYXZF010000064.1:0-14084 GCA_964469845.1 uncultured Phocaeicola sp.
ATGAAAAACCAAAAGTTCCAAGGGAACTAAAGCCGAGAAGGACTTTAGATTTTTCAATAAAACACTTAAAAATCACAGCTATGTTTAAACGATTCAAGGCTGTCAGTATGGTGCTGACACTTATGGGATTGTCAGGCAGTGTAGGAACCGTGTATGCATCTACGGATTCAGATGCCATACAGGTGACACAGCAAAGTACAACATGTTCAGGTGTTGTAACTGACGAAAAAGGAGAACCCATTATTGGGGCAAGTGTGGTCGTAAAAGGAACGACCAATGGTACGATTACCGATTTCGACGGTAAATTTTCTCTTGATGTATCGAAGCCCGGAGTTACTCTTCAGATTTCATACATTGGCTATGTAACAAAAACAGTAAAGGCGACTGCCGGAAGTATGAAAATTCAGTTGGCTGAAGACAATTTGAATTTGGAAGAAGTCGTTGTTGTAGGTTACGGTACTCAGAAAAAAGCCAATTTGACCGGTTCGGTAGCCAACGTAAACAATAAGTTAATCGAAAGCCGTCCTATCACTTCTGTTTCCGCCGGTTTGCAAGGTTTGCTGCCGGGTGTCACGGTAACTCAACGCAGCGGTCAGCCGGGTGCGGACAGCGGTACTATCCGTGTACGCGGTACAGGTACGTTCAACGTTGCCGACCCGATGGTGATTGTGGATGGTGTAGAATCAACCATGAACGATATTGACGCGAACGACATCGAATCAATTTCTGTATTGAAAGATGCCGCTTCGGCCGCCATCTATGGTTCCAAGGCTGCAAACGGTGTCATCTTGATTACAACCAAACGCGGTAAGGCCGGTCAAAGTCAAGTAAGCTATTCCGGTTTGGTAGGCTGGCAAGATTTAACAGAATTGCCTAAATATGCGACTTCTGCCGAATATGCAGAAATGACCAATCAGGCATATCTCAACGTAGGTAAGGAACCTCTTTATACAGCCGAACAGATTCAGAAGTATCGCGACGGTTCAGACCCATATAACTACGCAAACACCGATTGGCATGATTTGATGTACACCGAATCCGGTTTCCAGACCCAGCACAGCATCAGCATCAACGGTGGTACCGAACAGATGCGCTACATGGCTTCTGTAGGTTATCAAGGTCAAGAAGGTTTGATTAAGAATACCAGCAAAGACCAATACAACATGCGTTTGAACTTGGACGGCAAGCCCAAGAGTTGGTTGGAAACATCGTTCAGCATGTCTTACTCTCGCATCGACATCACCGAACCGAACAACCCTTATACAGGTGCTGATTTGGCTCAGTTCTTCCGACAAGTAAACATGATTTCTCCGATGGTACCCTATAAGAGAGAAGATGGAACATACGGTACAATCGGCGACGGTAACCCGATTGCTTGGTTGGAAAACAATTCTACCACCGATTATGTAACTCACAACTTACAAGCCATCGGTTCTTTGAAATTTATCATTTTGCCGGAATTGTCGGTAAAAGCGACAGGTGCCTATAAGCTGTATGACAGAAACCGCCACGCCATGGTGAAGACTTGTGATTATGGTAACTGGACACATGGATCGTACGACAAGATGTATGAAAACTATTACAACTACGACCGCATTACCGGTGATGTGATTGCCGAATACAAGGACACTTTCGGTGCTCACAATCTGCAAGTAATGGGCGGTTATCATGCCGAATTGTATAAATACAAAGAAACAAGCGCTTATCGTGAAAACTTCCCCAGCAACTCCCTGACCGACTTGAATGCCGGTGGCACCAAGAACATGAGCAATAGCGGTTACAGCCGTGAATTGGCTATGCTTTCTTACTTCGGCCGTGTAAACTACGACTATGCCGGTAAATACTTGTTGGAAGGTAACGTTCGTTACGATGGAACTTCTCGTTTTGCCCGTGGCAACCGTTGGGGATTCTTCCCGTCAGTATCTGCCGGTTGGAGACTTTCCGAAGAAGCTTTCTTTGAACCGTTGAAAGAAGTAGTAAACAGCGCCAAGTTCCGCGCCTCTTGGGGTCAGTTGGGTAACCAAGATATCGGTAACGGTTATTATCCTACCATTACAACCATGACATTGGGTTATAACTATCCGTTCGGCGGTGCCATCCAGTCCGGTGCTGCTACCGTTTATGCAGCCAACCCGAACTTGCAATGGGAAAAAGCGACCACTTGGGGCTTTGGTTTGGACTTGACCTTGTGGAACAAATTGAACGTTGTATTGGACTACTATGACAAGACTACCGATGGTATCTTGATGAGCGTTGCCACTCCGATTGCCTATGCTTTGAGTGGTTACTACGACAACATCGGCAAGGTAAACAACCGCGGTGTGGAAATCTCCGCTGACTACCGCGACAAGATTGGCAATGTAGACATTACCGTAGGTGGTAACATCGCGTTCAACAAGAACGAAATCATTGCTTTGGGTGAAACCGGCGATTTGTTCAGTGGCAATTTGATTTATCGTGAAGGTGAAGCAATGAACAGTTTCTACGGTTACAAGAGCAACGGTTTGTTCCAAAGCTGGGATGAAATCAAGAATTGGCCGGGTATTGAAGATTTGGGCAACGGCAAATATGCCTACGCATTCAATAAGAACTATACGGTTCAACCGGGTGACATCAAATACAAGGACTTGGACGGCGATGGTCACGTGACCGCCGATAAAGACCGTGCGGTTTTGGGTACATACGATCCGGGCATTACCTTTGGTTTCAACCTTGGCGCAAGCTACAAGGGTTGGGACATCATGGCCTTCTTCCAGGGAGCTACCGATGTGAAAGGCTATATGGACACAGAAGCCATCGGTTCTATCAACGGTGACACCGGCAAACCTGCCGCTTTGTGGTTGGACAGCTGGAATGAAAACAACAAGGATGCCAAATATCCGCGTTTGGAAAATGGTTTGTATGGTGCAAGTATGCCCGCTACAGTTTCTGACTTCTGGTTGCAAAATGCCACCTACCTCCGTCTGAAGAACTTGCAGGTAGGTTATACATTCCCGAAGGAATGGCTTTCTAAGTTGGGCGTTCAGAAACTGAGAGTTTACTACTCCGGTCAGAACATCCTGACTTTCACCGGATTCTTGAAAGGATGGGATCCTGAAGCTCCGGCAGGTCGCGGTAACTTCTATCCGCAAACTCAGGTTCATTCATTTGGCGTGAATGTTACATTCTAATCATTAATCTTAAAAAAGAAAACATATGAATAAGTTTTTTAAATATTGCTTGCTTTTAGCAATTCCGGCAGCCATGTCAAGCTGTTCGGAAGACTTCTTGGATAGAGCACCGGGTGACGCTTTGTCTCCTTCTACTTTCTGGAAGACAGAAGCGGATGCCGATTTGGCACTGACCGGCTGCTACCGTCAGATGGCCAGTCCATACCGTTTGGAAGAAATGTGGTATTGGGACTGTGCTTCGGACAACCAGTACAATTTCCACTCACACGAAGGTTATCGTGCAATCGGTAACGGTTCTATGGCACCTTCGGGCGTAAGTGTTGTCAGCTATTTCACATTCTTGGACATCCGTACTTTCAATGAATATCTGAAAATGGAAAACACCATTGAATTCTCTTCAGAAGCCAAGCGTGAACAGTATCGCGCCGAAGTACGTTTCCTGCGTGCCATGAAGTACTTCTGGAAAGTAATGTGTTATGGTGATTTCCCGTTTACGACCGATGTATTCGCTACTTTGGAAGAAGCTAAAATTCCTCGTACAGATAAGGCTACCATTTTGGATTTCATCAAGTCGGAAGTAAGCGAATGTATCGATGCTCTTCCGGAAACCGCCGCTGCAGGTCGTGCTACCTGCGGTGCCGCACAAGCATTCCTTACTCGCGTATATCTGATTACCGGCGATTACAATAAAGCAGCGACTACCGCAAAGACAATCATGGACGAAGGCAAGTATGCCATGCCCGATTTAACCTACGAGGAATCGTTCTTGAAAGCTAACCAATATAACTCGGAAGTGATTTTTTCTTTTGAGCACAACAATTCCGGCGGTTATGGTATGTGGTTCGCACCCTATATGTCGAACAATTACGGCGGTTGGTCATCCATCGTTCCGACTCACAGCTTGGTGGAAGCCTACGAAACCAAGAACGGTCTGACCACTGATGAAGATCCGGAATTCGACCCAACCAACCCGTATGTAAACCGCGACCCGCGTTTGCGTGCCACTATCATTTATCCGGGACAAGCATACGATATATACGATGGCAGCAATTCGAACTATCCGAACGGATTCCCCTCTGTTGTTAAAGGTAGCGGTGACTATGCGACCGACGCCAACAACGCAACTCACACAGGCTACAACTTCAAGAAGTTCTACTCTGACTTGAGCGAATATGTCAGCATGTGGGGTGACGATCGTAACTTCCCCTTGTTGCGCTATGCCGAAGTCTTGTTGTCATACGCCGAAGCGAAGATTGAATTAGGACAGATTGACGCATCGGTTTATGAGGCCATCAATCAGGTTCGTACTCGCGCCGGCATGCCGAAAGTAGATGAAGCCAAATACAGCAATCAAGAAAAATTGCGTGAATTGGTTCGCCGCGAACGCCGTGTAGAATTCGCTTATGAAGGTATGCGCCGTTGGGATATCATCCGTTGGGGTATCGCCGAAAAGGTTATGAACGAACCGATTGTTCGTGTAGAAGGTGAATTACTGTCTACTAAGAACGCAGAAGGCGACTTCAATGTAAATATCACAGGTACTACCGTAGAAGAATCCCGTATGTTTACTGTTGGTAAGCATGAATTGATGCCTATACCTCAAAGCATCATTGATGCCAATCCTGATATTAAGCAAAACCCGGGTTATTAAACTGATGTGATAGATTAGCATTAACAGAAAGCCGTATCAGGAACTTTTCAAAAGTCCTGATATGGCTTTTTACGTAAAAAGATAAAACGGATGGAAAGAAGCATAGGGTATCGTTTGTTGAATGGGATTATAGGAACTTTATTCTGCCTCTTTTTGTATGGGCATATAGTGAAGTACATTCCTTATCAATTATGCGAATTGGAACACGAGAGTTTCTTCATGTCAGATGTGGAAACATGGCGGATGCTGCTAAAAAGCGCAGGCGGAATGATGGAAGGATTATGCCAATATCTGACTCAATATCTGGCTTTGCCGTACATCGGAAGCGGCTTGTTTTTATTACCAATTTTGTTGTTGTGGCCCGTTACGATGTGTTTGTTACGCAGCAAAGGGATTGACTCTGTTTTTTGTCATGTCGGCGCTTTCGGAGTTACTTTATTCCAACTCTTAGTGCAATACGATTTTAATTATTACTTGTCGGGAACTCTCGCCACGCTGGGCATTTTAGCGGTGCTTAACCTGATTATGAGCATTAAGCCATTTGCATGGCAAATAGGAATGTTTGTCTCAGGAATACCTTGTATCGCCTGGTTGTTCGGTGCAGTTGTTACTTTATATGTAGGGTGTGGCATTATTCTGTTTTTTGTTCCCCGAAAATGGATTTACACTTTACTATGTCCGTTATGCTGCTTTGTCCTGACTTTATACATCGGATACGCAAGCGGACACATTGACCGAATCAGCCTCTTTCTGTCGCCGAAGTTTTATTACCATCCATTGCTTGAAATGCCTCTGGCACCTTGGCTTTCTTGGATTTATCCGATGCTACTGTTCTGTGTAGGACGTTTGTTTCCTTTGTCCGGAAATTCTTGGAGTCTGAAGACACGTATGGGAGTTATGATTGGCATCTGGATGGTGATGGCCGGCGGATTTTTACGCTACGAAAACAAATTCCGAGATACATCCAATCAGATATTATGGCGGTTAAACCACGCATCTTTCCAAGAGGATTGGCTGGGAATGCTTGATTTTTTATCCACCCTTCCCCCCTTAAGCAATCTTCTTTACATGAATTACGCCAACATGGCATTGGCACAGACCGGTCGATTGGGGGATTATGCTTTCCATTTCCACCCGCATGGCTTACAAGCGTTAATGGCAGGCTCCAACCGAACCCTTTCGGCACATTTGTTGATGAGTGACGTATATTACACAGCAGGCTGCATCGCGGAAGCTCAACGACACGCTTTCGAGGCACAAGTTGCCACACCTCGCATGTGCAGTATCCAAACATTAAAGAGATTGGTAAAGACCAATCTGATTTTGGGACACGATGCGGTAGCAGAAAAATACCTGTCACTAATAGAAAAGACACGTTTCCATAAAGAATGGGCGCAACGTTATCGCCGTTTTTTGTACCGGCCCCAAGTCTTGGAAGCAGATGCCGAGTTGGGTGAAAAACGTAGCGGATTAAGCCGATATAATCGGTTTACCATGTCCGAAGGATGGAATGGAATGCTGGAAGACGTATTGCATTCTAATCCGGATAACCGGAAAGCCATGGAGTATTTGGGACTTTCTTATCTTTTAGCCAAAGATTTAAAAGGCTTTCGGATTTTTTTGGATACTTACTATGAACCCAACGGGTCGCATACGCTTCCCATTTCCTTCCAAGAAGGAATTGTCATCAGCCACCCGAATGAAGTGGATGTATGGGAACGCTTTCAGGTAAGTCCCCGGGTAAGGGAACAATACGCACAATATCTGGAACAATGGATCAAAGTGCGGCAAATGCCCGGCAGAAAAAAACACATGGAGCAATTATTCGGGCATACTTTTTGGTATTATTTAATGTTCACTAAACTTTAAAACAGGTCGAATGAAACAGTTGGTTTGTTATTGTGTCTTACTTATAATTCTGAACGCTTGTACTCCTGATATAGACATAAAATGTCAATGGGAAAAAACGTCTCCTCTCGAAGCAGAATACTCCGGAGTCGTTATACCTCCCAATATCGCGCCTTTGAACTTTTTTTTAAAGGCAGAAGATTATGAAGCTGTTGTTTTGACTCATGGCTCAATGAAAGTAACAGCTTTTAAAGAAAAAGGTACATGTATACCGGAGATGAATGCATGGAAATCTCTGTTAGCAGCCGCACAAGGAGAAGACATAACCGTGCAACATTGTGTTCAGACAGAAAACGGATGGGCTGCATATTCGGAATTTACCATCTCCGTAGCCTGCGACTCTATCGATCCCTATCTGGCTTATCGCCTCATTCCGCCGGGATATGAAGGTTGGAATGAAATGGGAATCTACCAACGGAACTTAGAAACTTTCGAGGAAAAAGCCATTATCACCAATCGGCAGACGAATCACAACTGCATGAACTGCCATTCTTTCTGCATGCAGGATCCAAGCAAGATGCTATTGCACATGCGCGAGAAACATGCAGGTACCCTACTGACCGAAGCGGAGAATATCATCAAACTGGATACCAAAACAGAACAAACTCTCTCCGCATTAGTCTACCCGCATTGGCATCCGAACGGAAAATTCATCGCTTGCTCGGTAAATGACATCAAGCAACTATTCCATACTCATCACCCGAACCGGATTGAAGTGATGGATTGGGATTCCGATGTCGTAGTATATGACATTGAAAACAACGAATTATTGACAACCCTCTCCTTGTCAAACAAAGAAAACATGGAAACTTTTCCGGCTTTTTCTCCGGATGGTAAAAAACTATACTTCTGTACGTCTCGCAAACGAACCATGCCGGATGATTACGACAAAGTGAGGTATCACCTCTGTTGCATCGACTTTAATGCAGAGCATCGCGCTTTTGGCAAACAGGTAGACACTCTCTATCAAGCGGACATCCATCGTAAAAGTGTTTCTTTCCCCCGCGTTTCACCCAATGGACGTTTTCTGCTAATGACCTTGTCCGATTATGGCAATTTCTCCATCTGGCATCAAGAGGCTGATTTATGGATGATAGACTTGCAAAAAAAGGAACTAAAGAAGATGGAGAAATGGAACAGCCAGAGTGTGGAAAGTTATCATTCGTGGAGCAGTAACAGCCATTGGGTTGTATTCAGCAGTCGTCGCGAAGACGGTTTATACACTCGACCGTACATTGCTTATATCGACCGTAACGGAAATATCTATAAACCTTTTGTTCTTCCACAAAGAGAAGGCAATTTTTATCAACGTTCCATGTATTCATATAATATACCGGAATTATTGAAAGGAGAAGTAAAAACAGACAATCGTCTATTGGTCCGAAAAGTATTAAATGACGAAACGTTAAAGGTAAAAGGATTCATATCGAAATAAATTCCGACATAAATGAATATCATATTTTTCATGCAATAGGCTTCGATGCACAATGAAGCCGCTTTCATTTACGCATTTTTTCATGCGGCAAAGTGATACGACAAAGGCAACCTGCTGCAAGGCTTGATACACTTCGTTGGAGAAGCCTGCGTAGCCCGTTGCAAGAGGCAACGCAGTCCGCTATATTTTTTCACCGGCTCTCGCTGTAATTGCGAGAGCTTCAAGTAGTTATAAAAATAAAAAAGAGGATTTTTCTTCGGAAAAACCCTCTCAAGTAAACTTGTGCGCGTGATAGGACTCGAACCTACACGTCTCACGACACCAGATCCTAAGTCTGGCGTGGCTACCAATTACACCACACGCGCATTGCTATTGGTTAGCGGTTGCAAAGGTAGCTAAAAAAAACGAACTACCAAACTTTTCATGTCATTCTTTCCGGTTGCGCAAAAAATCTCTTGCTTTTTCGATGATGGTGTCTTTGCCTTTCTGCATGTCTTCGGAAGTCATATCCACTGGTATGTCCGGTTCGATTCCGAACTCCAAGTGATTCATGTCGGGGTCGAACATGGGAGAGGCGGAAAAGCGGACGGACCAGCCGTTGGGCAATTCGGAGGAAAAGGGGAGACCGGAGCCTCCACCGGTCTTGTCGCCGATGATGATTGCTTTGGGGAACTGCTTCATGCGGTTCACGAAATCGTTGGTTGAGCTGAACGAACGGCGGTTGGTCAGTACGGCTACGGGCTTTTGCCAGCGTACACGGTCGGTGGCCGGTTCGGTATAAACGGCTTTGGGGGAGGAAAAGTCGTTGTGCCCCGATCCGGTCTTGTAAGCGATGTAGCCGGTCAGTACTTTTTGATTCGTGAAGCGGGCTGCCAACCGTTCGGCGTTGGTCAGCAGACCGCCGCCGTTGCTGCGTACATCCAGTATCAGCCCGTCGCAAACGGCCAACTCAGTCAGTACTTCGTCTAAATTGCTTTCGCCGATGGCGGAGCTGAAACTTCCGTAGTAAACATAGCCGATGTTGTCTTCCAGAATTTTGTACTTCAGTCCGGCGGCAAGGGTGTAGTCCTTGCCCAGGTAGTTGCGCTGTATGCTGTCGCTGAAGTTGGCGGGATAGTTGTCGTACCAGTCACGGTATTGCGAAGTTTCGTGATAGGCAATCAGGTTGGTGTGTCCATCGCGTAATTCTTCCAGCATTTCGGAGAGTACTTGGAAGAGTTCTTTGGAAGACATGTCCGGTGTGAGCCGGTGGGCGTATTCGCTACGCACTTCGTTCCAATCCAGTCCATACGCTTCCTGTTTGTAGTCGAGGAAGCAATACTGTGTGTCTATGATTTTCCACAAAGCCTCGAAATTGCCTTGCGGAGTGTTGTCGGGCACTTCTTCGGTGATGCACGACGGCAGGAGGAAGAGGACTGACAACAGGCAGAGGTGAAAGATGTTGTTTGTTTTCATCGTATTCAAAATGGGCTGACCGATGCCGGCATAGCTGTTTGTTTTTTACCTTTTAATAAATAGAAGTTCTTTACGAAGCCTGCCATGAACGTATGCGACCACGTGTGGTTTTTCAGTCCGTTTACCTTGGCTTGCTGGATGTCGCACACATAGCCTACTCGCAGATGGGTGGAACGTACGGGAAAGTCCACCGTCAGGAATTGGCGGAAAGCCGGCTGGTTGTGGAGCGACGTGAAGCAAAGGTTCTTGCCTCGGTCGTGGTTGAGTGACATTTCGTAATAGGGTTGTCCGTACTCCGGCGAGAACATCAGTCCCATGAGTGCGATGTTCAGTTGGTATCGGAGGACGAAAGGATATTCTTTTACGTTGAAGCGATAGATGGCCAGTCCGGAAGCGCCGAGGTTGGCGTAGGCCCTGACCTGCGCCGGATTGTTAGAGTTTCGCAGGTTGTAGACGAAGCCTCCATTCAGGTCGATGACGGGGCCTGCCATCAGTTTCAGTCGTTCGTTTTGGCAGAACCGATAGTGCCAAGCATAGTTCCAATTGGCCAGAAAAGCCATCTCGCTACCCGTTCCCGCCCGGTTTTCCGTCAAAGACAGATTGGCTTGAAAAAGGCTTTGCGCGGAGACACGTCCGTCCATCCAACGGGTCATGCGCATACATTCGCGGAGCATGCGGAGTTCGAGACCCGTGTATTCCAGGGGTGAGAGGTAGGTGTCGAGGATATTGACGTGTCCTATGCCGTACATCGTGGCCCGCGTCACGTATCGGTTGGCTTTCCGACTGTCCTCCTGCGCCCGTGCTTGCAGGAGGCACAGACACAGGAGGACGAAGATTTGAATCGTTCTTTTCATTGCGCTCTTTTAAAACAGTTTCATTTGACCGGTCATTTCATCAATGAGGTCTGAGTCGCTTTTCCCTTGGTCGGGGTCTTCAATCGCCGGTTCGTTTTCCGGCTCTTCTTCGGGTACCGGTTTCTCTTCGGGGAAGCGGACGGGGGGCAGTTCTTCGATGCTGTCTACGGCAAAGGTGGTGATTCGCTTGCCTTTTGCCTTGTAGCTCTTCACGGCGATGAAGTCTTCCACGTCGATTTCCAGCGGTTCGCGGAAACTTTCGGCTCCGCCGAAAGTGACCTTCAGGCGCGGGTAGGGGACGCAACTGAGCAGTATCAGCCGGTTGTGTTTGTTCTCGCCCAAGTAATTGAGCTTGCGGTTGGCAGCCTCGAACGTGAAGCGTTTCAGATAGGGGTAGCCCTGTTGGTCGGCATCGTAGAGTGCGGCCGACCATACCTTGTTCGGATCGAACTTCTCGATGATGCGGATGCCCGAATCGTAGTGGTTGTTCAGGTCGAAGTTGGTGGTGTAGAACTCTCCGTTGTCCATCGCTACCAAGATGAGGTCATCGCTGAAGAACTCGCCCAGATAGCGGCCGCGTTCATCGTAGTTCAGACGGAGCACATCGTCGTCGAACCACACCTTTCGTCCTCCCAGCGTGGAGCCTCCCCGCTGCTTCAGTACGATTTTGTGTACGTCGTTTTTGCTGAGAATGTTTCCCATCGACTGGCGTCCCTTGATGCTGATTTCGCTGAAGTCCTTTTCAAAGGCAATCTTCTTGATGCGCGGGTTCGGTTTGAGCGTTACTTTGATGATTTCGGCTTCGCCGTTCGGGTTGGCGGTGAAATACACGATTCGGGAGCCGGGGTTTCCTTGCGTCACGTCGTACTCCCGGTCGCGGGTGATGGAAGTGATGTTGAAACGTTTGATGTAATGGTAGCCCGCCTTTCCGTCGCGGTAAACCACGTTGTAGATGGTTCGTTTGTCGTTTTTCTTGAACACATCCACGTGCAGCACGTTCTTGCCCACAAACATTTTGTCGGCCACGCGCACTACCTTGTATTTCCCGTCTTTGTAGAACAGGATGATGTCGTCGATGTCCGAGCAGTTGGCCACGAACTCGTCCTTTTTCAGTCCTGTGCCGATAAATCCCTCTTCGCGGTTGATGTACAGTTTCTCGTTGGCTTCCACCACCTTTGAGGCTTCGATGGTGTCGAAGTTGCGTAGTTCGGTGCGGCGCGGGTAGGCGGCTCCGTACTTTCCTTTCAGCATTTCGTACCAGTCGATGGTATAGTTTACGATGTGCGCCAGCTTGAAGTCGATGTCGTTTATTTCTTCCTTGATGCGGGCGATGTTTTCGTCCGCTTTGTCTTTGTTGAACTTCAGGATGCGCGCCATTTTGATTTCCATCAGTCGGAGGATGTCCTCTTTGGTCACTTTGCGCACGAATGCGGGGTAGAAAGGTGTGAGCCGTTCATCGATGTGTTCGCAGGCGGCGTCCATGCTGTCTGCCTGTTCAAACTTCTTGTCTTTGTAGATGCGTTCTTCGATGAATATCTTTTCCAGCGAGGCGAAGTGCAGGCTTTCCAGCAACTCGCCCTTGCGGATTTCCAGTTCCTTGCGGAGCAGGGCGAGGGTGTTGTCTGCCGATTTGCGGAGTACATCGCTCACGGCGAGGAAGTGAGGCTTTTTTTCATCGATGACGCAGCAGTTGGGCGAAATGCTTACTTCGCAGTCGGTGAAGGCATACAGCGCGTCGAGTGTCTTGTCCGACGAAACGCCGGGAGCCAGATGTACAAGGATTTCCACCTTTTCCGAAGTCAGGTCCTCTACTTTCCGAATCTTTATCTTTCCTTTTTCGCTGGCTTTCACGATGGAGTCGCATACGCCGGGAACGGTTTTCCCGAAGGGCACTTCGGTGATGACCAGCGTCTTGTTTTCCAGTTTGTTGATTTTGGCGCGTACTTTTACCATGCCTCCCCGTTCGCCATCGTTATAGCGCGACACATCGATGGAGCCGCCCGTCTGGAAGTCGGGATAGAGCTGGAACTCCTCCTTGCGCAGGTAGGCGATGGCGGCGTCGCACAGCTCGTTGAAGTTGTGCGGCAGAATCTTCGACGACAGTCCCACGGCGATGCCTTCCACTCCCTGAGCGAGCAGGAGGGGGAACTTGACCGGCAGCGTCACCGGTTCTTTGTTTCGACCGTCGTAGGACGACTGCCATTCCGTGGTTTTGGGGTTGAACACTACATCGAGGGCGAACTTCGACAGGCGCGCCTCGATGTAACGGGGAGCCGCCGCTCCATCGCCGGTGAGGATGTTTCCCCAGTTTCCCTGACAGTCTATCAGCAAGTCCTTCTGTCCCAGTTGCACCAGCGCATCGCCGATGGACGCGTCGCCGTGCGGGTGAAACTGCATGGTGTGTCCCACGATGTTCGCCACCTTGTTGTAGCGTCCGTCGTCCAGCCGCTTCATGCTGTGCAGGATACGCCGTTGCACGGGTTTCAGTCCGTCGTTGATGTGAGGCACGGCACGCTCCAGAATGACATACGAAGCATAATCCAGAAACCAGTTCTGGTACATGCCGGTCAGTTGGTGCTTCACCTGTCCGTCTTTGGTGTCGGCGGGCTTGTAGTCCGAATGTGATTCTTGCTCTTTGGGAGAAAGCTCCTTCTCGGAGTTTTCTTTGTCGATATGGTCGTCGCTCATGAATGATGTTCTTAGGGGTTTGTCAGGCAAAAGTAGTATTATTTCTCGTAACTACCAAGCATAATCTTCTACATAAGCATCAAAATCAGGAATTTCCGTCATGCCGCCTTCCTTCAGAAGGTAGATGATGGCCTGTTGCTCTTGGGGCGACAGCAGGCGTTCGCCTTTGCGCACGCGGTAGTAGGTGCGTCCGTGAAACAGGAGTTGCAGCTTATATCCTACCGCTTTCCACACCTTTTTCGGCAAGCTCTCCAAAATGTTGACGAACCCTTTGGCATAGCGCAACTTCTTTGCCGGACGGTAGTGGCTGCATCCGTCCGCCGATGGGGAGATACATTTGGGGTTGATGACTTTCAGGCTGACTTCCGTTTCCGGTTGGCAGTCGAACGCGAGACGCCGCAGGCAGTTTTCCGCCAGCGGACATTCGTTGTATACGCACATCGTGTAGTTGTGCGGTACTTCTTCCGGGCTGATATTGATATTCATAATGACAAGTTCTTACGTTGGGTTTCGCAAACAAAGGTAATGATTTTTATCCGAAACGGCAATCGTCCGACCGCGCTATTTATTCTGCCACATTTGCCAACGGGCTGGCGGTGGACTGCCATGTAGGTGGCAGTATATTGTCAGGCCGTTGGCAATACACTGTCAGCCGCTTGGCAGAGGAGACGGAAGTTCTAAGGGAGTCGGGCGAAGCCTTTTGTAGAATGTAATGCGATATAAAGTTTCAGATTATGAACGGTTTATGGTAGTCGTAGCAAAGTTGGATTTGAACGGCCTTATCCGTTTTCTTTCCTATCATGAAATAACATAAACATATAACCTGTTGGCAGAATTAAGTACGCACTAAATTAATTCCGCCAACAGGTTAGTGAATATTTTATCTGCCCAATTGGACGATGATTAACGAAATTGACATATTG
>CAYXZF010000065.1:0-14067 GCA_964469845.1 uncultured Phocaeicola sp.
AAGCCTTATTCGGGGCTTGATGACCCGTCATGCCCTATCGCTGAATAGTTACTTCGTGCATAGTATATGTTATATACTGTTAAAATTCGTCCGCAATACTGTGGACATTTGTCCGTAAGTTGCGGACAAATAGCCGCAATACCTTGGACAAATGTCCGTAACATTGTGGATAAATTTTAAACGCAAATGAAAAGACGTATTTGCAGAGCCTGAAAACCTTATCAAGCAAAGAGGGAGAGAGAAGTCAATTCATAGCAAAGGTTTCAACTCTTCCAACAATCCCGCACAAGCATCTTCCAGAATATCAAGCACATGCTCAAAGCCTTGTGCACCACCGTAATAAGGGTCAGGCACATAATCCGCCGATGTGTTACGGCAGAAATCCGTCATGCGACGAATCTTCTCCTCTGCGTCGAGTGAAGGGGCACGGTCTTTCAAGTCTTGGATGTTACGGTCGTCCATACCGACAATCAGGTCAAAGTCGAAGAAGTCTTCCGTGCGGACGGGACGGGAACGGTGCGTCAGCACATATCCGCGATGGTAGGCATGCATCCGCATCCGGCTATCGGGAAGCTCCCCTTCGTGATAATTCAGGATTCCTGCCGAATCCACTTCGATTTCTTTCTCCAGTCCGGCTTCCTTCACTAAGGTACGCATCACTTCTTCCGCCGACGAGGAGCGGCAAATGTTTCCAAGACAAACAAACAGTATCTTCATCATTTTTTATGCTTTATTGGGGATCTACATCATAATAGACCGTCAAGGTACGGAAACGTTCGTCTTCCAGCACAGCCTGTCGGACGGACAGTAAGTAGTCTCTCACTTTCGCCATAGAAGCGGTTTGTTCCACTTTGACAATCATTTTTTTTATATATAAGGTTTGAATACGAGCCACGGGAGGTTTGTCGGGACCCAGTACGCGTTCGCCCAGTCCGCTACGCAAATGTTCCGCCATGAAGTCGGCCGCCAAGTCGAGCACTTCCTCCCTGCGGTGTTTCAAATAAACGTAAATCAAGCGATAGTAAGGCGGATAGCGGAAGAGTTGCCGTTCAGCCAGCTGGTCGTAGTACAGTTGTTCGTAATCGTTTGCCATCACTTGACGGATGACGGGCAGTTCGGGCGACTTGGTCTGAAGGATGACCAGCCCCTGACGGTTCTTGCGTCCGGCGCGACCCGCCACTTGTGCCATCAGTTGGAAAGCCCGTTCGTAGCTTCGGAAGTCCGGATAGTTGAGCATGATGTCGGCATTGAGAATACCCACTACACTGACGTGCTCAAAGTCCAGTCCTTTCGAAACCATCTGTGTGCCGACCAAGATGTCGGTCTTTCCCTGTTCAAAATCAGCGATAATCCGTTCGTAAGCCGTGCGAGTGCGGGTGGTGTCCAAATCCATGCGGGCAATCCGCGCTTCGGGGAATATCCGTTTGATATCGTCCTCAATCCGTTCGGTGCCGAAGCCGCGATGATTGAGTTCCGTGCCTCCGCAAGCCGGGCACGAACGGTGCAGCGGCTCGGTGTAACCGCAATAGTGGCAGGTCAGTTGGTTCAATCCCTTGTGGTACGTAAGGCTTACGTCGCAATTCTTGCATTTCGGCACCCAGCCACAGGTGTGACATTCCATCATCGGAGCGAATCCCCGCCGATTCTGAAAAAGTATGACCTGCTCCTTGTTGTCCAACGCCTTGCGGATTTCCGACACCAGCATCGGAGAGAAAGGGCCTTTCATCCGTTTTTGATGCGCCAACTCCTTGATGTCCGCCAGTTCGATGCGCGGCAATCGGATGGATTTGTAACGCTCCGTCAATTCCACCAGTCCATACTTCCCGGTCGTGGCATTGAAATAGCTTTCCACACTGGGGGTAGCCGTGCCAAGCAACACTTTCGCGCCGTACATGGAAGCCAACATAATCGCCGAACTGCGAGCGTGATAGCGCGGAGCGGGGTCTTGCTGCTTGTAGGTATTTTCGTGTTCTTCGTCTACAATGACCAGTCCCAACCGTTTGAACGGCAGAAACACCGACGAACGGACACCCAAAATGACATCATATTCTTTTTCGCCCAACTGCCGCTGCCAGATTTCCACCCGTTCGGCATCGGGAAACTTGGAATGATACACCCCCAACCGCCCGCCGAACACCCGTTTCAGCCGCTCGGTGATTTGGGTAGTCAGCGCAATTTCCGGCAACAGATAGAGCACTTGTTTCCCGGCATTTATCGTCTGTTGAATCAGATGAATATAAATCTCCGTCTTGCCGCCGGCGGTCACTCCATGCAACAAGCAGACGTTCTTTTCCTGAAAACTCCGAAGAATGGCATCATAAGCCCGCTGCTGGGCTTCGTTCAGCGGATTCAAAGGTTGAGTAAGCGCCTCGGTACAGTCTAAACGCCCGATTTCCTGAAAGTACACTTCAAAGATACCTTTGTCCACCAAACCATGAAGGATAGCGGTTGTCGCGCCCGACTTTTCCAACAGTTCTTTTCGGGTTACTTCCTTCAAAAAGGTGTCGCGTCCCGCCCAACCCGAAAGCTCCACATACTTCATCAAGACGGCCAACTGTTTTTTGGCTCGCGAAAGTTCTTTGAAAATCTGTTGCATCCCCGCCTCATCCATCTCTCTGCGGACCAGACGAACCCGGGCTTCGGTACGCGGCTTGTAATGACGTTTCAGGTCTTCTTTCACAAAAATGGCTTCTTTGTCGAGCAACCTTTTCACCACAGGCAGGATGTTTTTCAATCCGCTTGCCTTCTGAAGCCGATTGACGCACTGTTCGCGGTCGGCACTCAGCAGGTCGAGCAACTTCTGTTCGTTCTTGCCCAACGACTCCGAAGCCTCAAAATCTTCGTTATAGACCACAGTCGTTTCGCTTTCCGGTTTCATGCCCGAAGGCAGGGCGGCCTTATAAACATCGCCCGGCGTACAAAGATAATAGGACGAAATCCACTCCCAAAAGCGGAACTGACCGGGTAGAAGAACGGGATCCTCATCCAATACCTCCTCGATGCTTTTTGTCTCAAAGCCAATGGGTTCCGTGGTATGTATCTTGGTCACGATAGCTGTATAGAACTTCTTCACGCCAAACGATACCACGACCCTACACCCCACCTGCACGCTTCCTTCCAATTCAGGAGGCAGCGAATAGGTGAACTGCGAGGCTATGGACAGGGGAACTATGACATCTACAAATTTCTTCATGCGGCAAAGATACAAGAAAGAAACGAAAGTGAGTGCAAAACAGGACAAGAAAGCAGTCTCATCCGTGAAAAGCTGAGCATCAGCGAACACGACACCAACTTAGGGATTTATCTCCGCAAGTTACTGACACACCCCTTCGAAGCGTAAGATTTCCTCTCTCCAAAAAGCCTCATCTGAGACTAGTAGCTTTACAGGAATGACGGGAGTAGCCTACGGAGTGTATGCTTGCCAAAGAAAAAGGAGGCATTCCGACTGAATGCCTCCCGATTTATTTCCGGTCTAAGATGATTTCTTAGAAAATGTAAGCCAATGAAACCTGCCAATTCTTGTTCTTGGCTGTAAACGCATTTCCGGCATCCTTCCATTCAAAGCTGTCGCCCATCGGAATCTGGTAAGTCACACCCACCTGAAGTTTGCGCAATAGTTTCAAACCGCCTCCCACGTTGATTGCCACCTGACTCTTCTTGGCTTCCCAACCTTCAAAGTCGATGTCCTTGAAATTGAAGAAAAAGTCGGGACCGGCAGCCAGATAGATACCGAACATGCTTCCCAAGCCGAATGTGTACTTCAAGTTCACCGGGATTTCAAGCCCTTGCTGCTTGGCTTCGCCCTTTCCGCACTGAGCATACATCAAGGCACCATCCACGCCTAAGCCCACGAGGGGAAGAGTTACTTCAGCCATCGGACCGATGAAGAAACCGGTAAAGTTATCGCTCTCCAACACATCACCCAATCCCTTTGCGTTGAAGTCTAACTTGGTAAAGTTCATACCACCTTTCACACCAAACTTAATTAATTGAGCCTGAGCAGGAGCCGCCAACATCAAAGCGATGGCAACCATCAACACACTAATTACTTTTTTCATAATCCTAAAATTTTCATGTTTAACGCCACAAAGATAAACAAAATTAAATGATAAATGTTCAAGAACGCTAAGAAAGATACCGGGAGGCGAAAGATGACAACATAATATACGACTAAACATCGTTTCGACCATTCAGATTAAAACATCCGCCTGAATCCAAACATGATTGTTCCGGGACGAATGCCGTAAGATATTGTTTGTGAACTCATTTCATCGTATGCTATACATGTATACCAACGTTCATTAAACGCGTTCTGGATATTACAAAACCATTCATTATGACGATGAAGATAAGAAACATTTATATCACATAAAAGAATCTGTTGCTTTGTGCGACTGCCGTAGTGATTATAATAATGCCCTCCTTCTATTTTCATCAACCAATGATTGGACGGATTGCAAACAACAGAAACCTGCTGTATTACTTTCCAATGATTGGTTTTACATAGACTTCCTTTCATTCTATGATTAGAATATCGTGTGACATATTTCAGTTCCAACCATGACGCAATGGCGGATTGGATATTCAAATCCGTACTGAAAGAAGTATAATGAAAAGGTTCTTCCACCGCATTTTGTATAATCTTGGTTTTATCCAATTGATACATTGTGTGCAATTCTATTTTGCCATTCATACCGTCAACGCCTTTTTGAAGCGAACATTCTGTTATAAACATCTTATGATGACTGTTACCGGGTTTGTAATTGTAGAGTACACGGTTGGCTGATACTGTTTTTTCTATTTGTTTGTCCGACGTATCGGTCGTTCCGGAAATACTCACATGAGCGAACAACATTTCAATTGGATTGGCATAACTCAACCGAAGTGTGCTTCGCGCTCTTTTTTTCCCTTGAAAAGAAAGAAAGCCCGAGGATATGGTTTTGTAATCGTTCATGATTGGATGAATATACATATAGTCATATCCTGATGCAAGCGTTCCGGCAGCACCGCTTGCAAACAACGTAAAAAACGGAGTCGCTTTCCACTTACAAAACACCTCCGGCATATAAAACAAAAGACCCTCATCCGGCATGTTCTTCTTTTTATATTGATAACAGCTTAGTGGAAGTTGGAAAGAAAAACTGAAAGCAGGAGTTTTATATGCGATTTGCGGTGCTATTTTCAGATGTAAATGACCTGCATCACTCACATTAGAAGAACCCACACCATCCTTCGAATCAACAAGTTTACTATTCAAGCGGTTGGTAACTATCTGAAAATTTGCCTTAGTCGTAAAATTCCATCTTTTCCAATCGAAGCCATGTGAAGCCTGCGCATCAGTAAAAAAGAGTTTGCGATTGACTGTTTGCGTCGATAGAGATTCGTCTTTCAGAAGCAAATTTTCCGGGAAATATGTATAGCTGCTATATGAACTGACTTGAAGTATATGTTTGCCATATTTCTTTATAAATTCAAAGTCATTGGATAAAATGAATCGCCGATTATCCGCTTCTTGATGAATCATCCTATCGTTATGCTGTATGACAGAACCGACATCCGTCCATGTGGAGAAAGCATGTAACTGATTATTCAGATAGTAACGGTCTTGATTACTTTTAATACACCATTCACCTTGCAAGTTACGAGAAACGCTATTGTATAGGTCAAGAGTATTCATTGTAAGGATAGAGTCTGTCAAAAAATAGGCTGTTTGACTTTTATTTTTAGAATCAAGATGATCGTCGGAATAGATTATTTGCGACCGAATATCGACTTGTTTATTCAGTTTCCAAAGATTGCTATTGTTCACTATATGCGAGGCTCCGACCTTTGTCCTGTTTTCACTTAAATCTGATTTATTCATCGGTACTACCCGGATAAGTTCGGACAGTTTACTATCCCTGTAATTCTGCATATTCAATACGTCTGACAATGTAAGTGTTTTATTTTCGTTTGTTATTAACTTGCCACTATTATTTGACTTTAAAGTAGATACGCTTTGGAAAAGTTCCGAAAAATTAGTAACAAACAATTCTCCTTCCCAAGTTTCAGGATGAAGCCCTCCTGCCGTTTGCAGATAACCTCCCCATTGGGATTTGGAATCATCCTTTAATTTCAGGTTAAGAGCAACTTCGCGTTTGCTGTCATCGTTGGACGATGCTAAAACTTTGACAGGTTGATGATTTTCGATAATTTCCGCTCGCGCAATATCTTTATAAGATAAATTTTGAGTGACAATGCCATATTTTTCATTAAACAAATCATTCCCCTCAATATATAGACGGTTGATACGACTCCCATTATAACTGATTTGCCCGTTATCAGCCACACTCATTCCCGGCATATTCGAGAGTACATCACCGATAGAACGATTTTGAGCAGTAGCGAAGCTTGCTATATTATAACTAATTGTGTCACCAGATTGCTTTATTCTTTGTGCTTGTATGGTTACTTCTTTCAAAGAAAAAGCCTCTTCTTTTAAATATATTTGATAGGAATCTATGCCGCTTGTTATATATTGCTTGCAGGGTTTAAAACCAATACATTTCACTTCCATATAGACAGAATCCAATGGCAACTTATCGACTTTTACACAAAACATCCCATCTGCCGCAGTAATGCCATAAGCCAACAATTCTGCTGTTGAAGCAGTTCCGGATTTCAATACAACAGTAGCTCCTTCTATTTTTTCTTTTGAAGATTCACTCAATACTTCTCCCGATATTGTGTTTTGCTGTGCTTTTGCATTCAAACAAAAGCACAGTAAAAATAATAAGAAAATACATTTATCCGTAGCATGGGTTATCAGATTCATTCTTTTTCTATTAAATCATATTTTAACTTGCGTTTAGCCAAATCCTTCTTCTTCGTATCGGATAAAGTGATATTCATTCCTGTAACAGCAGAAATGTAAGCAACCGGATCTTGTATAAAGTTCCGATATGCTTTCTGATATTTCAATCTGTCAGTCTGTATATATTTATAAGGTAACGATTTTATCCATGCATTTGATTTTTTATGCCCTACATACACGAAAGCATATTCCTTGTTTGTGTCATATACTTCCAATATCAAGCCGGGTAAACCTTGAAATTTCCATGGTCCATTGTCTATAGGCACATCGGTAGTGAACCATGCTTCATAATGACGTCCTCTGAATGTACAAGTCGCTTTTTGACATTGGAAATCCCATATCGTTTTCTTTTCATTCACAATTTTCCATTGAAAACGAGGTATTTCCTCTACATATTTATAATGATCACCTCCTACATTATCGGTAAATTCGATTTCGCCTTTTGAGGTATCTTTTAAAACCGTATAAGATACGATTCGTTTGCCATATTTGGCTAAACCATTATTGATAATATCCAATTGTATACTTTTCCCATCAGGAGAAGTAAGCAATGAATCTATGCCATAACCGGTGTTACTAAAAAATATGGATGTTTTTTTTCCTATCCTTAACGTCATTAAATCATCCGTAGTTATTTGTTGCGTAGTATCTTTTTTGAAACTCATTCGATAAAAAACATCCAAATAGGATTTTTCTATGGTTTGCGCATATAGACTTACTGATAAGAAAAGAGATGCAAAACTAATGATTATCTTATTCATACATTGTAAAGCCAATCGGTTATTGTTCATACAATTTTTTATATGTTTTTATGCCTACTATTTAGCGTTTCGGCTTTCGCTTTGTCTGTTTCTCTAAGACCATGCAAAGAAACGATTTATTATCTGTTGCATATATAATCTTTTTATAATCATTCTATAATCAATGAGAAAACAGAATATTATAGAATTTGAAAAGGATTGTTATAAACTCTTTTAGCGATAAGTATTATCTTTGCAGCTTAAAACAGAAATGAATGAAAAAGTATTATTATATTACTTGCATAGCTACTTTAGCAATTATTGGTCTGCAACTTATTTATATTCTATCATTATATGTGAATTATTGCCGAATTTTGCATCAAACAGCCGAAGAAACTTTAATAGTTTCGTTAGATAAAGAATTTTATTTGAGGAAGAAAGAAGATAAACCCAATAAAAATAAAGTATCTGAATTACAAATAGAATCTTTTCATTTGGATCTTGACAGTGCAAAAGACAGAATGCATGGCTCCCCAACCGGAGATGTTCTTCAGCAAATACGACAAGATTTTGCGATTGAGAGAGGATTGACACTTCAATTGTCTCTTTTGGATAGCATTTATTCATCCGAAGTAAACCATTGTTTAAACTATTCACTTGTTTTATATGACAAGACTAAGAAACCGATTGATATTGCCGGTATACAAGACACTTTATCTGCGGATTTCAGTTCAAAACTTTATCCCATAGGAACACACGGTTATCAATATATCCAAGTAAAATTGTCTATACCACTGAGTCCCTTCGTAAAAAAAGAAGCATGGACACTTTTACTCTCCATCGTATTCATGGCAACCGCATGTATCGCTATTCTTTTTCAATTCTTAATCATCAGAAAGAAAACCAATCTGCTTAATAAACAAGAGGAAAGCGTGAATGGCACCATCCACGACCTCAAGACACCACTGAACAGTGCTATCACAGTCATGAGCTATTTGGCTATAACCATAAAAGAACAGTCCGTACAACCAATTATCAGTTTAAGTACCCAAAACCTCAAACATTTGGTAAGTAATATTGATTCATTACTCATTATCGCAAGAAACAATCGGAAAAAGTTAGTTTTAAAGCGCTCCAATGTTGATATCGTGGAATTGATGAAGCAAATTAAAATAGAATTAGGCATATTATATCAAGAAAAACCACACTCGATAACAATAAACCCTTCCGGCGACTCATCCATTTTTACTTTTGTCGATTCGATGTATATAGAAAACGTATTACGTAATTTGCTTGAAAATGCAATCAAATATGCAGACAATGGCGTAAAGATTGTCATAAGCGCAGAACAAGACAATCATTTTGTGCGTATTTCCGTATCAGATAACGGATGGGGTATTTCACAAAAGAACCTCAAAAAAATATTCGACCCATTCTTTCAGGTAAATCAAGAGCATCATTCTCAAAAGAAAGGTCATGGAATAGGATTGACACAAGCCAAATACATCGTAGAGGAACATGGAGGAAAGATTCAAGTCCGAAGTGAATTAAAAAAAGGAAGCTGTTTTATGATAACCATCCCCCGTTATGAAAAAAAGGAAAGTATTATTTGTTGATGACGATATCGTTTTAGGAAATATCGCGACACTTGCTCTTAATCAAGTGGGATATGAAGTTCATTTTCAAACATCTTTATGTGGTATTGTGGAAGTACTTAATGAATTGTCTCCGGATATTATCGTGTTGGATGTGGAAATAGGAAATAAAAACGGGATAATTACAGCACCCGAACTGATAGCAAAAGTTCCAAGCACTCCTATCCTGTTCATATCTTCACATACAGATATTGATTATGTGGTAAAATCCATGCAATTGGGTGCAGTAGGATATTTAAAAAAGCCTTTTGACGTGAAAGAACTTATTGCATACGTAGAACGTTTTACACCTTTTGAAAATAATCCGCAAAAAGATTTTATAACCATAGGAGATTTTCAATTACTTCAGAATGAGTCTGTGTTGGTACAAAATGATGTGGTAGTAAAAAAACTGACACCGTTTGAATGTAAGTTGTTATATCTTTTAGCAAAAAGACAAAACAAGGTGGTAACAAGGGAAGAAATCGAGGAGGAATTATGGGGAAATGAAACAGTGGGCAGCAGTGAGTACAGCCTCAACAATTATATCATCCGTCTTCGGAAATTATTTACCGAAGACGAAAGAATCTCTATTACCGTAGTTCCCAGAGTTGGCTATACGCTACATGTTGAAAATGAAATGACGTAAATGCGTATTACGAACGCAACTATGATTGAAACTGTGTCGTAATTAAGGTTTACGGCGCAGCCTCTTAATTTTTAGCGCTGAGGTTTGGATATTTTTCAGAGAACCGATTTTTGAGGCTATTTTCCAAATATCCGATTCTCAGACGATAAAAAACGGGAAAATAAGCAAAAACAGGGCAAAATAGGCCGTATTTCCCCCGTTTTTGGTCCGTTACGCTATCTTTGAGCACATTTTCTTTATATTAAAGGCAATGGCGAAGAAGGCAAAGTCCATTGAGACCTTGTCTTTCCCGAAGTGACGGAAGCGGCGGTATGCCATGTTGGACTTCATCTGTCCGAAGACGGCCTCCGGCTCGATACATCGTCGTCCGCGGTGGTTCAGACCCTCTTCAGATGTCAGCAGTTCGCGGGCTTTTCGTTTGTATTGGTTGAGGCGGTGGTTGATTTCGATTGTGCGGCGGTCGCCCACGGATTTGTTGCATAGACAACGCAGCGGGCAGCCATTGCAGTTTTTAGCCCGGTACCGTGCGTTTTCGCTGCGGTATCCGCTTGCAGTCTTTGAGTGAGAGGTGCCGACGCGTGTCATGTGCTGTCCCATCGGGCAGACGTAACAGTCCTCGTCGGCGTTGTAATGGAAGTTGTCGTGATGAAACGGATTGGGTTTGTAGCGCGGACGCTGTTCGAGGTGGAATCGGTTGTATTTGACGTATACCTCCATGCCTGCATCGTCCATGAAGCGATAGTTCTCTTCCGATCCATAGCCGGAATCGGCAACAGCGACTGAGGGCAGATGTCCGTAACGGTCAAGGAAGGAGTTGAAGAACGATATGAGTGTGAGTGTATCGGTGGGATTTGGGAACAGTGCAAAGTCGGTGATGAACTGTTTTTCGGCTGAGATCTGCAGGTTGTATCCCGGCTTGGTCTGACCGTTGTTCATCGCATCCTCTTTCATACGCATGAACGTGGCGTCGGGGTCGGTCTTCGACATTGTGTTTCGCTCGCCTATCTGCTCAAGACGGCAGTCATACTCATTGAGTTTTTCGCGGTGCTTTTCCGGTTCCTTTATCTGATTCTTCTGCCGGCGACGATGCTTCTTCTGATCCTTGCCGGCAGGTTCAGGCGCTTCCTCAAGTGAGTTTTTCAGCTCGGATATAAGCGAGTCTAGTGCCTCGGATGTAAACTCGACCGACTCTGCTGCGGCAGCTTTGTCTTGAGCTATGACCTCGTCGATTTGCCGGAGAAGAACACGTATTTTCTCCTGAAGTTTTGCCCGGTTCTTCTCGACGGTCTTGCGCCATACAAAGGTTACTTGTTGGATTTGGATTCTATCTTGGTTCCATCGATATACTCCACGTCAAGGGTTATAAACCCTCGTTCGGCCAAGAGCAGCACTACCTGTGTGAAGATGTTGTTGATTTCTTTCTTTACCCGATTGCGAAAACGGTTGATCGTCACGAAGTCGAGACGCTCCTGCGCCGCCAACCAAATATAATGGATGTCGCGCTGTACCTGACGCTCTATCTTGCGACACGAGTAGATATTATTCATATAGGCATAGAGGATGACCTTGAGCATCATCTTCGGGTGGTACGGACAACGACCTCGTTCACGGTACAGTTTTTTAAACTCCTTGAGGTCAAGATTCTCTACTATGGCATCGACAATACGCACAGGGTCGTTTTCCGCGATATCTTCACTAGGATTCAGCAGAAAAAACAACCTGTCGTTGTTACTGTAAGATTTTGTATGTAACTTTGTAGACATTTAATTTTCTTTATGTCACTAAGTTACTAAAACTTTTTGACATGACAAAGCCCCAGCTTGCGAAAGTCCGGGCTTTGTTTTATGTTTTACGGCAGATTACAAAAAGAGACTGCGCCTATTTTGACACAGCCTCGTCCTCTTTTTATAGAAGAAGATGCGAATTTTGAAGCCTGTTTTCGGCAAGTCGGTATCGTCGATATTGGAAAGAATTCTTGACCATAAAGAACGAGAAGACAAGTAGCAGTTCCAAGACTTGAAGACAAGTCAACTTGCTGTTATGACCTTTTTCAATACCGCTTTGAGAAGAATGCAGATTGAGATAACGAATTGTTGTCATAATATAGTTTATTGCCTTGTTGCAATCATTTTCGTGGAAGAACGCATTGAAATCTGGAATAATATGTTTATCTTTGACCATAGCTTTTAGTCAGAGTCCTTTAAAGGTGACACTTAAAGATAGTCATTTTTGTGATATACTGAACTAAAACTATATTTTTACTTGCGAAACTTAAATAACAATAATTTTACAAATAAACTCCGCCAACGGGTTAATGTATTAACTATTGAAAGAACTATGATAAAAACGAAACACTTCTTAACTTTTCCCCTATTTGCGATAATCATAATATGCTGCCTTGCCAAAGGACAGGCACAACCCGTACCTACACCCCTTCAGTTGAGATGGCATAACGCTGAGATGGGGGCCGTGTTTCATTACGACCTTCATGTGTTCGACGGAGTGAGATACGGACAGTCGGACAACCGGAACAGTCCGATAGAAGACTACAATATATTCAATCCCACACAACTTGACACCGATCTGTGGATTAAAGCGGCTAAATCGGCTGGATGTAAGTTTGCCATTCTGACAGCTACCCATGAAACCGGTTTTGGACTGTGGCAAAGCGATGTCAATCCGTATTGCTTGAAAGCTGTGAAATGGCGGGACGGGAAAGGGGACATCGTACGCGATTTCGTTAATTCCTGCCATAAGTATGGCGTATTACCAGGCATCTACGTGGGCATCCGGTGGAATTCTTTATTAGGCATCCACAATTTCTCGACTGATGGAGGAGGGCAATTTGCCCAAAACCGGCAGAATTGGTATCGCCGCTATTGCGAACGGATGGTGAAAGAACTCTGTACTCGATATGGCGACTGGTTCTTGATTTGGTTCGATGGTGGAGCGGACGATCCGAAAGGCATTGGACCCGATGTGGAGCCTATAGTCGAGAAATATCAACCTAATTGTTTGTTCTATCATAATGTTAATCGGGCCGACTTTCGTTGGGGAGGTTCCGAAACGGGTACAGTGGGATATCCATGTTGGTCGGCATTTCCCACACCCTGCTCTCATCATAAAGGGATAGAAACATCGCCCAATTGGATTAGTTTGCTGAAGCATGGCAATCGGGATGGGAAATATTGGCTTCCCGCCATGGCAGACTTTCCGCTGAGAGGTGCCAATGGGCGTCATGAATGGTTTTGGGAGCCTGACGATGATGGCAACATTCTGTCTTTGGATAGTCTGATGACGATATACGAAAAATCAGTGGGACGGAACGCTACACTGATCGTTGGTTTGACACCCGATCCTTCAGGACTATTGCCCGATGGCGATGTAAAACGCCTTGACGAATGGGGAAAGGCCATAGCCTGCGCATGGGGAAAACCCATGGCACAAACGTCCGGGAGCAAGAAACAATTGCAAATTCGTTTCCATTCTGCCTGCACGCTGAAAGGGTATAGGTTGAAGGAAGACATCAGCCAAGGCGAGAAGATCAGGGAATATCGTATAGAGGCTAAGACGGGCGGACGGTGGAGAGTCATTGCTCAAGGACAGTCGGTGGGGCATCAACGATTGGAGACGATTGCTCCGGTTAATGCCCAAGCCGTACGGCTGACCATTACGCAGTCGGTAGGCACACCTTCCGTTTCCGACTTCAGTGTGTATTAATTCAGTTCAGAATATCGATTCGTTGGTTTCGATAGTAAACATTTCTAATGCTTTAGAGTCATTTGAATACTCGTTGGCGGAATTAGATTCGTAGAAAACTAGAATTTATATGAATTACAGCACATGGAAATCTACCACGTAGAGACATCGTACCACGCTTCTCTGACCTTGAGTTCATCACTCTGGGCCTGACTGCCGAGCACCTGAGTATAGATAGTGACAATAACCTCTTTGACAGACTAAAGGACTACAAGAAAGAGTTTCCAAATCTTATATCAAGGAGGCAATATAATGACCGCCGAAAGTTCACTCGTAATCTTTGTGAGGAAATACGTAAACGGATTGCATTAACGATGGATGGTGCAGAGGAGTATTTTGCATAGACTCCAGACCTATAGAGGTATATCGATATGCCGGAGGCAATCGCTGTAAACTTGGAAAGACAGATGGCAATCGTGCTCCCTCATTTGG
>CAYXZF010000066.1:0-13891 GCA_964469845.1 uncultured Phocaeicola sp.
TTCGATATTTTGCGGCTCTTGAAAAAATTTATCCCCACTAAAAAGCTACTGAGCCCCCCAATGCTCTTGCTGAGCGTACTAATAATAAACAAAGAGAGAGAAGTAAAACTTCTCTCTCTTTGTTGCGGAGGCCCGATTCGAACGAACGACCTTTGGGTTATGAGCCCAACGAGCTACCACTGCTCCACTCCGCGATGTTGTTTTTTGATTACGGATGCAAAGGTACGGCTTTTTTCTGAATTTCCAAACTTTTTAAGGAGTATTTTTCAAAAAAAGATTTTCAAAACGTATAATACATTAGAAAATAGGTATTTAAGTAAATGTTAAAATTTAGCTTGATTATACGATAATCATTCCTATCAAATAAATTCTTCTATTGTTTGTACGAATCAAAGAAAAAACGTAATTTTGCACACATATATATATAATGTGCAATCAGTATTTATGACAGTATCAAAAACAAGAGCCAAATTAGTAGATGTCGCCCGGCAATTGTTTGCAAGACACGGGGTAGATAACACTACAATGAACGATATCGCAATCGCCTCTAAGAAAGGACGGCGGACGCTATATACGTATTTCAAGAGTAAGGAAGAAATATACATGGCAGTAGTGGAGTCGGAACTGGAGATGCTGTCGGATGCTTTGGAACAGGTAGCCGCCGAAGCAATCGAACCCGATGTGAAAATTCTAAAAATGATTGAAACACATCTGGACACAATAAAAGTTATCGTGTTACGCAACGGTACGCTGCGGGCAGGATTCTTCCGCGACATTTGGCGCGTGGAACGGGTACGACGCAATTTCGACGCACGAGAAATCAGCCTTTTCCGTCAGATATTGGTAGAGGGGAAAAAGAAAGGCATCTTCGAAGTAGATAACTTGGATATCTTGGCAGACATTCTTCATTATTGCATCAAAGGAATCGAAGTGCCCTATATCCGAGGAAAAATAGGCGAAGATTTGGACGATGAACAAGGCTGGGCCTACGTAGCCAAAATCGTATACGGTGCATTGGGACGAAAAGACACGAACGATGAACAGAATACATTAATCAATTCATAAATAACAAAAGAATAATTATGGGATTATTAACAGGTAAAACAGCGATTGTGACCGGTGCCGCACGCGGCATTGGAAAGGCCATCGCATTGAAGTTTGCGGCCGAAGGCGCAAACGTAGCTTTCACAGACTTGGTGATTGACGAGAACGGACAGAATACAGAAAAGGAAATCGCAGCTTTCGGCGTAAAAGCAAAGGGTTATGCTTCAAACGCCGCTTCATTCGAAGATACAGAAAAGGTGGTAAACCAAATCAAGGAAGAATTCGGTTCGATTGACATTTTGGTAAACAATGCGGGCATCACGAAAGACGGACTGATGCTGCGCATGAGCGAAGCTCAGTGGGATGCCGTAATCGCCGTAAACTTGAAGTCGGCTTTCAACTTTATCCATGCCTGTACACCAATCATGATGCGCCAAAGAAGCGGAAGCATCATCAATATGGCTTCGGTAGTAGGCGTTCACGGCAACGCCGGTCAGTGCAACTATTCGGCTTCCAAGGCCGGTATGATTGGTCTGGCCAAATCCATCGCACAAGAATTGGGCTCACGCGGCATCCGTGCCAACGCCATCGCTCCAGGCTTTATCATCACAGAAATGACCGCTAAATTAAGCGATGAAATCAAGGCCGAATGGTCTAAGAAAATTCCTCTCCGTCGAGGAGGTACACCGGAAGATGTAGCCAACATCGCTACTTTCTTGGCTTCCGATATGTCTTCTTACGTATCCGGACAGGTGATTCAAGTAGACGGCGGAATGAACATGTAATTATGACTGTCGTTTACGAAGACAACCATATCATCGTCGTCAATAAGACGTCTTCGGAAATTGTACAAGGAGACAAGACCGGCGACACTCCGCTATCGGAGACAGTAAAGCTGTACATCAAGGAGAAGTACGGCAAGCCGGGTAATGTTTTTTTAGGAGTGACACACCGACTGGACCGCCCCGTAAGCGGTCTGGTTGTGTTTGCCAAAACCGGCAAAGCACTCTCCCGACTGAACGACATGTTTCGGTTGGGAGAAGTAAAGAAGACCTATTGGGCGATTGTTAAAGAACGTCCGAAAGAACCGGAAGGCGAACTGACACACTGGCTGACGCGCAACGAAAAACAGAACAAGTCGTACGCATACGACAAGGAGGTGAAAGATTCGAAGAAAGCCATCCTTCACTATAAATTGATTGGACGGTCACAGAACTATTACCTGCTGGAAGTAGACTTAAAAACGGGGCGTCACCATCAGATTCGCTGCCAACTGGCCAAGATGGGATGCCCCATCAAGGGTGACTTGAAATATGGTTCGCCCCGTTCCAACTCTGACGGCAGCATTTGCCTTCATGCACGGAGAGTGAAGTTCATCCACCCTGTATCGAAGCAGGAAATTGACTTGACGGCTCCCCTCCCCCCCGGAAACCTTTGGAACAGCTTCGGAACAGAATAACAAAAAAAGTGGACATGCTATTTGGTATGTCCACTTTTTTTCGACAGAGCCACCCTGTTTCTCGGCTACATTACTTTTCTAAAGAATTACTTGAACATTTTTTCCAATTCATCTTCTTTCAAAACCGTGAGCACGGCCTTTCCATCGGGTGTATAATTGGGAATGGGCGAAGTTAAAAGTTCGTCCACCAAATGATTCATTTCCTCATTGGAGAGAACTTGTCCCGGAACGATGGCCGCCGCCTTAGCCAGTGCCAACGCCAACAGACTTTGCACTTCTTCCTGCACCTTGCACCCTTTTTCGATAGCCGTATGTACCATATCCTGCACCAAGACGACCGGTTGCAATCCTTCGATACCCGAAGGCACACCATTGATTGCATAGCTTCCGCCACCCAAATCGGTCAATTCAAAGCCCAGATAAGACAAATCTTGCAAAATACTCTCCAATACCGGAATTTCGGAAGGAGAAAACTGCACTATATCCGGGAAAAGCATCCCTTGCGAAGCCCCTTTACGAGCCGCAATCTGAGCTAAGTAGCGATCGTAAAGCACACGGACATGTGCCCGCTGTTGCTCAATAATCATCAAGCCCGACTTAACAGAAGTCAGAATAAAACGTCCTTTGTACTGATAGTGTTGGGCAGCCGTTTCGGCAGGAGCCGACTCCGGAGAAGCGTAAAACGAAGTTTGAGTCTCGGCAACCGGTTGCTCCGTATAATAATCGCCATCATCGGCAAACGACATCGGTTGACGAACGGCAGACGGACGACTTTCCAACCCTTCATACAATTGTTCCCAATTGTCGCTTACCGCCGAACGCGAATAAGACGAGGAAGTTGACGGAGTGCTGTCGAAAGGATTGTAGTTGGAGTCGAAATTCGTTTTCGGAGGCTGAATGCCGGCATACGGCGAAGTCTCAAAAGCCGGAATATCGGGCATTCCCTCTGTATCGAAGTCGATAGAAGGTACGGCATTGAACTTGCCAAGCGTTTCCTTGACAGCCGCCGAAAGAATCTGCCAGACGGCCTGTTCGTTTTCAAATTTTATCTCAGTCTTCGTGGGATGAATGTTCACATCAATATGAGCCGGATTCAACTCAAAATAAATAAAATAAGAAATCTGCTCGCCGACCGGAATCAATCGTTCGTAAGCCTCCATAACGGCTTTGTGAAAATAAGGATGCCGCATGTAACGTCCGTTCACAAAGAAATATTGCCGCGCACCTTTCTTGCGAGCTGTTTCGGGACGCCCCACAAAACCGGATATGCGAACCATGGAAGTATCCACCTCCAGCGATAAAAGTTCCTGATTGATTTTCTTGCCAAACACTCCCATGATACGCTGTTTCAGCGAGATAGCAGGGAGGTTAAGCATTTCCGTTCCATTGTGACGCAACGTAAAAGAAATATCCGGATTGACCAACACGATACGTTCAAATTCGGTAAGGATATTGCTCAGTTCGGTTTGATTGGATTTCAAGAACTTACGGCGGGCAGGCACGTTGAAGAAAAGATTCTTCACGCTGAAACTGCTGCCCGGCGGACAAGCCACCGTCTCCTGACTTTCGACATTCGATCCGGAAATACAAAGAGAAGTTCCCAACTGTTCTCCTTGCATACACGTGCGAAGTTCCACTTGAGCCACCGCCGCAATGGAAGCCAATGCTTCACCGCGAAATCCCATCGTGCTAAGCGCAAACAAATCGGCCGCCTCACGGATTTTGGAAGTAGCATGACGTTCGAATGCCAAACGAGCATCCGTTTCGGACATTCCCTTACCATCGTCTATCACTTGAATGGAAGTCTTCCCCGCATCCGTCACCAGCACATCGATATGCTTGGCACCGGCATCCACTGCATTCTCTACCAGTTCTTTAATAACCGAAGACGGTCGTTGCACCACCTCACCGGCTGCAATCTGATTGGCCACCGAGTCGGGAAGTAACCGAATAATATCACTCATACGCTTACGATTTAGAAATTCAACTGTCCTGTCACCAGATAGCGGAGGATGTAACACAACGCTGCAAGGGCTATCAGCAAAGCGGCATACGTCATTGGCTTGCGCCCGTTTTCCTTGCGCCGCTTCAGATGCTTGGTACCTTCCACAAACTTACCGCGGATTCTTTCTTCCGCCGTGGTTTCCTTCGGAGGCAACATTCCCAAATCGCGTTTGGCATTTTCTTCAATCTTGGCCAATCTTTCTTTCCGTTCGTCCACATAGATGTACGAATGACTGTACGCACGTGGTTTCTCAGTTTTGAACATTCCCATAACTATTCTTCCTCCTTCGTTTTCTTATTAAACAATTTTTGATTGGGCAACGGTGCCGCTCCGCGGGTACTCTTCTTCAACTCTTGACCGGCTTTTTTGCTCCGCCAACGAAAGACGTCTTCCTTATTCAGCGGACGGATATAGTCAAACCAAGCAAAGTTGTCCAGCTTCATCTTTTCCTTTGGAAGCATCGTCATGGGATAAAGCGTTCCGTTAGACTTCGGCTTCATCACCATCTTCTTCAACTTCCGGTTTTGCAGGAAAATATTCAGTTCGCTCGTTTCGGAGATATTCATCCCTATCAGCGTACTATCCTTCTCCATCGGGTAATAAACCAGCCGAACCGAACCGATGACATCCACCCTATCCATCTCGCCGTTCTTGAAGTACGCTTTCATATCCTTGCCCGTCACCTGATTGTAATTGGTAGAATCGATACGTTCCACCGACAAAGCCTGATTGTGAATGTGCGCCCAATCAATGGTGCTGTCGTTCATGTACACAAGGATTTCCTCGCCCAAAAGCTGCTGCTGACGATTCCACAAAATCGGGTCACGATACATGGTCAGACAACTGTCCTTCGATGAGAACACAAGCGAATCGCACACGCCCTGCACATCCGGCCGAAAGAAACGCACTTTGTGATAAGCACGGGTTTCACGATACATCGAATCGGTATTCATGAAAAAAGTATAAAGTTGAAGCGTATCGGCATGAACAAAAAGACTGTCGCCCTGCGAAAAGTCCACCGCCATCGCACTATCCGTGGCAAAGGCATAGCCGGTCGGTTCATTATAATAGCAGTAGTCGCCCGTAAGCATATTCTTATTGACGGTATCGGTAAACACCACCTGCCGAAAGGCTTCTCCAACCCCGCGGTTGCGGTCATAAAACAGGCTGTCGCCCGTCAGTCGCTTACCGTCATTGGTCAATACCGATCGATGAAGCAGTTCCGCCTGCCCCGATTGCGTATTGTAGAATCCCATCTCCGAATAGATGTGATTGGCATCGCTGTGAATGTCGGACGGCCCTACGATATTCGCCACCTTGCTGGCCGTGTTGTAACGAAGCGTATCCGAGGTCAAGGTAAACTTGGGATTGATGAGTTTCACATCATAATTGAACACCGACCACTTGGTGGCCGGACTGTATTCTCCCCAATCGGATGTCAGCGTGTTTTCCTCGTCCATCAGCGTACCTCCATCGAAGAAGTAACCGAGATTTTCAATGCGGTCGTAGTTCAAGCTGTCGGTCAGCAGGGTGGTCGTCCGGTTCTCCATGCGTACATTGTCACGCACCTTGGCTATCTGCGTGTTTCCATCGTAAAACAGATAGTCGCCGTAAAGAAACAACGTATCCCCCTGCACCATCTTCACGTTGTCGAACGCCTCCAACGAATTGGTCTTCTCGTAGAAGCAGGCACTGTCGCAATACATATAGATGCTGTCATGACGAAATTGCACATCGCCTACCAATATCTGCGCGTTCGGGTCCGGGTTGTCCTTGCTTTTCTTCAAGATGTCCGAATGAAGAAGATAGACCTTACTTTTGGCTCGACGGGCAGGCTGCACCTGTGCAAACAGACAAAATCCGGACAGGCACAAGAGAGCCAGCAAGCCCATCCTGTGCCTATTCGTTTTTCTGTTTCTATCGTTTTTAACAACTGTCATCGTTTAATCTTTTCTTACCCAACCGGGGTATTTGAAATCACACTTCACCCAATTTTCATTGATGCGCACATAGGTATGCTTCTGCTTGTCACGTATCCACTTGTCCAGTTTCTCGGCTCCAAGCTTTTCCTGAACGATGGACTTCAAGCGCTGATAATCTTCCGTAATGGTCGCCTTGTGACCATCAATGCGAGCTTTCAACTTAACGATGGCACAAATTTCCTTTCCCTTGCTGTTAAGCATGGTGAAAGGGTCGGAGACTTCGCCCACTTTCAAGCCTTCGACAGTCTTAGCCACTTCTTGCGACACCTGCGCCAAATCCTGCATTTCGAAACGAGCCGTACCGGAAACAGGATTGGCCATCAGACCGTGATTGTTACGGGTGTCCTTGTCCTGTGAAATGAAGGTCGCAGCCTCATCAAAGCTGAACTTCTCGTTGCGAATGTCCTTGGCGATAGAGTCCAAACGAAGCAAAGAAGATTCAAGGTCTTCTTCTTCCACCCTCGGTTTGAGCAGAATGTGACGAGTGTTGATGCGGTCGCCTCGCTTTTCAATCAACTGAATGATGTGAAAGCCGAATTCCGACTCCACGATTTTGGACACTTTGCCGGATTCTTGAAGGTTAAAGGCCACATTGGCGTATTCCGGCACCAACTCGCCACGTCCCATGAAGCCCAACTCACCACCGCGGCGACGGCTTGCTTCGTCTTCCGAATAAAGTCTTGCCAATGTAGAAAAAGCGATTTCACCTTTATTCACCTGGTCGGTATAGTCGCGCAACGCTTTCTTCACACGTTCTATTTCTTCCTGCGGAATCTTCGGTTCGAGGGTTACAATCTGTACCTCCACTTGCGTGGGGATGAAAGGAATACTGTCCTGCGGAAGGTTCTTAAAGAAACGGCGCACTTCGGCAGGCACGATTTTAATGTCGCCCACAATCTGCTGCTGCATCCGCTGCACGGTCATACCGTCGCGCACGTTTTCGCGGAGCATCTCGCGAATCTGGGTCGAAGTCTTGTTGTAATACTCTTCCAATTTTTCTTTCGAACCAATCTGGTCAATCAGCCAGTTGGTACGTCTTTCCACTTGCGCCAGCACTTCTTGTTCCGACACTTCGACGCTATCAATCGCCGCTTGGTGCAAAAACAATTTTTGGATGGCCAGTTGTTCGGGAATGATGCAATACGGGTCACCGTCAAACTTGCGTCCTTCATACTGGGCGTTCAGTCTTTCACTCTCTACATCCGATTTCAGGATAGCCTCATCACCGACTACCCAAACCACTTCGTCTATCACATTGTTCTGTCCGAATGTCGGAAGCGCCGCCAACAGCAGTGCCCACAATGTACCAACCTTGGCATACATCAATTTACTCATCTGAATTCAAATAATAATAAATAATTCTGTCTTTATCCGAAGCCTGGCGGTATAAATCCTCTTTCACTTTGTTGATAAATTCCACCCGCTTCAAGTTTATCAATATCTCTTTTATTTCTTCTTCGGCAAAGTCCAACGGCTTCTGCTTCCCCTCGCTTTGATATTCCTCAATGTGCAGGAAATAGCAAAAAGCCGTATCCTTCAGTTCCACGTTACGGTTTCGTTCCAGAAATCCGTCTCCGGTTTTCCAAGTCTTGGCGGGAATCTGAGCCTCGATTTCCTCCAACGGTTTCCAACGGTCGTAGAAGTAATCGTAAGTAACCGCATTCCGCAGACTGTATTTCTCCAATTGTTCCACGGCCTCGCGGGTATTCTTCTTGTACCACCGACGCACATCCGACAAGCCTGATGACTTCAGAGGCACCTTGATGAACAGTCCTTTCGCTATTGGCTTTTCCAACAAAAAGAGCGACTTGTTCTTCTCGTAATAGGCCGCCACCTCTTCGGAAGTGATTTCGCCGGCCAACTGCTGGTTTACCAGTTCCTCTTGATAGGTGTGCATCACCAATGCCTTGCGGTAACTCTCCACCAACTTCCGAATCCGGTCGTCTTCGGGCACATTGCCTTCCGCTTTGTCATACAACAGCGCATCTTCAATCCAGTTACGGATGTAATGTTCCGCGAAGAGCACACTATCGTCTGCCGACAAGTTGAGAGGAAGTACCGCAGTCAAGTCCTCTTGATACAAGAACTTACCCGCCACTTCCACCAACGGAGTTTTCCCCTTGTGGTTCTCCCGGCGTTCGCATCCTCCCAAACCGAAGAGCAAGCCGCAAACAATCAGCCAAACAATTCTCTGTTTCATACAATATCAAATAGCGAACGAAGATACGGTATTAATTACTTATTTCCGATATAATTAACGGTTTTTAAAACCTCTTCGTTTATTTCAACCCTATATTTCTGTTTCAAAGCCTCCACTTCCGCTTTTTCGCGCGCCTTCCGGCAGTCCGCCTCCAGCTTCGAGCGCACCATCCGATAATCGACCGGCCCTTTTTTCAGCTTCTTGCCCATCACCCCACGGTATGGATAACCGGGCAACGGTTTCTCCGCCCCACAGCCAAAGACCAGTTTGTCTACATTCGGATTCTGTCCGATGCGGAACAAACCTTCTTCCATTCGGCAACTGTCTGCCACACCGGACGGCATCCGGAGGATGGCTTCTCGCCAAAGTTCTTGCGGATACTTCTTCAGGTACTTTCGGATAGCCTTGGCCTGCTTTTTGTCGAGACAATGTATCACCGCCCCTTGAAAATGAGGAATACCTCCGCCATAATCCACCCGATGCCGTTTGAAATAAGCCGCCAACTCGTCCTCCGTGCAAGGCTTCTCCGCCCAACGTTTTTCCAAGGCAGCTACCAGCAGACCATCTTCGATTTCCCGTTTCAAAAGGGTTGTATCGACAGCAGGCCGACTGTCCGCCGCGACTTTTCCCGTCCGTTTATCCAACCAAGCGATGACGTGCACCCCCAACGGAGAATGAAAAGGCTTTGAAAAGCACCCCTTCTCTAAAGTCGCCAGTTGTTCTTGCCATTCCTGCAAGAGGTGTCGGGTCTGCATCCAAGGCAGTTCCTCGCCCATCGTCCGTATGTCCGCCCCCTGCCGCAATGCTTGAAAGACGGAATCCGCCGACCGGCGGGCTATCTGCTCTTCGTACTTGCCCGCATGCTGTTTCAGGCGGAAAGTGACATGAGCCAATTTTACCCATTCCCCTTTATAAGAACGGTGACGCGATTCGTCCGGCTTCCTCCCCGTCAGCGTTTCCTCCAACGAAGCCAACCGGCGAGAAAAGTCCGCCGCGGTGTCCAAGCCTAGTTCGCGGGCACGACGCGCCTTCACCTTATAAGCAATGAATTGAGGCAGGAAAGCCTGCCGGTCATTCTCCACGGAGCGATGGAAATAATACTCCGCTTCCGTCAGACCGACCGGCTCCGCATCAATTCTAAATAACGCAACATCTCCTTGTGCCCGCAAAGGCGATGCGGTCACAAGGAGAAGCAGGAGAATACCGAGCAAACAACGCGGCATTACAATTTCATTTATTGAGGACGACTATAATTGGGCGCCTCACTGGTGATGGCCACATCGTGCGGATGGCTTTCGGCCACACCGGCATTGGTGATGCGGGTAAACTTGGCATTGTGAAGCTTCTCAATGTTGGCTGCGCCGCAATAGCCCATACCGGCACGCAGACCGCCCACCAACTGATAAATCACTTCATACAATGTTCCCTTATAAGGCACGCGGGCAGCGATGCCTTCCGGCACCAATTTCTTGACTTCGGTCACACCGCCTTGGAAATAGCGGTCGGCAGAGCCGTGCTCCATCGCTTCAAGCGAACCCATGCCGCGATATGACTTGAACTTACGTCCGTTGAAAATGATGGTGTCGCCCGGAGCTTCTTCCGTACCGGCCACCAGCGAACCAATCATTACACTGTAACCACCGGCCGCCAAAGCCTTCACCACATCACCCGAATAGCGCAAACCGCCGTCGGCAATCAAGGGAACGCCTGTACCTTCCAAAGCCTTGGCCACATCATAAACCGCCGACAACTGAGGAACGCCGACACCGGCCACAACGCGAGTGGTACAGATTGAACCCGGACCGATACCTACCTTCACGGCATCCGCACCGGCTTCCACCAACATTTTGGCGGCTTCGCCCGTCGCGATGTTACCCACCACGATGTCAATGTTCGGGAAGCGTCGCTTGGCTTCCTTCAGTTTTTCAATCACACCTTTGGAATGTCCGTGAGCCGTATCGATAACGATGGCATCGGCACCGGCATCCACCAAAGCCTGCATACGGTCCAACGTGTCGGCTGTCACACCCACGCCGGCCGCCACACGCAGACGTCCCATGCTGTCCTTGCAAGCCATCGGTTTGTCTTTGGCCTTGGTAATATCCTTATAAGTAATCAAGCCAATCAGTTTGCCTTCTTCGTCCACCACCGGAAGTTTTTCAATCTTGTTTTCCTGCAAAATCTGAGCGGCGGTTTCCATATCCGTACCCGGACGAGCGGTGATGATGTTTTCGGAAGTCATCACCTCATCAATACGCTTATCCATTTCGCGTTCAAAACGAAGGTCGCGGTTGGTCACGATACCCACCAAAGCACCTTCATCGTCCACAACGGGAATACCACCGATATGATATTCGGTCATCAGCGACAAGGCATCCTTCACCGTAGAACCGCGTTTAATGGTCACCGGGTCGAAAATCATACCGTTTTCGGCACGTTTCACGATGGCTACCTGACGAGCCTGTTCCACGATGGACATATTTTTGTGAATCACCCCGATACCGCCTTCGCGAGCAATGGCAATGGCCATCTTCGACTCGGTTACGGTATCCATGGCGGCGGTGACGAAAGGTATTTTCAACTCGATGTTGCGTGAGAACTTAGTCGTAAGTTCGACTGTTTTGGGCAGGACTTCAGAATAAGAGGGGATTAACAATACATCATCGTAAGTCAATCCATCCATAACTACTTTATCGGCAATAAATGAAGACATAAGTTTAAATGCTTTTTTAATTTTATTGCGTGCAAATTTACGCTTTTTATTCTAACACAGAAAATATTTGTGTATTTTTTTACGACGCGCAGTCCCTTTATCTTTTTAACGTATCGTCACCATCGTCGCTCCGAAACCATACTCACGGAAGGAGGCATCCTGACTTTGATAATTCTTGTACTTATAACTCAACTCCCGCAGCAACGCCTTGCGAAGTACGCCATCCCCCTTTCCGTGTATGAAAACGATTTTCTGCCCCTTCTTGTTCTTATACTCATCCAGTGTCTTCCGAAACACATCAAGCTGATAGTTCAGTATTTCACCGTTGCTCATGCCGGCGGTGGTGTCCAGCAACTCGTGGGCATGAAGGTCGATTTCCACAATCTCGTCGTCTTTCTGCTTCTTCACCTCCGGTTTTCGGGCCGGCTGCATATCGCCCTGTTTTTTACAGAGAAGCGCCTCCTTGATATTCTCCGCGTTCAGAAACGTCTGACGGGCAGGAACATCGTCCTTCACAATATCATAAATAAGCGAAGGTTCCTCAAAGAACGGGCTTTCGCGGAAAGTGTGCAACTTGTAGAACTTCACGGTATCGACGCGGAGTTCCACCGACACGGCGGGTTTCAACATAAAACTTTTATCGCTCTTAAAGGCCAGTACCTGCACGGCTATATGTTCCAACTCGTTCAAGACGCTCTTTTCAAATTCCTCGATGAAGTATTTGGTGTTGGGGGCCACCGTACCGTGACTTCGCACACGCCAGTTGTGTCCTTCGGCGGTAAGATAGGTAAACACGACCGTATAATTACTATCGTTGATGAGGTAAGCATCGAAAGCGGTACTCGAAATCGACTTGATGTCCTGCGGCACGAACCCCAGCATCACGTTCAAGATATCACCTCCCTTACGCTCGGCAGGTCGATAAGTGACGGGGCGTTCATCCTCTTTCGCCTCGGCGTTTTTATTTTTCGTGCCGACGTTTGAGTCGGAAGTTGCCGTCGGCTTCCGTTTCATGTTATAGTCATCCGTGTCAATCACTACGCATTCATGTATCGGCATGGGGATGTCAAAACCATCCTCATCCTGTACCAACGCAATATCCTTACCTTGAAATCCGCTTACGATTCCGCCTCCCACTTCGCTGAGAAAACGAACTTTATCTCCTATTTTCATTTGTTTTTCTGTCTTTAAATACATTCATATAATCTGCTACAAAAATAGTTTGTTTCTTGATACCATGCAATAAAATTCCTTCATAATATCACATAAACGGCCCTTCTTCATATTTTATCGGAGCCTGTTTTTTAATTTCGCCTCATATTCTTGAGAACTTTCACACACCTTGCATTCACTCCTTTCACCACCCATTAACACATTGATTATCAAGCGTCCCACGTGAAAGGAGTTAAAAAAAACTTCTTTCACCGTTTCACACCGGCACGACCGCTTCATCCGGTACCGGGCTTCGCAAGACATCGCGACGAGTGACTTCCGGGCATGCCCCCCGTGGTGAAAGTGAAAGGGTGAAAGGGGATTTTTCACTCTCCCTTCACACCGGAACGTTGATTGTCAGCGGTTTGCGAACAGGTGAAAGGAGTGAAGCCTTTCAGAAGATATATATCTGATTTGATTGTCGTCGTGATTTATCAAGGATTTCTTTCTGTCGTGTTATGTTTCCTTCACGGAAAAATAGATTTTATCCACTCACTTAGGAAAATCAAGAGGAAACATGCGTAACATATTTTCGCTTTCTTTCTTGCAGATTCAAAACTTTTGTTATAATATTGCCACTCGGTTTCTGTTTAATCTGTCCGATACATCATTTTTCACTTAAAAGAAAGAAATTATTCGGCGGATACGGAAACTTTAGAAGAAAAATAACAGGGATTTTTAGACAGACTCCTATAATTTATTTACCTTTGGAGAAATAATATTCTTTTTGAGCGTTGCATTGTCCAAAAGAAAACGTATCTTTGCAGCGTCTGGCCGGAGAAATAGCCAGATGCTAAGAAAGCGTTTTTTACTTTATCCTAACATCGAAATCGCCAATTTCCAACAAGAGGATAGAGACAATGACAACGCTCATCTGTTGTATATGTATGATATAGCCAATGCAATATCCTTTTTTGCATATACCTACCAGTGTGAGAATATTGTTTCTTCGTTCATTCTTGTGAGGCGTTTGGCGATGCCCGATGTTGGTGAAGCAGAACAAGTCTCACACTTTCTTTATGTATCTACTTTATTTTTAACAGCCGATTTCGGGGACTTATAGGCTATAAATGACGTATAAATTATGAAAAAAGAATTGTATGTAGCCCCGATGGTGGAAGTCATCGTAGTGGAAGTAGAAAAAGGATTCGCCGTAAGCTCCCTATTCACTCTGCCCGAAAATCTTGAAAATGGTGGAACTTGGTCATAAATTTAAAAATAAAAAATAAAGAATGATGAAAACGTCTATTTACATAACGTTAGCGGCTTTACTGAC
>CAYXZF010000067.1:0-13746 GCA_964469845.1 uncultured Phocaeicola sp.
CCTTTCAACACAGGACTTTCATTTTAAATCGGTCGAAGTTTGCAAGATGAACTGTATTCTATAGCAAGATGTGTGCAGATGTCATTCTGAATATCTTCACCGTTACAGTATCTTTTTTCAAGGGTTCACTCCTTTCACATGCTCTCAACCTACTGACAACCAACGCTATACCGTGAATGGAGAGCGAACAATTTCCTTTCACCCTTTCACTCCCCCCTGATTCACTGCCGGAAGTCAACAATCGCGACATCTTACGAAACCCGATACCGGATAAAGCAGTGCAAATGAATGTCACAAGGTGGCAGTGTAGTGCCACCTTGATGGCAGAGTTCTGCCACCAAGGTAAAGCGACGCGCATTTCAGCATCTTTATACGGATGAAAGAACTTTCATAAAACGCTCCAAGCACTCGGCGTGCGGCACACCCACACCCGATAAGGAAACGCTTATCTTGTCGTGCCGGTGTGAAACGGTGAAGGAAGCTTTTTGAAACTCCCTTCACATGGAAATTTTGATAATCAACGCATTAACGGGTGGTGAAAGGAGTGAATGCAACGTATAAAAATCTATGGGTTATTCCTCCAACCAATACTTGATAATGCCGCCGGCTTCCCGCTTCATGGCTTCGGGGAGGGTATCCCGTGACCATAAAAAGAAAAAAGATAAGTTTTTTTTTGCCAATCCAAATAAAAGGCGTACCTTTGCGCCCGATTGAGACCGTGGAGGTAGAAAAGTAACCTCAAAAGAGGTTCACCTTGCGGTAAAACCGTTTAATAATAAATAATAAAATGTACGTAATTGTAGAAATTAACGGTCAGCAGTTCAAGGCTGAAGAAGGCAAGAAGCTGTTTGTACACCACATTCAGAATGCTGAAAACGGCGCAACTGTTGAATTTGAAAAAGTATTGTTGGTAGACAACAATGGTGCTGTAACTGTAGGTGCTCCTACCGTAGAAGGTGCTAAAGTCGTTTGTGAAGTAGTTTCTCCGCTGGTAAAGGGCGACAAAGTCCTTGTTTTCCACAAGAAGAGAAGAAAAGGTTACAGAAAACTGAACGGTCACCGTCAGCAGTTTACTGAATTGACTATTAAACAAGTTATTGCTTAATCATTTAAAAAGTAAGAAGACATGGCACATAAGAAAGGTGTAGGTAGTTCTAAGAACGGCCGCGAATCAGCAAGCAAGAGATTAGGCGTTAAGATTTATGGTGGTGAAGCCTGCAAGGCCGGCAACATCATCGTTCGTCAAAGAGGTACAGAGTTCCACCCGGGCAACAACATCGGCATGGGTAAGGATCACACTCTTTTCGCTTTGGTAGACGGTACAGTAAACTTCAAAGTAGGTCGCGAAGACAAGCGTATTGTTTCCGTAATCCCTGCTGAAGCATAATCCGGTTACACACATAAAACGGTATAAAAAGGCTCACTTCCGAAAGAAGTTGGGCCTTTTTTCGTACACTCTATTAAAATTTTCTATATCTTTGCCAATCGTTAGAGAAAAATCAAAAAAACAAAGATATGCTTACCATCAAACAAATTACAGAAAACACAGAAGCCGTTATCCGCGGCTTGGAAAAGAAGCACTTCAAGAATGCGAAAGAAACCATCGAACAAGTGCTGGCATTCAATGACAAAAGACGCAGCACCCAGAATGTACTCGATAAGAATTTGGCGGAAGTAAACGCCGCCTCCAAATCCATCGGCCTGTTGATGAAAGAAGGCAAAAAAGAGGAAGCCGAAGCCGCCAAGGCCCGGGTAGCCGAAATTAAGGAAGCCAACAAAACTCTTCAAGCTGAGATGGACAAGGCACAGGAAGACATGACTGGTCTGCTTTATACCATCCCCAACGTGCCCTACGACGAAGTGCCCGAAGGAAAAACCGCAGAAGACAATGTGATAGAGAAGATGGGCGGAATGGAAACTCCTCTACCCGAAAATGCTCTCCCCCATTGGGAACTGGCCAAGAAATACGACTTGATAGACTTTGACCTCGGTGTGAAAATAACCGGCGCAGGCTTCCCTGTATATAAAGGTAAGGGTGCCCAACTGCAGCGTGCGCTCATCAACTTCTTCCTTGACGAAGCGCGCAAGGCTGGCTATACCGAAATTATGCCACCGACCGTTGTGAACGCAGCTTCAGGCTACGGCACCGGTCAACTCCCCGACAAGGAAGGACAGATGTATCATTGCGAAATGGACGACCTCTATTTGATTCCGACAGCCGAAGTGCCTGTCACCAACATCTATCGCGATGTCATTCTGGACGAAAAGCAGTTACCCATCAAGAATTGCGCCTACACACAATGTTTCCGTCGCGAAGCCGGATCATACGGAAAGGATGTACGCGGCTTGAACCGCCTGCACGAATTTTCAAAGATTGAAATCGTCCGCATCGACAAGCCGGAACATAGCAAAGAATCGCACAAGGAAATGTTGGCTCACGTAGAAGGCTTGCTCCAAAAATTAGAACTCCCCTATCGCATCCTTCGCCTGTGCGGAGGAGACATGAGTTTTACCGCCGCCCTCTGCTTTGACTTTGAAGTATACTCCGAAGCGCAGAAGCGTTGGTTGGAGGTAAGTTCCGTATCCAACTTCGACACTTACCAAGCCAATCGCTTGAAATGCCGCTACCGCACGGCAGAAAAGAAGACCGAACTCTGCCACACACTGAACGGTTCGGCACTCGCCTTGCCGCGCATCGTAGCCGCCTTACTGGAAAACAACCAAACTCCGGAAGGTATCCGCATCCCTAAGGCATTGATTCCGTATTGCGGCTTTGAAATGATTGACTGATTTTTCATACATCATCCGGACACGGATTGCATGGATAGCACGGTTATCGGGCGCACACCTACCCGACTCCGCAAAATCCATGCAATTCGTGCTTGATTTATAGCTATTTCATCTGAACTTTCTTTGTTATTAAATAATAAACCGTATCTTTGCAATCAAAACAAATCGAAAGGAAATAAATCAATATACCAACAAATTCACAAATCAATGAATAAAATCATTAGCAAATCACAGTTTTCGGAAAGAGTCTTTAAGTTAGAGATAGAAGCTCCGCTGATTGCCCAATCACGCCGTGCCGGCCACTTCGTGATTGTCCGTGTGGACGAGAAAGGCGAACGTATGCCGCTGACCATAGCAGCTTCGAATATAGAAAAAGGAACCATCACTCTCGTGGTGCAGACGGTGGGGTTATCGTCCACCAAATTGTGTAATCTGAACGTGGGCGACTACGTACTCGATGTGGTAGGTCCGCTCGGACAGGCTACCCATATTCAAAACTTCGGCACTGTGGTGTGCGCCGGCGGAGGTGTGGGCGTGGCTCCGATGCTCCCCATCATTCAAGCGTTAAAAAAAGCGGGCAACCGCGTCATCTCCGTATTGGCCGGTCGAAGTAAAGATTTGATAATCCTCGAAGACGAAGTGCGAGCATCTTCCGATGAAGTCATCATCATGACCGATGACGGGTCGTATGGTACCAAAGGACTCGTGACCGAAGGGATTGAAAGCGTCATCAAGCGCGAAAAGGTAGACAAATGTTTCGCCATCGGTCCCGCCATCATGATGAAGTTCTGCTGTCTGCTTACCAAGAAATATGAAATTCCGACCGATGTGTCGCTCAACACCATCATGGTGGACGGCACCGGCATGTGCGGAGCGTGCCGCATTACCGTGGGCGGAAAGACCAAATTCGTCTGCGTGGACGGTCCCGAGTTTGATGGACATCAGGTGGACTTCGACGAGATGTTCAAGCGTATGGGGTCGTTCAAGGAAGTGGAACGCGAAGAGATGAGCCATTTGTCGGCAGAAAACAAAAAGCCGGGAGCCGCCGTCCCCGAAGAAGTATCGGGCAATTGCCGGATATCGGCGAACAACTCCCAACGTCCCATCGAAGAATTGCTCGACCGAAAGGCTCCGTGGCGCGAAGAACTCCGCAAAGCGATGAAGCCGAAAGAACGCACCGCCATCCCCCGCTGCCCGATGAACGAGCTTGACCCGGTGTATCGCGCCACAACCCGCACCGAAGAGGTGAACACGGGTTACACCAAAGAACAGGCGATGACCGAAGCCAAACGATGCTTGGACTGCGCCAACCCGACCTGTATGCAGGGCTGCCCCGTAAGCATCCACATCCCTTCTTTCATTAAGAATGTAGAACGCGGCGAATTCCTTGAAGCCGCCCGCGTGCTGAAACATACTTCTGCCCTGCCCGCCGTGTGCGGCCGTGTATGTCCGCAAGAAAAGCAGTGCGAAAGCCAATGTATTCACCTGAAGATGAACGAACCGGCCGTGGCCATCGGCAACTTGGAACGCTTTGTGGCCGACTATGAACGCGAAAGCGGCAACATCGCCTTGCCCGAAGTGGCTCCGGCCAACGGCATCAAAGTGGCTGTAGTCGGTTCGGGTCCTGCCGGACTGAGCTTTGCCGGCGACATGGTGAAGATGGGATACGACGTAACCGTATTCGAAGCCCTGCACGAAATAGGCGGTGTGCTGAAGTACGGCATCCCCGAATTCCGCCTGCCCAACCGAATCGTCGACGTGGAAATCCGCAACCTCGAAAAGATGGGCGTACACTTCGTGAAAGACTGCATCGTGGGCAAGACCATTAGCGTGGAAGAACTTCAGACGAAGGGCTACAAGGGCATCTTCGTGGCGTCGGGTGCCGGTCTGCCGAACTTCATGAACATTCCGGGCGAGAACAGCGTAAACATCATGTCGTCCAACGAATACCTCACCCGCGTAAACCTGATGGATGCATCGAACCCCGATACCGACACCCCCATCAACCCTGCCAAAAATGTCATGGTGGTAGGTGGCGGAAACACCGCGATGGACTCTTGCCGCACCGCCAAACGTCTGGGCGCGGAAAAGGTGTTCATCGTCTATCGCCGCAGCGAGGCTGAAATGCCCGCACGACTGGAAGAGGTCAAGCACGCCAAGGAAGAAGGCATCGAGTTCCTCACGCTGCACAATCCGTTGGAATATATTGCCGACGAACAGGGCAAAGTCAAACAGGTTATTCTGCAAAAAATGGCACTCGGCGAGCCGGACGCATCGGGACGCCGCAGTCCCGTAGCCATCCCCGGCGCTACCGTGACCCTCGACATCGACATGGCGATTGTCGCCGTAGGCGTATCGCCCAACCCCATCGTGCCGACTTCCATCAAGGGCTTGGAACTGGGTCGCAAAAACACCATCGCCGTGAACGAGAAAATGCAGTCGTCCATCCCCACCATCTTTGCCGGAGGCGACATTGTACGCGGCGGAGCAACGGTCATTCTCGCCATGGGCGATGGACGCAAAGCCGCCGCTTCCATGCACGAGGAACTGACCAAGTAACAATCGCTCCGTAAGACTCATGGCGCACGCCGCCTTAAAATAAAAAAACACCTCGACAAAATTTATTTTCGCCGAGGTGTTTTTTTATTTCCTGCCCGTATCACGGCTTACCCTTCAAGTACTCATAACCGATGCGACAATACAGACACTTCTTCTTGTCGCAGTATTCCTTTTTCAACTGAATCAGCGATTGGCTGTCACCGGCATGAGACACATTCAATCCGCATTGCTTCCACGTGCGGATGATGTAATTGTTTTCCGGTTGCAGCTCTTCCAAAAAGGCGGAAGCCCGGCTGCACAACTCCTCACTCCCCTTGTGACGGCCGTACGCATACAGAAAAGTAACAACCGTATTGATGATGAGCAAGTCGATGGACGACCGGCTGAGCGTCTTCGAACGGGCGGGCGAAACGCCGCCAAAGGCATAATGGGTGTTCCAATACTCCGAAGCTCCACCTTTCAACAAGTCGCGCACCTCTTTCAATGTTTTCTTTTCGAGCAATTGGGAGAGCAGCCCCCGGGTTCGGTGATAAAGACAAGCCAGTTGAGCGATGCGCACGTGCGGAAAATTGTTGGGACGCAAGCGAAGAAACTTCCACAGCGTGACATCCATCGGCACCAATCCAAACTTATGCGCCAAGTATTCATATTCCCGCTTGAGTTTCAAGTAGTATTCATCGCCATCCCAATCGCCAAGGATGCCGGCCTGTCCGAAGAAAATCGCTTCGATTTGAAACAGGTTGTCCCGATGCTTGTCCACCGCACGCAGGGGGACGTACTTCTGCGCCCAAACCTCGAAAGCATCTCCGTTGACTCCGAAACCGAAGTTACGGGCCAAGGTCACGAAGAAAGCATCCTCCCAATGATTGTTTGTCTGTTTCAAACGTTCGGTCAGTCGGGCGGCCTTCTGCTCGAATCGCTCCATCTGCAAAGCGGACATCCACGAATGAATCATAAGAGGTGACAAAGCGGGAATGACGCGATAGCAAGGCGGATAGCTGTCCGTAGCGAGCAATTCCGCATAGTTATCCCTTACATGTGCGGGACAGTCCAGCTGCAACTGCGGGATGCGTTCGCCATTGCTTCGGCACACCTCGGCATCCATCTCGGCTGCCACGTGCAAAATGACGGAGTCGTATGTCCGGTCGGTGTGATGGCCATGCTTAAACCAGTCGGACGCACGTTGGTGAATCTCGACATTCCCCACCCAAAGCACTCCGTCCAGCTTGATTTTGGCATTAAAGAAATCAGGTCCGGCATGAAGATTGGCCAATCCGACGTCAATCACTTCCAGCCGCTGTCCGGCGGTTGTTTTCAGTTCCTTCAGCGGAAAAAAACGGTGTTTCCAAGTATAGTGTAACAGTTGTTCCATTTCTGTTTGATTCTTATCTACCCGCAAAAGTAAGAAACTGCTTTGAATTAATGAAACAAAGAAACAAAAAAAGCAAGTTCAACGCCTCCATTATCTTTTGATAACACAAGCCAACACTTTGTAACGATAGTCAATAATGCGTAACGAAAAGAATTAATAACACAAATTTAAGTCCCCTTAACATCCTGCTCCCTACCTTTGCGTCCGTTTGACTAATAACATATAAAGAAGAAAAAGAACGATTAAACGATTGTAAAAAAAAACATGAATCCACGGACAGGCATCGGCATTATGGTTTGTACATTCACCTTCTTCGGCGCACAGGCACAGGAGGTCGGTGTAAAAGATTCGTTATCCACCGAAAAGAAGGAAAACGAAATCCGCCTGAATCCCGAAGCCGTGAAGAGTATAGAATTCAACTTCATGGGAGGCAGCGAAAATTTAAGTCTCCGCCCCCGGATGAGCGAAGACAAATCGTGGATGAAGTACCGCGAAGATCTTCCGAAGAATTTCACCGATACCGTCACTTGGAGGAAGAAAGAATATGTACGCGCCGCTCCCTACACCCCTTACACCCGTTGGGACGAAGACCCGATAAACGACCCCATCTTTTTAAAGCCTGACACATTGAGCATCCGCATGCAACTGAACATGAAAAAAATCAAAACCTCTTCGGGTATGGGTCATGGCTACCGGGTGCTGCCTGCCGGAATGGATCAAAGCGTAACGCCAAGCAACCGACCGCTAATCGGTTTCAGCGCGGACAAAGCCTTGTACGAGACCTTCACCAAACGCGGACGAGCCATCCGAAGAAACCGGAAGAAGGCAAAGGCTTGGCGAATTTATCAGGATTATACCCCGACGAAAGAAGACTCGTTGAAGTGGTGGGGCAACAAAAAGCGCATCCCGAAAAGAGACACGCTTGAAAGTAAAAAAGATTCGACAAATTACTTCATAAACACGAAGTAAACCGCCAGAATGAGACAGGCAAAAGCCGCCAAATGATTCCAATGCAAAGGTTCTCCCTTGAAGAAAACCACCGTGAAAATTGTAAAGATAATCAAAGTAATCACCTCTTGAATAATCTTCAATTGCATCAGCGTAAAGGGACCGCCATTGTCTACAAATCCGATGCGATTGGCCGGAATCTGACATAGATACTCAAAAAAAGCCAACGACCAGCTGAAAGCCACTACCCCTATCAGCGGCAAAGACTCAAACCAACTGAACGTTTGTTTCATTTTCAAATGGCCGTACCAAGCGAAAGTCATAAAGATATTGGATACGACCAACAGTCCGATTGTGTAAAATCCTTTCATATTTTCCATTTCTTTAATTGTCTGTTTTTTCGGGAAGCAACTCTTCCTGCACATTTGTCATGCTACCCCACAAACTGTACCTTGCCTCAGGATTAAGGGCTTCAAGTCGCTTCAATATACCTTTCATATCGGTACGGTTGCTCTGCGTCTCGTATGGGCAGTTTTTGATTTGCTTCCGGAAGCCGCGCAGCTTCGCCAACTCCTCCAAGTCCGCTTCATGCACCAGACACATCGGGCGGATAAGGGTCATATCGAACTTGTTCATCACCAATTTGGGCGGCATCGTGCTAAAAGCTCCTTGAAAAGTGAGGTTCATCAGCAAAGTTTCGAGGATATCATCCATGTGATGCCCCAAAGCAATCTTGTTGCATCCCAATTCCTTTGCCACCGTAAAGAGCGCTTTCCGCCGATTCCAAGAGCACAGGAAACAAGGCGACTTACGGGTATCGGTAAACGGGTCGAAACTTGTTTCGTAATGAACAAACGAAACTCCCAAGTCCTCAGCATAGGAGCGAAGATACGTCAAATCAGATTGATAAGGGATATTGCTCATCGAAACATGCACCGCCACGACCGAGAACTTCGGTTTCAGGACGCGCGACCTTTTGGCCAACAATTCAAGCAACGCCAGCGAGTCCTTCCCTCCCGACAGACCGACCAAAATGCGGTCGCCGTCTTCTATCAAGCGATACTTCACCACTCCTTTGTTAAAACGGGTAGCAATGCGCCTCACCAGCTTGTCTTCTTCGGTAAATGTAGCCATATCTTCCTCTGTTTCTGAAATCGGATGCAAAATTACACTAAAAAGTAGGATTATTCCAATTAAATGTTGTATTTTTGAATCTGATTAGCAACTTTACACGGATAAAAATGAAAAAGTATATTTTTTGCCTGCTGGCTTTGGTGGCTGCAACCACTCTTTCGGCGCAAACTTTGAGCCAAGCCAAGAAGCTGTTCGAAAACGGAGATTACGAAACAGCGCGAACGGCATTTGAAAAACTGATTAAACGTTCGCCGGCGAGTGCCGAAGTGAATTATTTCTACGGTGCCTCGCTTTATGAAACGGGGGAAGTAAACCGCTCGCTCCCCTATCTGGAAAAAAGCGCCAAGCGCAATTACATCGGTGCTTTCCGCTATCTGGGAAAGGCGTATGCAAAACTTTACCGCTACGATGAAGCGGTAGAAAACTACGAGACACACATCGACTGGCTAAATGAAAAGAACCGCGACACGGAGGAAGCCGAAGCCGAACTTTCCGATGTAAGACAAAAAGCCCGCATGTACAAAAGCGTGGAAAAGGTAGCGGTCATTGACAGTTTTACAGTAAACAAACAAGACTTCTTGAAAACTTATAAAATGGGGAAAGAATCGGGAAGCATCGGCATGAACAAAGCCGGAAACGGTACGGTTTATGAAAACGAGATAGGCAACTACCGCATCGTAAGCGAGCAGGAAGATAGTGTGATGCGCCTCTACGCCCAATCCCGTCTGTTGGACGGATGGAGCGAAAAAGAAGCCATCGAATCACTCAACGGTGAATATAACGTGAACTATCCTTTTTTGTTGGGAGATGGCGTAACCCTCTATTACGCCCATGACGGTGAAGGAACTTTAGGCGGATATGACATTTTCGTAACCCGTTACGACTCGGAAGACAACACGTACCTGAAGCCCGGCAACGTGGGTATGCCGTTCAATTCCACCGCCAATGATTATCTGTATGCCATCGATGCTTACAACAACCTTGGCTGGTTTGTGTCCGACCGTAACCAACCGGCGGACACGGTGTGTGTCTATGTGTTCATTCCCAACGACACCCGTGAAATGTACAACTACGAAGCCACCGACCCCGAAGTTATCAAAAATGCAGCCACCCTGCAAAACATCCGTGCCACTTGGACGGACGAAAATAAGGTGCGTAGCGGACGCCAGCGACTCTCGGCTCTTATCTATGGAAAGGAAGAACAGGAACAGAAAGCGGACTTCCGATTCATCATCAACGATTCGGCCACTTATACGACACTGGCGGATTTTCAATCGAAAGAAGCACAGAACGCCTACCGCCAATTGACGCAAAAAGAAAAAGATTTGAATCATCTGAAACGAACACTGGAGTTAAAGCGCAACGAATATAGCAGCGAAAACGGATTGGGGAAAAAGAAATTAGAACCGTCCATCCTTGACCTCGAAAAGCGCATTCCGCAACTTACGAAAGAGATTGAGAAACTCCGCCTCGAAGTACGCAGACTCGAAATTCAAGCACTTACCAAATAACCTTTAACAACGGAAAGAAAGATTATGGCAACACTCATCATCGCAGGACTCATCATTGCAGGATTACTTCTTTTCGCCATCGAAGTGTTCCTCATTCCGGGCATCAGCATTGCAGGCATCGCTTCGGCAGGCTGCATTCTATATGCCATCTATTACGCATTCGATACCCTTGGCATCCTGCCGGGGGTTGTCACCTTGATAGCATCCGCCATTGGGATAGCGGGTGTCACCGTGTGGTTCCTTCGTTCAAAAACTGTGGACAAGCTCTCACTCAAGAAAACCATCGACTATCGTCCCGAACCATTGAAAGGCCTGAATCTGAAAGTCGGCGACAAGGGAATGTCACTCACCCGCCTTGCCTTGATAGGCAATGCCGAATTTGACGGACACATCATCGAAGTGCGCTCGGCCGACGGCTTTATCGACGAAAAAACGCCGGTACAGGTAGAACGTATCCTCGAAGGCATCGTAATGGTAAAAAAAGCGAAATAACAATAACCTTTTAAATTATACAAATCATGATTGAACCGACTTTCATTCCGTACATTCTCATCGGTGGAGGAATTTTGTTCATCTTCATTTTCTTCCACTATGTGCCCTTCTTCCTTTGGCTGAGCGCCAAGGTATCGGGCGTAGACATTTCGCTCATCCAACTCTTCTTGATGCGTATCCGTAACGTGCCGCCCTATGTCATCGTTCCGGCCATGATTGAGGCACACAAGGCCGGTCTGAGCAACATCACCCGCGATGAACTGGAAGCACACTACATGGCAGGCGGTCACGTGGAAAAAGTTGTTCATGCCTTGGTTTCGGCATCGAAAGCCAACATCGAGCTATCCTTTCAGATGGCGACCGGCATAGACTTGGCCGGACGCGATGTATTCGAAGCCGTTCAGATGTCGGTCAATCCGAAAGTGATTGACACACCGGCCGTAACAGCCGTGGCCAAAGATGGCATCCAGCTCATTACCAAAGCCCGTGTCACTGTTCGCGCCAATATCCGACAATTGGTAGGCGGTGCCGGCGAAGACACCATTTTAGCCCGTGTGGGCGAAGGTATCGTATCGTCCATCGGCTCGTCCGAAAATCACAAATCGGTGTTGGAGAATCCGGACAGCATTTCAAAGCTCGTACTCCGAAAGGGACTTGACGCCGGAACCGCTTTCGAAATTCTGTCCATCGACATTGCCGATATTGACATAGGCAGAAACATCGGTGCCGCTCTCCAAATCGATCAGGCAAATGCCGACAAGAACATTGCTCAGGCAAAGGCAGAAGAACGTCGCGCCATGGCGGTAGCCCTCGAACAGGAAATGAAGGCAAAGGCAGAAGAAGCCCGCGCCAACGTGATTCAGGCAGAAGCCGAAGTGCCTAAAGCGATGGCGGAAGCTTTCCGCAGCGGCAACCTCGGAGTGATGGATTACTACCGCATGAAGAATATTCAGGCAGATACCGACATGCGAGACAGTATTGCCCGACCGGATGCCCCCATCACAGAAAGTCTCAGCAAATAAAGTTTACACAAACCATAGGAAAAGCATTTGCCAGAATCGGAGATGGAACAAAACTTCAAAACAAACATCACCTGCAAGGAGGAACGTTATCGGCGTTTCCTCCTTGATTGGGAAAGACTCATCAACGGAGAGACCGATGCTATAAGCATCCTTGCCAATACGACCGCCGCCTTAAAGGAAACTTTCGACTTTTTTTGGGTGGGATTCTATCTGGTGAAAGACAATGAATTGGTACTCGGTCCATTTCAAGGGAGTGTAGCCTGTTACCGCATCCGAAAGGGGTGCGGTGTATGCGGTACGGCATGGGCTAAATCCTGCACCCTAATCGTGCCCGACGTAGAATTGTTTCCCGGACACATTGCCTGCAGTTCGCTTTCAAAATCGGAAATCGTCGTACCTATCCATCGCGACGGCCAAGTGTTCGGGGTGCTCGACATTGACAGCGACCGCCTTGACACCTTTGATGAAACAGATCGCATTTATTTGGAGCAATTAGCAAACACACTCTCTAAAAACATCTACACAAAGCAATGATTGAACAAGAAACCATTTGTGCCATAGCCACCGCCCAAGGTGGAGCCATCGGCGTGATTCGAGTATCGGGAGCTGACGCCATTTCAATCACGTCACGTATCTTTACACCCGTCCAAGGGATACCGCTTGACCGGCGGAAAACCTATAGCCTCACTTTCGGTCATATCCGTTCGGCGGAGGGAGAAATCATCGATGAAGTGTTGGTGTCCGTATTTCGCGCCCCGCACTCCTACACCGGTGAAGACTCCACGGAAATATCCTGCCACGGTTCTCCGTATATCCTTCGTCAAGTGATGCATCGCCTCATCGAGTGCGGATGCCGGACGGCTCTGCCCGGAGAATACACCCAACGGGCATTTCTCAACGGCAAGATGGATTTGAGTCAGGCAGAAGCCGTGGCCGACCTCATCGCTTCCACTTCTGCCGCCACCCATCGGCTGGCCATGAATCAGATGCGAGGCGGGTTCAGCCGTGAGCTATCCGCCCTCCGCGACAAGTTGCTGCATCTCACCTCGCTGATGGAACTGGAGCTTGATTTCAGTGACCACGAGGAGCTGGAATTTGCCGACCGTTCGGAGTTAAGCCGGATAGCGCATGACATCGAAGAAACCGTCGCCCGGCTGGCCGATTCGTTCAACGTGGGCAACGCCATCAAAAACGGAGTGCCGACAGCCATCATCGGTGAGACCAATGCCGGCAAATCCACACTGCTCAATGCACTGCTGAATGAGGAAAAAGCCATCGTGAGCGACATTCACGGGACTACCCGCGACGTGATAGAAGATACCATTAACCTGCGGGGCGTCACATTCCGTTTTATTGACACCGCCGGCATCCGACAGACCACCGATGTGATAGAAAGCATCGGCATCGAGCGTACGTTTCAGAAACTCGCTCAAGCCGACATCGTACTGTGGATGATAGACGGAAGCGCTCAAGTAAACTTAGCCGAATTGAAAGGTGAAATACTTCCCCACTGCAAGAACAAGAGCCTGATTATCCTCTTCAACAAGTGCGACATTCTTTCGGCCGAACGCCGTCGAGAGCTGCAAGCCGCCTTTGCTGATGTAAACGCTCCGATGCTGTTTATCAGTGCCAAGTTGCGCATCGGCATGGAGGAACTGGAAGCGTTGCTTGCAGAAAACGCCGCCTTGCCCGAAGTGTCGCAAAACGATGTCATCGTCACCAATGTCCGTCACTACGAAGCTCTTGTCCGCGCTCTCGATGCCATCCATCGTGTACAGAATGGGCTTGAAATGCAACTCTCAGGCGACTTCGTATCGCAAGACCTCCGGGAATGCTTGGGGCATTTAGCCGAAATCGTAGGCGGCGCTTTCGATGTGGAGGATGTATTAGGGAATATATTCAAGCATTTTTGCATCGG
>CAYXZF010000068.1:0-13637 GCA_964469845.1 uncultured Phocaeicola sp.
CCTGTTTCGTATCGCAAAGCTTTTCGCTTATCCCCATTAAAAAGCTACTGAGCCATTAAAACTCCTTGAATTTTTTAAAAAAAACCGCCCGCCGGACAATAACAAAACAAGGAGCTACTTTTTTTATCGTAACTCCTTGCCTTCACTTGTCGGGGTAGCGGGATTCGAACCCACGACCCCCTGCTCCCAAAGCAGGTGCGCTAACCGGACTGCGCTACACCCCGAAACAAAAACTTCTTGTTTTCGAGCCTCTTGTCGGATTCGAACCAACGACCCCGAGATTACAAATCACGTGCTCTGGCCAACTGAGCTAAAGAGGCGGGTGGGTAAGCTTACTATATCGCACCGCTACAACCCGCTACCTTTGCTGCGATCAAGCCCTGGAGGATTCACAGGGAGCTGGCCGTATAGGACTTACCCGTTTCGTTTTTGCGAGTGCAAAGGTAGACATTATTTTTGAACCGACAATAGCTTGCCGCACTTTTTTTCGATTTTAGCATAAAAAACACATTTTTCACGGCCTTTTATAGGGACTATTGCCATAAAAGGTGTAATTTTGCAGTCTATATTTAATTTAAAGATTGATGACAGAAAATAAACCTACCCTACAAGAAGCGGCCATGCGATACGGTACAGCCATGGGAATCTTTTGGACACTGAAGTTTGTCCTGTTCCCGCTGGGGATGAACACTCCCCTGCTGCTGGTACTTTTCTTCCTGCTCACCCTGCTGGTTCCGGTATTGGGCTACCGATACGCCCGAATCTACCGCGACAGCCGGTGCGGAGGAAGCATCCGCTTTTCGCAGGCATTCCTGTTCACGACGTTCATGTATATGTTTGCGGCACTGTTCGCCACCATCGCGCACTACATCTATTTCCGTTATCTGGACAACGGACTGATAGTGAACACGTATCAGGAAATGCTCCATCAGATGGAAGCCGTGGCGACAGGCGACATGAAAACCTCCGTCGAACAATTCCAACAGGCTTTGGACATCATCGCCGGACTCAGCCCGCTGGAAATAACGATACAGCTTATTACACAAAACATCTTTTACTGCACCCTGCTGGCTTTGCCCACCGCTTTGCTGGTGGCGCGGAAAAGAAAAAAGGAATAAACAACCATCATGAACATATCAGTAGTCATACCTTTATATAATGAAGAAGAATCCCTGCCCGAACTCTATGCGTGGATTCAGCGAGTGATGAACGAAAACGGATTCAGCTATGAAGTGATATTCGTGAACGACGGAAGCACCGACCGCTCCTGGCAGGTCATCGAACGACTGGCTGCCGAATCGGAACACGTCAAAGGCATCCGGTTCCGCCGGAACTACGGCAAATCGCCCGCCTTGTACTGCGGATTTGAACGGGCGCAAGGGGAAGTGGTCATCACGATGGACGCCGACCTGCAGGACAGTCCGGACGAGATTCCCGAACTGTACCGCATGATTACGGAAGAAGGATATGACTTGGTGTCGGGCTACAAGAAGAAGCGCTACGACCCGCTGTCGAAAACCCTCCCCACCAAACTGTTCAACGCCACGGCTCGCGCCGTATCGGGCATCAAGAACCTGCACGACTTTAACTGCGGACTGAAGGCTTATCGGCGCGAAGTGGTGAAAAACATCGAAGTGTACGGAGAAATGCACCGATACATCCCCTATCTGGCCAAGAACGCCGGCTTCGGACACATCGGCGAAAAAGTGGTACACCATCAGGCACGCAAATACGGCGTGACCAAGTTCGGGCTGAACCGCTTCGTCAACGGTTATCTCGACCTGATTTCCTTGTGGTTTCTCTCCAAGTTCGGTGTGAAACCCATGCACATGTTCGGATTCCTCGGCTCGCTGATGTTCGTGTTCGGTTTTCTGGCCGTAGTGGCGGTAGGCGTCAACAAGCTCTACGCCATGCACAGCGGACAGCCGTACACCTTAGTGACCGACTCCCCCTACTTCTATCTGGCGCTGACCACCATGATTCTGGGCACCCAACTGTTTCTGGCCGGATTCTTGGGCGAGATGATTGCCCGCAACGCGCCCGAACGAAACAATTATCAAATAGAGAAAGAAATCTGACAAAATGAAAACAGCGACCCTCATACTGACCACGGCTTTCGCCGCCTGCGTTTTCCTGACAGGATGCAGCGAAAGCGACTGCCCGCTGACCACGACCTCGGCGGCCCGGTTTGAATTTCTGGACAGCAAGACGCACGTCCCCGTCAGCTTCAACAACGGAGTGACCGTGGACGGCATCGTGCACAAAGGCGACACCCTGCTGACAGACACGGTGTTCAACCAAGCCAAGAACTACATGAGCCTGCCCTTGAGCTATACCGAAAAGACCACCTACGTGATGCACTACTCGGAAACCTTGCGCGACACCATCGAACTGACGCACAAGAACATTCCCTTTGTGAACAGCATCGACTGCGGAGTCATGATGTTCTACAAAGTGGAGGGACTGAGATACACCACCAACGTACTGGATTCCATCAAAATACTAAACCCGGAAATCAACAATGAAGAAAAGAGGAATTTCAATATCTATTATCGCGCTGCTGACGGTCAGTAGCCTGCTGACGGTTTTCCCCTCGACCGCCCATGCGCAACCGTCCTCTTCCAAACCCCTTTCGGAAGAAAACGCGAACCGACCGTTGTTTCAAGGCGTCTATGCCGGCGTGGATATATACGGTTTGGCAGGCAAAGTGCTCGGAAGCGACTTTACAGGCACGGAAGTAAGTCTGGAGGTAAACCTGAAGAACAAATATTTTCCGGTGCTGGAAATCGGTTACGGATCGACCGACACCACCGACGACGAGACGGACATCCGCTACAAGGCATCCGCCCCCTACTTCCGCATCGGCGCGGGCTACAACGTCTTTCACAAGAAGCCGTATCTGCCGGGGCAGTTCATCGTGGGCGTACGTTACGGATTCAGCTCTTTCTCGTACGACATGGACGTACCCGCGATGACCGACCCGAACTGGGGAGATACCATCGGCCCCCTCTCCTACGAAAGAGTGAAAACCAACGTAAGCTGGCTGGAATTGGTGGCAGGCCTGAAGACGAACGTGTGGAAAGCCCTCCACATGGGGTTGTCCGTACACTACCGCACCCGCCTCAGCATGAAGAAGAACGAAAACTCCGAACCTTGGTACACGCCGGGATTCGGCAAGAATCAATCGACCAACATAGGAATCACCTACAGTATCATCTACAAACTACCGTTTTAAACCATGAGCACACTCGAAATCTGGCTGCTTGCCGTCAGTCTGGCAATGGACTGTTTCACCGTATCCGTAACCGGCGGCATCATCATGCGCCGCATCTGCTGGCGGACGCTGCTGACCATGAGCTTTTTTTTCGGTCTTTTCCAAGGATTGATGCCGATTATCGGTTGGTTCGGAGCCAGCCGCTTTTATCACCTCATTCATCGCTTCGACCACTGGATAGCCTTTGGTCTGCTGGCCTTTTTGGGGATACGGATGATAAAAGAAAGTTTCCACGACGAAAACCAATGCAGCTTTGACCCCACCCGGCTAAAGGTGGTGCTCGCCCTGTCCGTAGCCACCAGCATCGATGCGCTGGCGGTAGGCATCTCCTTTGCCTGCACCCGCATGGACAGCTTTTCCTCCATTCTGATTCCGGTTCTCATCATCGGAACGGTATCCTTTATACTGTCCGTCACAGGCCACCTGCTCGGCGTGTTTTTCGGAAAGCACGTTCACTGGCGCATGGAGCTATGGGGCGGCATCATCTTGTTAGGCATCGGCGCAAAAATACTAATCGAACATTTAGAGTTATTATAATCATGAACAAGAAGAAACTGATTTGGCAATTACCTTTTTTGCTCCTGCTCATTATCGGCACGATAGTCATACTGAAAAAGCAACCTCCTTTCCGGACCGATGAAGGAGTCGTCTTCGGCACCATCTATAAAATAACCTACCAGTCGGACGAAGATTTGCACCGGGAAATCAAGTCCGCCCTGCAAGAGGTGGACAATTCGTTGTCTCCCTACAATCCCAATTCCATCATCACGCGCGTCAATCACAATCAAGACACAACGCTGAACGCGCACTTCACCCATGTATTCCGGCTGTCGGAAAACGTGTCCCGGCTGACCGACGGCGCTTTCGACATCACCATCGCTCCATTGGTCAACGCTTGGGGATTCGGCTTCAAGCACTCCATCGAAATCGACTCCATGACCATCGACAGCCTCCGCCGGTTTATCGGTTACGACAAGATAAAGCTGGAAAACGGTAAGATGATAAAGCAGGACGAACGCTTGATGCTCGACTGCAGCTCCGTGGCCAAAGGCTATGGCGTGGACATCGTAGCCAAGACCCTGAACGACAAAGGCGTGAAAAACTACATGGTGGACATCGGCGGCGAAGTGGTGCTGAAAGGAAAGAACGCCCGCATGAAAAAATGGCGCATCGGCATCAACAAGCCCATAGAAGATTCGCTCTCGGTCAATCAGGAACTGCAAACCATTCTGGAAGTTACGGACATAGGCATGGCCACTTCGGGCAATTATCGCAAATTCTACTACAAGGACGGCAAACGTTACGCCCACACCATCGACCCGCGTCTGGGTTACCCCGTTCAGCACAACATCCTTTCGGCCACGGTCATCGCCAAAGACTGTACCACCGCCGACGCCTACGCCACCGCCTTCATGGTCATGGGACTGGAAAAGGCTACGGCTTTCTGCAAAGCGCATCCCGAACTGGAAGCCTACTTCATCTGCACCGCGCAAGGAGGCGGATACGAAGTCCATTACACCCCCGGGATGGAGAAATATATCGTAAAGAAATAATAAAAAACAATAAATACGAAAGCCAACATTGCGAATGTCCGATGGGTTGCCTACTTTTGTAAGTTAAATGATAACTTAACGAACTTTAAAAGAAAATGGAAACAACGATGTACGATACTTTACTTCAGCTGCCTTTGTTTCAAGGGTTATGCAAGGATGACTTCACCACCATCATAGAGCGTGTAAAGTTTCATTTCTGCACATTTTCGGCCGGCGAAGTCCTGTTCAAACAAGACGAAAGCTGCAACCGGCTCTCCTTTCTGCTAAACGGACTACTCATCGCACAAACCAAAGACAAGCAGGACATTTACCAATTTTCCGAAGTAATCGGTCCGCCGTTCATCATCGAGCCTTATTCCGCTTTCGGCATGAACCCGCACTACACCGCCACCTATCGGGCGCATACGGATGTGAAAATCTTAAACATCGACAAACCGTACATATTGAACGAGTTGATTCATTACGAGATATTCCGCATCAACTATCTGAACATGCTGAGCAATCGCTGTCAAGCCGGCAGACTGAAACTGTGGGAAACGCCGGGCGACAATATGAAAGAGAAGTTCGTTCATTTCCTGTCCGTGCGAAGCCAAAAGCCGAACGGAGAAAAATGGCTGCAAATCACCATGGAAGATTTGGGTACACTGATTCACGAAACCCGCATCAATGTTTCGAGAGCACTCAACGAATGGCAACAACAACAGCTGCTGACGCTCAAAAGAAAAGAGATATTCATTCCGGCAATGGAAAAATTATCGGAAACTTTAATTCTAAAATAAAACCAATATGGAAGAAAGCAAGAACCCGTTTTTTACGGCTTATCATACCCCGCACCAAACCTTTCCGTTTCATCTTTTAAACAGCACGCACTATGAGCCTGCCATCCGGAAAGGCATGGAAGAACACAACCGGGAGATAGACGCCATCATCAACAACCCCGAAGTTCCTACCTTCGAGAACACGATTGTGGCGTTGGAGCGTTCGGGCGAATTACTCAATCGGGTAAGCAACATCTTCGGCAACCTGCTCAGCGCCGAGACCAACGACGAAATGCAGGAAATAGCCGAACGGATGATGCCGCTGTTATCCGAGCACAACAATAACATTACCCTCAACGAAAAACTTTTTGCCCGCATCAAAAACCTATACGAGAGCACGGACATCGCTTCACTCTGTCCCGAAGACCGGATGCTGTTGCAAAACACATACGACGGATTTATACGCAGCGGAGCCAACCTGACCGATGAACAAAAAAAACATTTCAGGGAAATATCCGCAGAACTAAGCGTACTGACCTTGCGCTTCTCGCAAAACAACTTGAAAGAAACCAACAATTACGAATTACCGCTAACCGAGGAGCAACTGGAAGGTCTTCCGGAAAGTGCCGTCGAAGCGTATGCGCAAGCAGCCAAAGAAAAAGGGAAAGAGGGTTACATCGTCGGGTTGCAGGCGCCGAGCTTCATCCCGTTCATGAAATACAGCACCCGCCGCGAACTTCGCCGGCAACTCTACATGGCCTATAACACCCAATGCACGTACGACAACGAGTACAACAACATGGAGATTGTCAAAAAGTTGGTAAACCTCCGGCTGGAACGAGCCAAGCTGTTGGGCTATCAGACCGCTGCCGACTTCGTTCTGGTTCGCCGGATGGCCGAAAATCGCGACAACGTGTACAAACTGCTGAATCAGTTATTGGAAGCCTATACTCCGGAAGCCCGGAAAGAAGTAAACGAAGTACAAGCCTTGGCCAAGGAAACGGAAGGCGAAGAGTTCGAGTTGATGCCTTGGGATTGGGCCTATTATTCGGAAAAGTTGAAAGAAAAGAAATTCAACCTGAACGAAGAATCGCTTCGCCCCTACTTTGAATTGAGCAGCGTCATCGACGGCGTGTTTGGTCTGGCCACCCGCTTATACGGAATCACGTTCAAAGAAAACTCCGAGATTCCGGTTTATCACCCGGATGTAAAGGCTTACGAAGTGTATGACAAGGACGGAAGTTATCTAGCGGTGTTATACGCGGATTTCTATCCGCGCGCAGGAAAACGTTCGGGAGCCTGGATGACCGATTACAAAGAACAATGGAAAGATGCCGAAGGAGACAGCCGCCCTCATGTATCCGTCACCATGAACTTCACCAAACCGTCCGCGGACAAGCCCGCCCTACTGACTTTTTCGGAAGTAAACACGTTCCTGCACGAGTTCGGACATGCCCTGCATGGCATGTTCGCCGACACCACCTATCAAAGCCTGAGCGGTACAAACGTGTATTGGGACTTCGTGGAACTGCCGTCGCAAATCATGGAAAACTTCGCCATCGAGAAAGAGTTTCTGAACACATTCGCCAAACATTATCAAACCGGCGAACCGATACCCGAAGAGCTGGTGCAACGCATCGTGAACGCCTCCAACTTCAATGTGGCATACGCCTGCATACGCCAACTAAGTTTCGGCTTGCTGGATATGGCTTGGTACACCCGCACAGAACCTTTCGATGGAGATGTACGCTCTTATGAAAAACAGGCATGGAAACAGGCGCAACTTCTGCCCTACCTTGCCGATACCTGCATGACCGTCCAGTTCTCGCACATCATGGCAGGCGGATACGCGGCCGGATACTACAGCTATAAATGGGCGGAAGTGTTGGACGCCGACGCCTTTTCGCTGTTTAAAGAGAAAGGAATCTTTAATGAGGAAGTCGCAAACTCTTTCCGCGAAAATGTGTTATCGAAGGGAGGAACCGAACACCCCATGACTCTTTACAAACGATTCCGAGGTAAAGAGCCGGGCATCGACGCCTTGCTGAAAAGAAACGGAATAATCAACGAATAAAAACAGGAAACAAAAATGAAATTGAAAAATTGGCTTTATATATTCATGCTCCTTCCTTTCTTGTGGAGCTGTAACGACGAAGACGACATCGACGCCATCTTCATCAGCGGTACGTGGGACGTACGCAACTTCTTTACCGGAGGCGACTGGGACAAGACCAACGACGGCGCTCGCCCCGTCTTCACCAAAGAAGAAGACTTTAAAGTGCTGAACCAAATGACAGTCAGTTTCTTGCCGGACGGAAGCGTGCAAGGAAAAACCGCCAACGGAACATTCAGCGCCAACTGGGAAGCGGACGGAAAAGGACGCACCGTACTGATTTCAAACATCAAGACTTCGACTGCGCCGACAGGTAAAAGCAAACAGCTCATCGAAGCCTTGAAAAACGCCCGCTTTTACAAAGGAGACAGCAACTACTTGAAACTGGCGCCCGAAGACAGGAAAACGTATGTTCAACTGGGACACGAACTGAAATGAAAGAAACATGGAAACACTGAAAGAAAAACAATTAAAACTTGACCAACGCTACATCCGCATGGCAAGTATCTGGGCAGAAAACTCTTATTGCACACGCCGAAAAGTAGGCGCGCTGATTGTCAAAGACAAAATGATTATATCGGATGGTTACAACGGAACTCCCTCCGGCTTTGAAAACATTTGCGAAGACGAGAACGGAGTGACCAAACCATATGTACTCCACGCCGAGGCTAACGCCATCACCAAGATAGCCCGCTCCGGAAACAGCAGTGAAAACGCGACACTGTATGTCACCGCTTCTCCCTGCATCGAATGTGCCAAACTGATTATTCAAGCCGGCATCAAAAGGGTGGTGTACTCTGAAAAGTATCGGTTGGAAGACGGTTTGGAACTACTGAAAAGAGCAAACATCGAAGTCGTATACATAAATTCTAAAGAATAAAACCATGAATCAAAATCGAAAGACCCGTTTTATCCCCATCATTACAGCCGTCGGCATTGTCGCCGGCATCCTCATCGGCACATTCTATGCCCATCATTTTTCGGGAAACAAAATAAACTCTATCGCTCCTACCTCCAACAAGCTAAACGCGCTGCTCCGCATTGTCAATGACCAATACGTAGACACCGTCAATATGAGCGAGTTGGTAGAAAACGCCATGCCGCAGATATTGGGAGAGCTGGATCCTCACTCTTCTTACATCCCCGCCAAGGACCTCCAAGCCGTAAACGATGACTTGCGGGGCAGTTTCAGCGGCATCGGCATCCAATTCACCATCCAACAAGACACCATCCACATCAACAATGTCATTCCCGGCGGCCCTTCGGAAAAGGTAGGACTCATGGCGGGAGACCGCATCGTGGAAGTGGACGATTCGGCTTTCGTAGGAAAAATCGTAACCAACAGCGAAGCCATGAAACGACTGAAAGGCCCGAAAGGCAGCGAAGTCCGACTGAGCATTTTCCGACAAGGTGAAAAAGATCTGCTGCACTTCTCCATTATCCGCGGCGACATTCCGGTCAAAAGCATCGACGCCGCTTATATGCTGAACGACAAATTCGGATACATGAAAATCAATAAATTCGGCGAAACGACCTACCCCGAAATGTTAATCGCACTGGCACGTCTGCATCAAGCAAACTGTCAGGGACTGGTCATCGACCTTCGACAAAACACCGGCGGCTATATGGGAGCCGCCATCCAGATGGTCAACGAATTTCTGCCGAAAGGAAAACTCATCGTTTATACCGAAGGTCGGAAATCTCCGCGAGAAGACTATCCTTCCAACGGAACCGGAAGCAGCCAAAACATGCCTCTCATCGTATTGATGGACGAAGGTTCGGCTTCGGCCAGTGAAATCTTTGCCGGAGCCATTCAGGACAATGACCGGGGCACTATCATCGGTCGGCGTTCGTTTGGTAAAGGGTTGGTGCAACAACCTATCGAGTTCAACGACGGTTCGGCCATCCGATTGACAATCGCCCGCTATTACACTCCGTCAGGACGCTGCATCCAGAAACCTTATCACAAAGGTAAGGACGAAAGCTATGATTTGGACATCCTGACCCGATACGAACATGGCGAATTTTTCTCGCAAGACAGCATCAAGCAGGACGAAAGCCACATTTACTACACCTCGTTGGGACGTCCGGTGTATGGCGGCGGCGGAATTATGCCCGACATCTTTGTTCCGCAAGACACCACAGGCATTACCTCTTATTTCAACATGGCCATGAACCGCGGACTGACCATTCAGTTCGCCTTTCAATATACAGACCAAAACCGGCAAAAATTGCAAGAATACACCACCGCCGAAGAGATGCTGACGTACCTGAAAACCCAGCACATACTGGAGAAATTCGCCCGTTTCGCAGAAAGCAAAGGTCTGAAACGGCGCAACCTTCTGATGTACAAGTCGCAAAAACTGTTTGAAAAGAACCTGTATGGCAACATCATTTACAATGTATTAAACATGGAGGACTATCTGCAATACCTCAATCAGTCCGACCCCACCGTACAGAAAGCACTGGAAGTACTGGAAGCAGGCCAATCATTCCCCGCCGCTCCCGAACAACAAACGAAACAGCCCCATGAAAGAACTGAAAAAGCAACTGCGAAAGCAAATCAAAGAAGCGAAAAGCCTTCAGACAGACGAAACGCTGAAACTTCATTCTTCCGTTTTGCTTGAGCAGATAGAAAAGCATCCTCGTTTCATCGCTTCTAAAACGGTTTTACTGTACTATTCATTGGCCGATGAAGTACAGACGCACAACTTTATAGAGAAATGGCACCGCCGGAAGCGGATTCTGCTTCCGGTGGTGAAAGGGGAAGTCTTGGAACTTTGCCGTTACACCGGAAAGTCCTGCCTCCGACCGGGTGCCTTCCACATAGAAGAACCCGCCGGAGAAGTATTTACCGGATACGATGAGATTGAGTTGGCCGTCATTCCGGGCGTTTCATTCGACCGGAGCGGCAACCGCCTCGGACGAGGCAAAGGATACTACGACAAATTGCTGCCGAAACTTTCTTCTTACAACATCGGCGTCTGCTTCCACTTCCAAGCTCAAGAACGCATTCCGACCGAGACTTTCGACCGGAAAATGAACGAAGTATGGACGGAGAAAGGGCGTTGGTTCTAACAAAAAACAATGTTCACAATGACCTGCGCCCCCACCTGCTGATTAAGGTTACGCACCAACATGTCCCGCCCCATCATCAGTTCCTGACGGAGCACGGAAGAAGTCAGGTGTACATACAGCACTTGATTTTTGATGTACAGATTGCCGGTATAACGATGAATGGCAGGTCCCACCACCTCTTTCCACGCCTGAACCAACCGATACTCATTCAAAGGAGACTCCAATCCGTTCTGACGGAAAAACTTCCGAATCATGTCCCCTATCTGCTCCGCGTTATTCCTTCTCATCCGCTTCCTCCTTTCGTTCGGCGATGCTTCCATTTTCCACGGCAAACACCTTGTATTCGCCATCTATCTTCCGCATGATTTTATCCAGATGCTCCCGGTTGGTGTCGGTAATGAATATCTGTCCGAACTTGTTGCCCGACACCAGTTTCACTATCTGCTCCACCCTCGAAGCATCCAACTTGTCAAAAATGTCATCCAGCAACAACAGCGGAGTGGTATGACTGCCCGTGCGGCGCAAAAAATCAAACTGCGCCAACTTCAAGGCCACCAGATAGGTCTTGTTTTGTCCCTGCGAACCTTCTCGTTTGATGGGGTAGTCGCCCAACAGCATCGTCAGATCGTCCTTATGCACTCCCTTTAACGAATAACCCACGATACGGTCGCGTGCGCGGCTTTCTTGCAATTGCCGCAACAAGTCGCCTTTCATCGCATGCGATTCATAAGAAAGATTCACGCATTCCCTATCCTGAGAAATGTGCGAATAGAAAGACCGAAAAATGGGAATGAATTCGTTCACAAACTCACAACGCTTTTGATAAACAATTTCACCCGACATCGCCATCATCTCCTCCCATACATTCATCAATTCATTGTCCGGCTCCTCCTCCCCTTTTAATAAGGTATTACGCTGGGTCATCGCCTTGTTGTATCGAATCAAAGCCTCCAGATAGCCTTTATCGTATTGAGAAATCACCACATCCATCAAACGGCGACGTTCTTCGCTTCCGCCCAATATCAAATCCGCATCCGCAGGCGACACCATGACCAAAGGAATAAAACCGATGTGGTCCGACAACCGCAAATACTCCTTCTTGTTCCGCTTAAACTGCTTTTTCTGCTTTCGCTTCAACCCGCAGTACACCTCTTCGGGATCTCCCTCATCGGTCGCATAACTGCCTTGAATGACAAAAAAGTCCTGTCCGTGCATGATGTTCTGCGAGTCTATCGGATGGCCGGCACTCTTGCAGAAAGAAAGATAATACACGGCATCCAGCAGGTTGGTCTTCCCCATCCCGTTCCGGCCGATAAAGCAATTCATCTTAGGAGAGAAATCCAACTCCACCTGCTCCAGGTTTTTATAGTTCAATATCGAAATTCGCTTCAGAATCATAAACAATCCGTTTGTTTTCGACTGCAAAATTAGAGATAAAATCGGGAATACTTAAAAAAATGTGCCTACAAATTTCATAAATACACATAAATAGACTAATTTTGCTGCCCGAAAACTATCTTGATAAAATAATAAAAGTAAATATAAAAATGGCAGAACAAAGACACACTCAGGATCCTTTGGATCTGGAAGAAGCTATGAGTGCTTCCGAAGTATTCATCATCAAGTACAAAAACAAGTTTTTGACAGGCATCGCCGCCATCGTCATCTTGGTAGGTGGCGTTTTGGGCTACAAGCACTTCATTTCCGAACCTAACGAAAAGAAAGCCGGCGAAGCCTTGTTCAGAGGCGAACAGTATTTTAACGCCGGTGAATATGAACTGGCCTTGAACGGCGACAGTTTGGGCTATGCCGGTCTTTTGACTGTGGCCGACAAGTTCGGCGGTACAGCAGCCGGCCGGTTGGCCAATGCCTACACAGGCATCTGCTACGCACAGTTGGGACAATACGAAAATGCAGTGAAGTATCTGGACAAGTTCCATGCAGATGACCAACTGGTAACTCCCGCATTGATGGGAACATTGGGCAACTGCTATGCGCAACTCGGTCAGTTGGACAAGGCAGCCGCCACTTTGGTAAAAGCAGCCGGCAAAGCCGACAGCCAAGCGCTCAGCCCCATCTACTTGATTCAGGCCGGTCAGATTTACGAAAAGTTAGGCAAGAAGAGCGAAGCCGTCAATGCTTATCAGACGGTGAAAGACAAATACTTCAATTCATACCAATCTATGGACATTGACAAGTATATCGAACGCGCTTCAGCAAAATAAGAACTATTCCCTTTTTCATTAACCACAAGGCACGGATTACAACCGTGCCTTTTTAATATAAACCAATCAATTATGGCAACAGCTTATCACAACCTCAGCGACTACGATTTTAACTCCGTCCCCAACGCCTCTGAAATGCGCTTCGGCATTGTCGTTTCCGAATGGAACTACAACATCACCGGCGCTTTACTTCATGGCGCGTTCCACACCTTGAAACTTCATGGCGCAAAAGACGAGAACATCCTTGTACAACACGTACCCGGCAGTTTCGAACTCACTTTCGGCTCGGCGCAAATGGTCCAAAGCGGCAAAGTGGATGCCGTCATCGCCATAGGCTGCGTTGTACGTGGAGATACACCCCATTTCGACTACGTATGCGCCGGCACCACTCAGGGCATCGCCCATTTAAATGCCACCGGAAACATTCCCGTCATCTACGGTCTGATTACAACCAACAACATGCAACAAGCCGAAGACCGTGCCGGAGGTTGTCTGGGCAATAAAGGAGATGAATGCGCAGTAACCGCAATCAAGATGATAGCCTTCAAGCAAGGTTTAAAAGACTAAAAAAAACAAATCGTAAATCATTGGTACACAAGCAATAATCGGAATCCGATAAAAAAAGTTCAAAAAAAA
>CAYXZF010000069.1:0-13352 GCA_964469845.1 uncultured Phocaeicola sp.
CAGTATATTTCAGTCGTGGATTAAGGGCACTATACTATCGCTGAATAGTTACGATATTTTTTGGCTCTTGAAAAAATTTATCCCCACTAAAAAGCTACTGAGCCCATCAATGTGAAATTGCAATAAGGACTTTCATTTTATTTTGAAAAAATGAGAAATCCGACTTACTGCTTCAATTTTTGTTTCCATCACCACATCGGCATAGACTTGTGTAGAGTTAATGCTGGTATGTCCGAGCAGCTTACCAACCGTGTAGAGGTCTCCTCCGGAAGCCAAAGCAAGCACAGCGAAGGCATGGCGGCTGGTATGGAAGCTGACATTCTTTTCTATCCCTGCGGCAGCAGCCATCTTTTTAAGATATCTGTCGCAGGCACTAAGGCAAGTCATATCAAAGACCTTTTGTCCCGGCTTGCAACCATTTCTGTCTGGCAACCATTTCAACGCAGACTGGTTCAAAGGTATTGTTACCTGTTTCCTGGTTTTTTGCATGGATTGGATTGAAACGACCAGTCCGCCATTGACCTGTTTTTATATTCCTCCATGTCAGTGCGGAGACATCACTATACCGCAATCCGGTAAAGCAGCAGAACAGGAAAGCCCGTTTGGTGGTCTCATTGGTAGTCGGAGCCTCGATAAGCGCAAATAACTCCTCTTTCGTGAGATAATCCCTTTCGGCCTGTTGTTTGGCTATCCGCTCGTGCCTACCCAAAGCATAGAAAGGATTTTTATCCATCACTCCCTCTTTTACCGCAGCATTGAGCATACGTACAAGCGTACTCTGGTGCAGATGCAGCGTGTGGAGTGACATATCCTTTGGATTGTCGGGCGATTTTGTGTTCTTGTAAGTATTCTTCATGAAGTCAAGCAAACCTACAATAAACTTCTTGTCGATTTTCGACATCAGGAAGCGAGGCCTGCGGCGATATTTCAAATACTCCTTTGTTATATTGACACAAGAGCGGTAGTTACGGTACGTTGCCGGAGAATAGGACGGATTGCGTCTAATTCCTTCGATATGGTTGCCAAGCCAATCCGCAAAAATCCGTTTGGGCAGTTGCTTTGAATTGCCGTTGTCTTCCTCCGTTTCGTCCTCGTCAATGCCAAGCATCCGCTTTGACTTTATCTCATTTGCCTTTGCCATAGCCGCCTCATTGAGCCGCCTTGCATCGGGTGCATCGTCCGGCACAAGAAACAGGTTTAGGTACTCGCTCCATCTTTTACCCTTTTTATAGAAATCAAGGTATATAGAGCGACTTCCCGTTTTCAATGTCCGTGTCCGTATCGTTATTTTCATCTGTTTCCCTCCGTTTGTGGTTGCTTTGAAAAGAAGTCATCTACAAGATTGACCGTTTCCACTTTCTTTTGATTCACAATCTTTGCATAGATGGCGGTCGTGTTCACGTTGGCATGACCGAGCAACTTCGATGTGGTGTATATGTCCGCACCGAGTGTCCGCAGCATGGTTGCGAAGGTGTGCCTACTGCAATGGTGGGTTATATGTTTGGTTATCTGTGCGTTTTGTATCCATTTTTCTATATTGCGTTCAATGTTAGAAGTTCCTGTCGGTAATGTGAAAATCGGTTCTTCGGGATTAAGACAATCGACTGCTTCTTTTGATAACGGCACGTTTACCAGCTTTTGGGTCTTCTGTATCTTTATTCTTATATATAAGGTCTTGCCATCGGGGGCTTTGACAATCTTTCCCCATGTCAGTGACCGCACATCACTAAGGCGAAGCCCGGTGAAACAGGATAACAGGAACGCGCGTTTCACATCCTCATGGGGGCAAGGCGCAGCCATCGCCGCTTTCATTTCCTCCAATGTAAGGTATTCCCTCATGCTTTCGGTAGGTTGATACTTCTCTTTTGAACTTATGGACTTCAGCGGATTTGCCGATAGTATGCCGTCACGCACGGCTTTGTTCTGCGCGCCGTTCAGAACCGCCTGATGATGATGAGCCGCACCGTTGCTGATGACACTGCCATCCTTACGCACCCCGTTCTTCGCATAGCGCAGGAAGTCTATGAAGCCACGACAAAAATCCACATTCACGTTTGCCAAGACAATATCCGGGCAGTTGGCTTCTTTTAGATACGTTTCGATTTTCAGCCGCAGGTCACGTCTGCCTTTGAGGGTAGATATAGAGAAGCCGAATTTCTCCTGCTCATACTCTTTCAGAAAATCCACAAGCGTTATACACGACCGCTTCACCTTGTCTCACTGGCGCACACCATGGTTTTGCAATGCCAGGATGCGCTCGGCTTTGATTTTCTCGGCAACCTGTCTTGCGTGGTTGTTCTGCTGGCGGTATATCGGTGTCGATTCGGGAACAAGGTACAATCCGAGAGATTCAACCTTGCGTACCCCCTACATAAACATCGAGATACAAGCTCATGTTTCCGTTAGCCAGTTTGCGCTGACGGATGCGGACGGGTTCTTTCATCTTTTGTACTTTCTTCGGTCGTGTCATGATGTTTCCCTTTCCTTATATTTTTCTTTTCACAGGCAGATTTGCCCCTGTTTTCACGCTGCAAATTACCAAATTTTTCTGTATCACGCAACAAATATGCAACAAAATTTCGTTAAAACCATTACTTGATATGCTTTCTTAGATAAAAACGGAAAAGTATGTAAATAACTAATATATAATATATTCTACCAATTTTGTTTCTTTTTATACGATTATTCTTTCCTTATAATAAGCCTATACTTCATCGGATAATGTTTAAATTTGGAGAAATAAAGCCCTTTCTTATCATATTCAAGCGGGAAGAACTCAGACAAGAATTTTGTTTTGAGTTCTTCCCCGCTTGTCATTGTGTTTGAACTGTTAGAAATTGGCGGACATATCGCTCAGCCAACTATATACGCTGCCGGCTATGCCTAACAGCACGATACCCGCCACACAGACCGCCAAACAGACTCGCATTCCCCATTCGCTGCGGAAAGAGGCGATGGGAGCATCGTTGGGCGTAATGTACATGGCGCGGATGATGAGCAGGTAATAATACAGCGAAACGACCGTATTGACCAACGCAATGAACACCACCCAGCGGTGTCCGCTTTGAAAGGCGGCGGCAAAAACGAAAAACTTGGCGAAGAATCCGGCGAACGGCGGAATGCCCGCTAAAGAAAACAGTCCCAACGTCATCACGAAGGTAAGTTTGGGATTGCTTTGATACAAACCGTTGCAGTCTGTGCGTTCCGGTTCGCCCTGCGCACGGTTTTCCATCGAAGCGATGACGCCGAACACGGCCAGATTGGCGACAACGTAGACCACAAGATAATAGACCAGCGAAGCCATGCCCTGCGGAGTGCCCGACAGCACGCCCAACAGAAGGTAGCCCGCCTGTGAAATGCTGCTGAACGCCATGAATCGCTTCAGATGATTCTGACGGATGGCAAAGAGGTTGGCTATGGTGATGGTGCCGACAATCAGTATGCTCAGCATCTCGCTCCACCGGCCTGTCATCGGTCCGAACACACGCACTAAAATAACCATCGCGGCAAAAGCGGCAGCTCCTTTCGATACAACGGATAGGTAGGCGGCTACACCGGTAGGTGCGCCTTGGTAGGTGTCGGCCGTCCAAAGATGAAAAGGCACGAGACTCAGCTTGAACGCCAATCCGGAGAAGAAAAACACAAGCGAAAGCACTTGCAACGCACTTCCGTCCAAACGGGCAGGTACGTCGGCAAAATAAAGCGTGCCTACGGTGCCGTAGAGCATGGAGATGCCGTAGAGCATCAGACCGCTGCTGAACAAGGCGGAAAGTATAAACTTGGCTCCGGCTTCGGCACTGTGCTCCTTGTATTTGTCGAAAGCGATGAGGCAGGCCATGGGAATGCCGGCCAGTTCCAAGCCGAGGAAAAACAGCAAAAAGTGTCCGGCACTCACCATGAAATACATGCCGATGAGAGTGCTGAGAGTAAGAATGTAAAATTCACCGGCTCTGTGTCGCACGTCCGTCCGGCTCAGTTGGTTGCCCGTCTGAAGAAAGATGAGCAGTGTGCCCATCGTGAGCACGGTCTTTACCGCCGAAGCCATCGGAGTGGAATGATACATGCCGCCAAACAGTGTCACTTCTTCGGTATACAGTCCTGCTGTCAGCAAGATGCCCGTCAAAATGCATGCTGCCGGGCGGAGCAGGTGTCGCTGCCCATCGGGCAGAAACAGGTCGAGAATGAACAGGAGCAGGAATACGGTGATAAGGCTCAGCTCCTGAGGCATTGATAAGATAGAACAAACATCCATTATCTTTTAATTTTTTATGAAGAATGAAACAATAGGTTCCACACTCTCTCCAATCAGGTTGCTCACCCAGTACGGGGCGAGTCCCAGTCCTGCCACACAGGCTATCAGACAGACGACGGAGAGGCGTTCGTCCCAAGTGGCGTCGGTCAGTTTCAGAAAGTCGCTATTCTGCACATCGCCATACAGTATTTTGCCCACCGTGCGAAGAATGTACACAGCGGTAATGACAATGCCGGTGGTGGCGATTATCGTGCATGTGCGGTGAAAACAGTCATTGTTCTGAAACGAACCGACGAATATGGTCATTTCGGCTACGAAACCGCTCAGCCCCGGTAAGCCGAGATTGGCCAATCCGGCAATGACATATCCCACGGCGAGAAACGGCATCACTTTCATCAGGCCGCCCAACCGGCGGATGTCGCGTGTATGGGTACGACCATAAATCATGCCGATGACGGCGAAGAACAAGGCTGTCATCAAGCCGTGCGAGAGCGTTTGCAGTATGGCTCCGGTACACGAGGTGCGGGTCATCATCAGAAGTGCAAAGAGTACGAGGCCGCAATGAGACACGGATGAGTAGGCGTTGATATACTTCAAATCGGTCTGCACCACCGCGCAGAATGCGCCATACACCACGGAAAACGTGGTGAGTATCAAAAAGAAGTCTCCCCACATCACGGCCCCCTCGGGCATCAGATACATCGCTACGCGAAAGCAACCGTAGCCGCCCAACTTCATCAACACACCGGCATGAAGCATGGATACGGCTGTCGGTGCCGAGGCGTGACCGTCGGGACTCCACGTATGAAAGGGAAACAGCGCACCTAATACGCCAAAGCCGAGGAAAGTCAGCGGGAAGAACACGCGCTGCATTTCGGTGGGGATGTGACGGCCGGCTATTTCGAGCAGGTTCATGGTGTCCCCTCCGGCTCCGTAGAAGATGCCGAGGATACCCATCAGCAAAAATGCCGAACCGCCCATCAGCATCAGGGTAAGCTTCATGGCCGCATATTCTTTCCGGCCGCTGCCCCATACGCCGATGAGCAGATACATCGGAATCAGTGCCATTTCGTAGAACATGAACATGGTGAACAAGTCGGTGGAGATAAAGAAACCGAACACGCCCATGCTTAGCAAAGTGAACCAAAGAAAGTATTCTTTCGTCAGGCGTTTCAGCTGCCAGGAGGCGAACGTGCCGGTAAACACGATGACGGCACTAAGTAGCAGCATGGCTATAGAAATACCATCGACACCGACGGAATAGCAAATGTGCAGCGGAGCATACCATGTAACGGAAGCGGTATGGAGCATTTCGCCTGTCGCGCCCGCATGGCGCAGGCCGATATAATCAAAGGTGAGCCAGACCGCCAGCGCCAACAGCATGGACGAACCGGTTACCATCACTCCGCGCACTTGGTTGAGGCTGCGGGCAACCCAAAGTGCGGCAAGCATCAACAAGGGGATGAGTACGAAAAAACTAAGTATATTCATCATCTTTTCTTTTAAAGTGAATCATTGAACGAACGGTTGTTTTTAAGAGACAAGCAATATCAGCGTCAATGCGATTGCTCCTGCCAGAAACCAAATGGCATACTGTTGCACATGACCGCTCTGCATGCCTCGAATTTCATCGGCAGCTGCATGTGTGCCCCAAGCGGTGAAATTGAAGAATCCGTCGATGACGTGCTTGTCCCACCGGGCGAGCGGTGCGCTGACGCAACGGAAAATTATTTTCTTGGTGACGAACAGCCAGACTTCATCTGTGTAGAAACGTCGGTAGGCGGCGGTGTGAAGACCTTTGAAACGCTTTGCCAAATTGTCGGCTACCGGTTGCTGCGGGCGCAGGTACATCCACGTGGCCAATGCGATGGCCAATGCTGCGACGGCGATGCTTGTCACGGCTATCTGTGTGTCAAGATGAATGCGATAAGGCTGTCCGTCACAGCTCACGAACTCTCCAAAGGGAATAAAGCCCGCTACGCAAGTCACCGCGGCGAGAAACATCAGCGGAAAAGTCATGCTTACCGGAGCTTCATGAGGAATGTGCTCGGCGTGTAGTTCCCGGTTTTCACCTCCCCAAAAGATGCAGTAATATAAACGGAACATATAGAATGCCGTCATGGCGGCAATGCCTGTCATCACCCAACCCATAACGGGACTGAACCGGAAGCAGGCAGTCAGAATTTCATCCTTTGAGAAGAAACCGGCGAACGGCGGAATGCCCGCAATGGCCAGACAGGCGATAAGGAAGGTGATGTGGGTAATCGGCAGATACTTGCGCAGACCGCCCATCGCACTCATTTCGTTGCTGTGTACGGCATGAATGATGCTGCCCGCACCAAGGAACAGTAACGCCTTGAAAATGGCGTGAGTAAACAGGTGGAACATACCGGCCATGTAACCCAATCCGCCGTGATGCGGATTGGCCGAGGTGCAGACACCCAGAGCCACCATCATGAATCCAATCTGCGAAATGGTGGAGAAGGCCAGCACACGCTTGATGTCGCTCTGTACGCAGGCCACGCTTGCCGCATAAAACGCCGTGAACGCCCCCACATAAGCAATCCAAGGGAGTAGATCGGGTGCATAACCGATGAAGATCGGAAACATGCGGGCTACCAGATATACGCCGGCGACCACCATCGTGGCGGCATGAATCAAGGCGGACACGGGAGTAGGGCCTTCCATCGCATCGGGCAACCAAATGTGCAGCGGGAACATCGCGCTCTTGCCGGCACCGCCCACGAACATCAGTCCGAGTGCCCACGGTAGCAGGACGCCGGCGGCAGCCAAGGCTTCGAGTGTCGGAGTGAATGAGAAGGTTTCGGCGTAATAACCGTAAATAAGGATGCCGATGAGGAAACCCAAATCGGCGAAACGGGTCACGATAAACGCCTTCTTACCGGCAGCCACCGCTTCTTTCTTTGAGTAATAGAAACCGATGAGCAGGTATGAGCTGACACCCACCAGTTCCCAAAACACATACATCTGAAAGATGTTGGTGGCGACTACCAGTCCCAGCATCGACAGGGTGAAGAGCGACAGGAACGCGTAGTAGCGTTGGAAGCCTCGTTCACCCTTCATGTATCCGAAGGAATAGATGTGTACCATCAGACTGACGGTAGAGATGACAACCAGCATCAGTACCGAGATGGGGTCGAGCAGGATGCCCATGTCAATGCTCAACGTATCGGTGAACGGCAACCATTTCATATTGTAAGGCATGAGAGTGGGGTAGACTCCTTCGGCCGTGCGGCCTGCGGTGAAGTAATCGAACGCCGTGAAATACGACAGAATGGTCACTCCTGACAGGGAGGCGGTGCCAATAGCTCCTGCCGTCCGGTGCTTCATGTGCATTCCGGCCAGTCCAAGTGTCAGAAAACTGATGAAAGGCAGGAGGAGGATTAGAATTGTATAGTTCATAATCTGAATGACTTAATGCTTTATTCTTAATACTTCATCTCGTTCAAGTTCTTGACTTGGATATTCCGGATGTTGCGATAGATATTGATGATGATGGCAATCGCCACCGCCGTTTCGGCCGCGCTCACTCCGATGGCAAAGATGGAGAAAAACAGCCCTTCGAGTTGTCCGGGAAAGAGAAAACGGTTGAACACGGCAAAGTTAATGTCTGCCGAGTTCAGGATGAGTTCCACGCTGATAAGCATGGCGAGCAGGTTTCGGCGAGTGAAGAACCCGTAGATGCCTGCAAACATCATGAAGGTGGAAACCACCAGATAAAATTCCATAGGTATCATAAGCGTTTATCTTTTACGTGCAATCATAATTCCGCCCACGATGCAGGCCAGCAACAAAATGCTGATGACCTCAAGGGGCAATACATATTGATATTTCTCCATGCCCATCAGGGTGTAGCCGATGGTGCGGATATCCAGTTCCCCCTCGACGAAACGCGAGGATGGAAACTTGTGTTTCAGCATCACGAACAAGCAGAGTCCCAGTCCTGTCAGTGTGGAAAGGAGTCCGACCATCATCTTTCCGCTTTTCAGCGGTTCGGCCTTGTCGCTTCGGTCGGACGTGAGCAGAATGCTGAACACGTAGAGCACGGTGATGCCTCCGGCGTAGATAAGCAGCTGAACGGATCCCAAAAAGGAGTAGTGGAGCTGAAAGTAAATGCCGGCTGTTCCGAAGAGCACAAAGAGCAGGTAGGTGGCCGCACGCAGAATGCGCGAGGTGGTCACCGCCAGCACCGAGCAAATACAGATGAACATCGCCAGTACGATGAATACGATTAAATTCAATGTTATCATCTTGTTTCTTAATCTTTATTTAAATCCATAATGAGTTTTGTACGGTTGAACACGGCATTCTCGAACTCGTTGGAGAACTCGATGGCGTGATGAGGGCAGGCGTTCACACACAGTTGGCAGAACATACACGCGCCGAGGTCGTATTCGTACTTAACCAACACTTTCTTCTTTTTGCCCGTGCTCTCATCGGTCACGCTTTCGCTTGTGATGTGGATGGTGTCGTTGGGGCAGGCCATTTGACACAGTCCGCAGGCGATGCACTTGCGCTTGCCTTCCGCATCGGTGGGCATCACCAAGCGTCCTCGAAATCGGGGCGATATCTGTAGTGTGTCGCGGTTTTCGGGATATGGTTCGGTCACTTTTTTCGTGAAGAACTCACGTCCGGTGACTTTCATCCCGGTCAGTAAGGTACCGATGCCGTGCATCAGTCCTCTTAGGTATGATTTTTTCTTTTTCATTTTGTTAGAAGTGCAAATCGAAAACGACAATGATAACCATCAGCAGCAGGTTGAGCAGTCCTATCGGAACGAGGTATTTCCATTCCAATGTCAGAATCTGGTCGATGCGCAGGCGAGGGAAAGTCCACTTGATCCACATCAGAATCCATACCACGAAGAAAGTTTTTCCGAAAAACCAGACAAAGCCCGGAATGTAATCCATTACCGTATTGAAGCCTTCCAATCCGGGGATGTGCAACGGCATCCAGCCGCCCAAAAAGACGGTGGACGCCACACCGGCAATGATGAACAAGTTCACGAACTCCGCCACGTAGAACAGTCCGAAGTGCATGCCCGAGTATTCGGTGTGATAACCGGCGGTCAGTTCACTTTCTGCTTCGGGGAGATCGAACGGGCCGCGGTTCACTTCGGCATTGCCCGCAATGAGGTAGATGACGAAGGCGATGAATGCGGGGAGGTGTCCTTTGAACAGAAACCATCCGTCGGCTTGTCGGGCTACAATTTCAGAAAACTGCATGGTGTCTGTCAGCACGATGATGGTCAGCAGGCTGATAGCGGTGGAGAGTTCGTAACTAATCATCTGTGCACCGCTTCGCATGGCACCGATGAGCGAGTATTTGTTATTGGAACTCCAACCGGCCAGCAGGATGCCCACCACGCCGATGCTTGATGCGGCCATAAGGAAGAAGATGCCTATGTTGAAATCGAGCACTTCCATTCCCCTGCTGAAGGGCAGGCAACTGAATGACAAGATGGAGGCGATGATGACGATGTAGGGTGCCAGGTTGTAGAGGAACTTGTCCGAGTGTCGGATGGAGATGATTTCTTTGGTCAGCATCTTGAACACGTCGGCAAAGACCTGAAGGGTTCCCCACGGACCTACACGCATCGGGCCGAGGCGGCACTGGAAAGCGGCACAGACTTTTCGCTCCATGAAAATCATGAGGATGGCTATGAGGGCATAGCCCAGCAAAAGGCAAACGCCGATGGCCGCGCATTCGATGAACACCGCCGCTCCTTCGGGCAGGAAAGAGGTAAGCAGGCGGTGTATCCATTGGGTTATGATACTAAAATCGAACATAAATAGATTGAATTAGAATGTATATTATCTGTCAATGTCGGGCACTACATAGTCCACTGTTCCGCCGATGGCGATGAGGTCGGCGATTTTGGATCCTCGACACACGGTGTCCATGATGGATACAAGGGGCAGTCCCGTACTGCGGAACTTCAGTCGGTAGGGATACTTGTCGCCCCGGCTTTCGAGGTAGACGCCAAACTCTCCTCGACTGCCTTCCACTGCACTGTACCAACTACCCTCGGGCAGTTTGATGATGGCTTTCGTCTTTTCTTGAATGGAACCTTCGGGAATGTTGTCGATGAGTTGCTCGATGATGTTCATGCTCTGTACGATTTCGTCCATGCGTACCATGTAGCGGGCGAAGCAGTCGCCCTCGGTGCGGATTATTTCCCGGAAGTCTACCTTGTCGTACATGGCGTAAGGATGACGTTTGCGCACGTCGCATGCCCATCCGCTGGCTCGTCCTGTGCCTCCGGTGGCACCGAACGATATCGCATCTTCGCGGCTCAGTACGCCTACACCGTCCAATCGCCCGTGGGCTATGACGTTGCCGGTGAACACTTCGTGGTATTCGTTCAGTGCCGGGCGCATCTGTGAGATGAATTCTTTTACCTTTTTTACGAAGTCCGGAGCGATGTCGGCTTGTACACCGCCGATGGTGTTATAGTTCTGGATGAGGCGACCTCCGGTAGTGGCTTCGAAGATGTCGAGCACCTTTTCACGGTCGCGGAAACCGTAGAAGAAGGCTGTCAGTGCGCCAAGGTCCATGCAGAGGCAGGAGAAGAAGAGCAAATGCGAGTCGATGCGTTGCAGCTCGTCCATGATGGTGCGGATATATTGTACGCGTTCGCTCACTTCGATGCCCATTGCCTGCTCGATGCATCTGCACAGTGCATGACGGTTTTGATGTGCGCCCAGATAGTCCAACCTGTCGGTCAGTGCCAATGTCTGCGGATAGGTGAGGCTTTCACACATTTTTTCGATGCCTCGGTGGATGTATCCGCAGTGCGGGTCCAGTTTTCGGATGATTTCTCCTTCGAGCGAAACCTGGAAGCGGAGTACACCGTGGGTGGCGGGGTGTTGCGGACCGATGTTGATGATGTATTCGTCTTTGTCGAAGAGACGGTGTTGCTTTTCGACGACGCTTCCATCGGACAATTCCTCGTAGTGATGCGTATCGTCGTCCGGTTCTTCGTTGGTCATCCGGAGCGGGTTCAGACTTTCGTCATAGTCCTTGCGCAGCGGATGCCCTATCCAGTCTTGTCGGAGGTAGAGGCGTCGCATGTCCGGGTGTCCGATGAACCGGATGCCCAGAAAGTCGTATGCTTCGCGCTCGTTGAGTTCGGCGGCTTTCCAAAGGTCGCACACGGAGGGCAGTTCGGGATTCTCCCGATTTGGAGTGGCTGTTTTTGCCACGGTATTCTCTCCCGTCCGGGTGTTTTCTAAGTGGTACACTACGCCCAGTCCTTCTTCTCCCCAGTCCATTCCGGTGAGCGAGCGAAGGAAGTCATAGCCCCGGGAGCGGAGTTCCGCCAGTGCTTGATGTATTTTTTCAGGTTCTATCAGTGTCATATTTCCAATTTTGTTTTCTTCCTTTGTTCTTCTTTCTTCTCTTTCCGGTTCACTCCACCGAAGAATTTTTCCAGTTTCACTTTTCGTTGCAATTGCATCATGCCGTAGAGCAAGGCTTCGGGGCGTGGCGGGCATCCGGGGATGTACACGTCTACGGGCAGAATTTTGTCCACGCCTTGCAACACGTGATAGCTTTTCTTGAACGGTCCGCCGCAGATGGCGCATCCGCCCACGGCCACTACATACTTCGGGTCGGGCATCTGGTCGTAGAGGCGTTTCAGTACCGGTGCCATCTTGTGGGTGATGGTGCCTGCCACCATGATGATGTCGGCTTGTCGGGGGCTGGCCCGCGTCACTTCGAATCCGAAGCGTGCGAAGTCGTATCGTGCGGCTCCCACGGCCATGAACTCGATGCCGCAACAGCTTGTTGCGAATGTGAGCGGCCACAGGGAGTTGCTGCGCGCTTGATTGATGAGGTGATCCAGGCAGTCCACTACCACGTTTGTACCGTTTCGGTTTAGTCGGCGCACCAAGTCTTCCAGATACTCATTGTCTTTCCATTGTTCGTAGGGGATGCTTTTAATGACCGGTCGTTTCATTTCCATTCCAACGCTCCTTTCCGCCAGGCGTATGCCAAGCCTAAAATCAGGACGACCGAAAAGAACAAGATGCTGACAAGTCCGTAGATGCCGAGGTGTTGCACTACGGTTGCCCATGGAAAGAGGAAAACCGTTTCCACATCGAACATCAAAAACAGGATGGCGAACAGGTAATAGCCCGCCTTGAACTGAATCCGCGATTTTCCGCGTGTGGGGATGCCGCATTCGTAGGCTTCCTCTTTCTGAGGATTGAACGAACGGGGCGAGAGGGCGCCGGCTATGCCGAGCGCCATAGCGACCAATGCGATTGCCGTCAAGATGACGACAACCAAGAGTGTTAAGTACATATAAAGGTGTTTTTTTGAATGATTATTTTCCGTGTAGTCGTCGGATCGACTGTGCTGCGTCTATCGTTGAATTAAATGATGATGTGCTCCAACGTATAGATGTAATAATCTATGGCATGGAGGTGAAACAATTGGACGTATGGATTGTTTTCCCGTTTGTAATAGAAAGTTTGTCGGGCTTTCTCCTCGGCTTTAGCTTCGGGGGTGAGGCATTTGAATTTTGCGAGGAAAGAGGAATGGCTCGATTGCTGTATGAGTGCGTTCGCCGGGGTGGCGATGTTTTCGGCGCATAGGTGTGCGATGGTCTTTCGATCCGGTTGATGCTGTGCTTGCAGGCAGGTTGTATATGATAGGTTGCATGGTATCGCTTCGGGCAACGCCATCTCCTCTTGTTGGTTGGTAGTGGCAAGGGCTGCACATACCATCAAGAGCAGCAAACAGATATGTCTGACAAATCCTTTCATTTCCTTGCATTCGCATTTGAATCGGCAATGTTAGTCATTTTTTTGAAAAAGAGAGTTCCTTCCGGCGAATTAATTGAACGAACCGGCCGCTTCTAATTACAAAATGCTTTTGGCGACCGGATTGTTTGGTCGAACCGCTTGTTTTGAATCGTTTTTTTGTAGAAATATAGTGCCGATATGTGATTAAATGCTTGTGTCATAAAAAAACTTCTAATTAGATAATCAAATTCTTTTTTGTACTTTCGATTATTCCACCTTCCAATCGTCCACCGTTCCCGTATCGGAGGAGAAGCTGACACCCACTTTGA
>CAYXZF010000070.1:0-12933 GCA_964469845.1 uncultured Phocaeicola sp.
TAAATAACGGAAATACTTCGTTGAGCGTCACCCTTTCTTCAAGCGACGGCAGCTCTCCGACCATTACACTTCCGTCACAAACGAATACAAATGACAACAAGCCGACCGCGTTGGCATTCGCCGGCATTCCTACCGGAACGACCGTTAGCATCAACGCTCCACAGCAAGGAGGAATCACCAACGAATCCAGAGAAGTGAGAATCACCGCTTCTTCCGATAACAATTCCGAAAACAACTTCAACATCAATCTGCCGAACTCAACCGTCACATTGGATGCCGATGGTGAATCGACCACTTACGGCGAAGTGACTGCCGAGACAGCGGAAAACACCTTGGTTATCGGCAAAGGAGTCATTGTGAACAAGCTGATAATCAAAGCAGGAAACGTAAAGGTACTGCGCGGAGCGACGCTGAAGCAAATAGAACGTCACCAATCCAACACGAAGATTATCTACCTCATCGTGGAAGAGGGCGCAAACGTACCGAACGGCTTAGACAAAGACATCGAAAAAGTTTCTTCGGAAAATCACCCTGTATCTATTGACAATATGGTAATGACCGCCGATGCCTCCGTAGCGGTGAGCAAGAAAACTTCACTCACTTCTAAAGTAAACAGAGGCACAAGCGCCGTAGGCCCCATGGTAATCAAAGCGACCGAAATAGCCGGTTTGGACGCCGAAGAATCGACCCTGAACATTGCGGGAACAAGCTACGCCACCATCCAACCCGAAGAAGGAAAGACACTGACCTTCAAGAATCTGACCATCACCGACAACGTATCCGCTCCGGACGATCCGAACGGAAAAGCTTGGGAATGGCGATACCCCAAATTCAGCGGCAAAGTGATATTTGAGAATTGTACCATCATTAATGGCATCCAGTTGATGGACGGAGCCAACGCCACATTTACCCAATGTACATTCACCAACAACGACGAAGATGACTACGCCGTTTGGTGTGCCGGCGGAAAGGTAACAGTGGACAACTGTACATTCAAGGGATACAGAGGTGTGAAAGCACACCAATATAAAGGAGCCTCCGTAGACGTAACCATCCAAAATTCGACTTTCAACGCCAGCAAGAAGCCGGGCTTCAATGCCGGTGAATTGAAATCGGACAGCAAAGTTACCATCTCAGGCAACACATTCATCAGCCGCACTATCTACGAATCGGATACCGACATCACTTCTTATACCTTTAAAGAAGAGAACAACACCAGTATCGATGATTAAGCCAACACCAACATCCGTGCCGCAATCATCGGACGTGAATTGTAATAATATACCCTCTCTTCGCTGACCGCATCAGCGAAGGATAGAGAATGTCAAGCGGGTGTGTTACTATGTCGCCATAGTTGCACACCCGCTTCAAATACTTACCGCTATAACGGTGTTTACTTACAATTTTTCTAACACATTCACCGAAAAAGCATCCATTTCCGCATCGGTATTCCAAATTTCCACATTCCTGTCCGACATGACAGGAGCGTAATTCTTGAACATACTACCCCCTATTTGGAACATCTTTCACTCCGATGGAAGTTTTATTTTTGCAGTCATGAAAAGAATGACGATTATTTGGATGGCAATTATTTGGATAACTTGCCGCGGATACGCCCAAACGGACTGCCTGTATGGCATCGTAACAGACTCCATCACGGGAGAACCCCTCCCATTCGCCTCATTGATATTCAAGGGAACGACCATAGGTACTTCCACGGATACGGACGGACGGTTCTCGCTCCCGATACCCGATCGGGAACGCACGCTGGAAGTATCCTATCTCGGTTACAGTACCCACACCCTGCGCATCCATCCGAATTCGGGCAATCATCGGATGGACATACGCTTGTCTCCCGACGGAATCGCCTTGCAAGAAGTGGTAGTCAAGCCAGCGAAAGAGAAATACAGCAAAAAAGACAACCCCGCCGTGCGCTTTGTGAAACAAATGATTGAGCGGCGTAATCAGAACGACCCTCGCAGCCGGGACTTCTACCGCTACGAGCAATACGAGAAACTCATTGTAGGACTGAACGAATATCAAGCCAAAGAGAAAGGGAAGTTCAAATTCCTCGGCGAATATGTAGACACACTGGCGGAAGGCACCACCATCCTTCCCGTCATGGAAAAGGAAAAGGCCGAGAGCGTGCTATTTCGCAAGCAGCCGAAGTCGGAAAAGCGTATCGTCAAGGGTGTCACTTCTTCCGGCATCGATGAAATGCTGTCGAAAGACGGAATGGAACAGTTCCTCGGTGAAGTGTTCAAGGAGGTGGATATTTTCCGAAACGACATTCCCCTGTTTCTTCAACGTTTCGTCAGCCCGCTCTCCACCATCGGGCCCAATTACTACAAATACTATCTGATGGATACCCTCACGGTGGACAACCAACCGTGCGTGGACTTGGGATTCGCTCCTTTCAACTCCGAAACATTCGGCTTCACCGGGCACCTCTTTGTCACCCTCGACTCCACTTACTTCGTACGCCGTGCCGTACTGAATGTGCCCAAGGATATCAACCTCAACTTTGTGTCCTCCATGACCATCGAACAGACCTTCGAGCGAACGGCAGACAGTATCCGCCTTATCACCAAGGACGACATTCAAGTGAACTTCAAACTTAAGGAAAACTCCAAAGGAATGTATGCACGAAGACTGAACCTATACACCCATCACTCTTTCGAGGAACCGAACGAGTACGAGCAACGAGTATTCAAACTCGCCGCTCCCGTCCTCACCGAAAAGGACGCCACCCGACAAACAGAGCGTTTCTGGGCGGAAGTCCGCCCGCAAGAAGCCGTCCGTAAAAACCCTAAGACGGTGAATCAGTTGATGAAAGACCTCCGCTCCGTACCCTTGTTCTACTATACCGAAAAGGCCATATCCATTCTCTTTTCAGGCTATATGGCCACCGCCAAGAAGCCCGAAGACAGCAAGTTCGAGTGGGGTCCCATGAACTCTTCTTTCGGCGGGAACCAACTCGAAGGATTCCGCATGAGAGCAGGAGGTACCACCACACCCGCTTTCAGCAAGCATCTTTTCCTTGACGGTTATGTCGCCTACGGGACAAAAGACGAGAAGCCGAAATACGATCTCCTCGTGGAATATTCGTTCAACGAACGAAAAGAATTTCGCAAGGAATTTCCCCGGCATTCCCTCCGCTTTGAGTACATGTACGACGTAAACAAGTTGGGCGAGCAATACTTGAACACCGGCAAAGACAATTTCCTCCTTTCCATCAAGCGCATGAAAGACATGCGCGCCACCTATCTGCGCCAAACCGAAGCGGCCTACCTTAAAGAACATTACAATGGAATCTCTTACGGAGCCACCTTACGCACCCGACGGGAGTACGCCACGCCCTTTGCCCCTTTCGGTAGAATGACAGCCGACGGCAGCATTCACCCCATCAACCATTACGACATGAGCCAACTTGAACTCAACCTCCGTTACGGAAAGGACGAGAAGTTCTACCAAACACGCAATCACCGCATCCCCATCACTTTCGACGCACTGATTTTCAGCCTCAACCACACCATGTCCGCCAAAGACTTTCTCGGTTCCGACTACGACTACCAACGCACGGACATCGGCATACAAAAACGTTTCTGGTTTTCGGCGTTCGGCTACCTCGATGCCATCGTCAAAGCAGGGAAAGTATGGACGGAAGTTCCTTACCCGCTGCTGATTCTGCCCAACGCCAACCTCTCGTACACCATCCAGCCCGAAACGTACACCAACATGAATCCGCTTGAGTTCATCAACGATGAGTATGCTTCGTGGGACTTGACCTACTACATGAACGGCAACCTCCTCAACCGCCTCCCCCTCATCAAAAAGCTGAAATGGCGCGAAGTGTTTTGCTTCAGAGGACTGTGGGGCAACCTGACGGACAAAAACAATCCGCAAACACAAGGCGAAGGACTGTTCGCCTTCCCCGAAGGAACCTATCAGATGGAGCGTACCCCCTATATGGAAGCCGGCATAGGCATCGAAAACATCTTCAACGCCGTCCGCATAGATTATGTATGGCGACTGAACTACCTGTCGCACAAAGACATACAGAAGCGAGGCATTCGGGCGACAATTAAAATGTCTTTCTGATGCCCGTTCGTCCGGCAGCGAACCTCCTATTCCAAATTTCCTTATTTATATCCACATCAAGCAGCGCAGATTTCTTGAACATTTTAAATTCCAATTCGAACATATATTTCATCGGCAGAAAAACTAATTTTGCCGCCATGAACGGAATAACAATTAAAGAGGTAAAGACGAAGCAAGAGATGGAAGACTTCGTGACCATGACAGACAAGCTCTATGCCGACTGCCCCTATTATGTGCCGGATTTAAGAATGGACATTCGCAACACGTTCAATCCCGAAAAGAATGCAGGACTGGAGTTTTCCGACATCCGCCCTTTCCTTGCCTACGATGAAAAAGGCAACATCGCGGGACGCATAGCAGGCATCATCAACCATCGCGCCAACGAAAGATGGCAGACACGCAACGTAAGATTCGGTTTCTTCGATTTCATCGACCGCACCGATGTATCCGCCTCCCTGCTTCAAGCCGTCGAACAATGGGGAAAGTCGCAAGGTATGGACACCATCCAAGGACCGATGGGCATCACCGACTTCGACAAGGAAGGAATGCTCATCGAAGACTTTGACCGAATGGGGTCTATGAACACCCTCTACAACCACCCTTACTATCCCCGCCACATGGAAGCGCTCGGCTACGAAAAAGAAGTCGATTGGGTACAAATACGCATCTCCGTGCCGCCGGCCACCCCCAAGAAATACGCCCGGGTAGCACGTCTCTCCAAAGAAATGTTCGGACTTAAAGTCAGAAAAATCACCGACAACGACATCACCCGAGGAGACTATGGACACCGCATATTCCAACTGCTGAACACGGCCTATGCGCCCATCTTCGGATTCACCGAATTGTCTCCCAAACAGATAAACAACTTTGTAAAGCAATATCTGCCGCTCATCGACAAGCGACTGATGCCCATCGTAGAAAACGAAGCGGGCGAATTGGTGGGCGTAGCCGTCACCATGTGCAGCCTTTCCCTCGCCATGCGCAAAGCCAAAGGCCGCCTCTTCCCCTTCGGTTGGTATCATCTGCTGAAAGCACTGAAGTGGAAACCGGAAGACAACGCCGAGATGCTGCTTATCGCCGTCCGACCCGATTACCAGATGCTGGGTGTGAACGCACTCTTCTTCGACGACCTTATACCTATATATAACAAGTTAGGTATCCGTTGGGCGGAAACCGGGCCTCAACTGGAAGACAATGTACGCGAACTGACACAATGGAAACCATTGAACCCTACCTTCACCAAACGACGACGATGCTGGAAAAAGAAACTATAAAAAAGAAAGTGGATGCTCCCGAAAGAGGGCATCCACTTCTTTTTTATCTATACAGATAATGAATTAGCAGCTCAACTTGCCGTCAGAACCAAGCACGTTGATGATTTTGTGCTTGTACAGCTTTTCCATGTTGTCGCGAGCCGGACCCAAGTATTTACGCGGGTCGAATTCAGCCGGCTTTTCAGCGAAAGTCTTACGGATAGCAGCAGTCATGGCCAAACGAGAGTCTGAGTCGATGTTAATCTTACAAACAGCGCTCTTGGCAGCTTCACGCAACCATTCTTCGGGGATACCGATAGCAGCCTTCAACGCACCGCCGTACTGGTTGATGGTTTCCACTTCTTCCTGAGGAACAGAAGATGAACCATGAAGCACGATGGGGAATCCCGGCAACTTTTCTTCTACCGCCTTCAATACATTGAATGCCAAAGGAGGAGGAACCATGCGACCGGTCTGCGGGTCGATAGTACACTGTTCCGGAGTAAACTTGTAAGCACCGTGAGAAGTACCGATTGAAATAGCGAGTGAGTCGCAACCTGTACGAGTGGCGAAGTCGATTACTTCTTCAGGGTCAGTATATGTGTGGTGGTCAGAAGAAACTTCATCTTCAACGCCTGCCAATACACCAAGTTCACCTTCTACTGTTACATCGAATTGGTGAGCGTATTCAACTACCTTCTTGGTCAAAGCAACGTTTTCTTCGTAAGGCAAGTGAGAACCGTCAATCATCACTGAAGAGAAACCAGAGTCGATACAGCTCTTGCAAGTTTCAAATGTATCACCGTGGTCAAGGTGAAGAACGATTTCAGGCTTTTCGCAACCGAGTTCCTTAGCGTATTCTACTGCACCCTGAGCCATGTAGCGCAACAAAGTAGCGTTGGCATACTGACGAGCACCCTTAGAAACCTGAAGGATAACCGGCGACTTTGTTTCAACAGCAGCCTTGATAATGGCTTGCATCTGTTCCATGTTGTTGAAGTTGAAAGCCGGGATTGCATATCCGCCTGCCACTGCCTTAGCAAACATTTCCTTAGTGTTCACCAAGCCTAATTCTTTGTAATTTACCATTGTTGTAAAATTTATAATGTTAGTGAATCGTATTTTCTTCTGCAAAAATAATGATTTCTGTTTAGATAACACCTATTTCAAGGTAAAAAAGATTCTTCACAACACATTATTTAAAAAAAGTAAGCGTTTCCTTTTCTGTTTCCAAAGAAATGTCCTATCTTTGCAGTCCGAAAATGAACCATTACACATTGTGTTGTTACCAAAACAAGCAATAATAACAATAAAAAACATATACTGAAATGAAAAAAGGAATTCATCCAGAAAATTACCGTCCGGTAGTATTCAAGGATATGTCAAACGGCGACATGTTCTTGTCTCGTTCTACTTGCAACACCAAGGAAACTATCGAATTCGAAGGTGAAACTTATCCGTTGGTTAAGTTGGAAATCTCTAACACTTCTCACCCGTTCTATACAGGTAAGTCTAAGTTGGTAGATACAGCCGGTCGTGTTGATAAGTTCATGAGCCGCTACGGCAACCGCTTGAAAAAGTAATTTCTGAACCTTTCGAAGGTTTCACAATAAAGGGCTGTATGTTCACAGACATGCAGCCCTTTATTGTTTATTGGTATTTCCCGTTCGTCCACCGACGAACCAACGGTTCTTTCCGAAGCAGGGACGAAAGTTTCTTGCGGTCGTCTTGATTCAGATAATCCGGCGTTGTATAGACAAAGGTTAGCGAAGTGTCGTCTTGTGAAAGCGAGGCTTTCATCAGATTCATGTCGGCCATCTTTCTAACCAGCTGCGCCTCCTCAGAAAGCGAGTCGCCCGGCAAGAAGAAAGCATCGGCAGCCGGAAGCGTCAAAAGCGCGCGTGCATCCAGCTCCTCTTTCCAGTCGGAGGAGTAGAACTTTACCTCACTGTCGCAAGCCGAAGCACATACCGTTCGCACCATACAGACCACTTTGGCCGAATCGTTCAAGGGCAAGAGTTTCATCTCCAACGTACCGACAGACGAAGTCTGCATCAGCAGATAGTCATCGGTCAGCACTTTCATTTCCGTTTCATTGTCCACACGGTTCTTTACCACCGCCTTCATGTTACTTGCCAAGAAATCGATGCAATCCTCCTTGTTCACCCGGGTGAGCAACGGAGTAAGAGAGTCGGGCATCGCGACAAATACCGACTTCATGTTTTGTGCCGTCAAGGAAGTTATCCCCGACAGCACCATCAACAAAATACAAATTCTACGTTTCATCATACCTTTTATTAACACTTGCCCGATACGGATGTTCGCTCGCGAGCCACGCGACTGTTCCAAATCAGATAAACGCCCAACAGAATCAGCGGCAGACTGAGCAACTGACCGATATTGAGCGTCATGCCGACTTCCTCTGCCACCTGCGGATTCTTCATAAATTCCAACGCCAAACGGGTGCCGAAAAAGATAAGCAGGCTGACACCGGTAATCAAGCCGACGTACTTCTGCAAATGAAACTTGTGATACATCACATACGACACCACGCCCGCCACAAGGCAATAAAGCATTTCGTAAATCTGAGTGGGATGACACGCCTGACCCTCATACAACTGATGCCATTCGTGCGAACGGACAAACTCGAATCCCCAAGGCAAAGAGGTGGGGAAACCGAAGATTTCTGAGTTCATCAAGTTACCGAAACGGATGCAGAAGCAGAGCACGGCCACACTGGGGATAATGCGGTCGAACAACCACCACACACTTTGCTTGGTTATCTTCCGGGAATAAATCCAAGCAGCAAAGATAACTCCGAACGTACCTCCGTGACTGGCCAGTCCCCCTTCCCATATTTTCAGGATTTCCACCGGATGGGCCGAATAGTAATCCCACTGATAAAACAGGCAATGCCCCAAACGGGCACCCACCACCACGCTTATCAACGCATAAACAAACAATTTGTCCACCCACGCTTCGGGGTAATTCTCCTTGCGAAACAACCATTCGGCATATTTATAAGCCAAGATAAATCCCAAGCCCCACATCAAGCCGTACCAACGAATGCCACGGCTTCCTATGTCGAATATCACGGGATCGACATCCCACACAATACTTGCCAACATGTCTTATTCCTGTCCTTTACATTAGATTATTACACCAAATGCGCTATCAGTTCCTCGCGGTCGCCATGCAGCAAGTCAATGACCGGCACTTCAATCATGGTATAGCATCCCGGTCGCTGCTTCATGGTGGCACGTGCGCAGCACACCATCACCTGAGCGGTCAATGCCGGATTATTAATCTTCATATTGAACTCGAACAGCTGGTTGTGGGTTGTTCCCGATACGCCCTTGCGAACCAGATTCACGCCGTGGCCTACATCGTTCAAATCGTCTACACAAGGTACTTGCTTCACATGAGTCTCATCGTTCACAAAGTAAGGGTCGGATTTCACCGAGGCTTCCACCGCCTTGAAGTCGGCACCTTCTTCCAATTCCACATACACCATGCGGCGATGAATACCCGTTCCGGTCGGGATGGTCATCGAAAGCGCATCCTTCACACCCTCGATGGCACGAACCGCCACCGAATGTCCCATGCTTCGGCCCGGACCGAAATTGGTATAAGTGATGCCTTTCGGAGCGATGGCTTCGAGCAAAGTACGTACCACCGAGTCGCTGCCCGGATCCCATCCGGCAGAAATGACGGCTACCGAATTGCCTGCCTTAGCCGACTCGTTGAGCGAACGGCGCAAGGAGGTTATCTGTGTGTGAATGTCGAAACTGTCCACCGTATTGATACCCATTTCCAGAATCTCCTTGGCATATTCTTCCACTTTACGGGTCGGCGTAGCCAAAATGGCCACATCCACGTCTTTCAATTCCTTGATACTCTTCACCACTTCATACGAAGCCAGTTCGGCCGGTTTGTTTTCTTCTCCGTTTCGACGAACGACACCTGCAATTTCAAAGTCGGGAGCAGCTTGAAGTGCCTCCACTACCGATTTACCGATATTACCGTAGCCAACCACGGCAGCTCTGATTTTTTTCATTTTCCTATTCGTTTTTAATGACTATTCGCTAAATTATCGGACAAAAATAAACATTTCGATTCACACTTGACGACAGATAAACCTAATAATTTCAAAATAATCTTCAAACTATGCCGTTTTAACGTACAGAAGTCCTAATTTTGCAAAAAACATGCAACCATGATAGAATATATAAAAGGAGAAATCGCTGAAATCGCACCGGCTATGGTCGTGATAGACTGCAACGGGCTGGGCTACGAAATAAACATTTCACTCAACACCTATTCGGCCATTCAAGGCAAGCAGTCGGTCAAACTCTACATCTACGAAGCCATCCGGGAGGATGCTCATGTACTTTACGGCTTCGTCACGAAGCAGGAACGGGAACTGTTTCTGCTCCTCATCTCCGTATCGGGCATCGGAGGAAACACGGCACGGATGATTCTGTCCGCCCTCTCTCCTGCCGAATTGTGCAACGTCATCAGTTCGGGCAACGACAAGTTGCTGAAAGGCGTGAAAGGCATCGGACTGAAAACCGCACAGCGCATCATCGTGGATTTGAAAGACAAAATCCCCGCGACCGGAACGGAAGCCATTGCCGGAAGCACCCTTACCGGATTATCGGTTGTCCACTCCGAAACGTACGAAGAAGCCGTCGCCGCCCTCACGATGCTGGGCTTTGCGCAGGCTCCTTCGCAAAAGGTGGTCAGTGCCATTCTGAAAGAAGAACCTTCGCTGACCGTGGAAAAAGTCATCAAGCTGGCATTAAAGCGGTTGTAACTACCACCGCTTTTTTACTTTTCCGCCGCTTCTTCCGCCTTAGCCTCTTCCATCTTGCGGGTGACGAACTGAATTTTCAGATTCGCTTCTTTCTGTTCCTTACGTATCTGTTCCATCGCCGAGAGGATGCGAGCCAGGCCGGTCAGTTCGACGATAGCCTGACGGTCGGTCTTCTGCATGACGGCGTTATAGGTTTTGTCGCCGATAAATCGGAGCCGGATATTCTTGTCGCGATGAGCCACGATGAAGTCTGCTACACCACCGTCCTCACCCAATTTATAGTCGGCCTTCTCTATGCTCCGTCCCAAATCGGTTGTTTCGTAACTATCCTTCGAGGTCGGTGTTTCGGCAAACATATCGTCCACGCTCACCCTTACGGCCGTGTGGTGCAAACTGCCTCCGGCACAATAGATAGAGGTCAGCGACATCTGGCCCGATTCACTGACCTGTCCGCGCAAAAAAGACCGTCCGAGGTTCTTCTCCACCACCTGCGTCGGATAAAACCAGTTGCCCACTTCCTGATAGGCGGTATCCTTTTCGAGCACAAATCGCTCCCGAATGGAGTCAAACTGTGCCTGCTTCACCTGCATCATGCTGTCCAGATAAGCCAAAGTCTTTCGCTGCTCCCGCAAATCTATCTGCTGCATCAGCCGGATGCCCTGTTTGCGGGCTTCGAATGCTTTCGGATAAAGAACCTTGATGCTGTCTATCTGTAACTTTGCTTCGTTGAAGTTTTCTTGCTGCAACGCTTCGCGTGCCTTCTGCAAGCACAACTGAGCAGCCTTTTCTCCTCCGTCGCCACAGCCGGAAAGCACCGCCAAGGCCAACAGAGCCGATAATCCTATCTTTTTCATATATTTGAGCATTTAATGTGAGGACAAAAATACAATTTAATTGGCTTAGTTGGTGCTTTCGTGGACAAAAAATTGTACTTTTGCAAATCATTACAACAGAAAATGGAACTGAAAGAGTATTTAAAAGGAAAGATTTTTCAACTCATATCCGAAACAGCCGATGAACTGGGACTGGAATGCTACGTTGTAGGCGGATATGTGCGCGACATATTCTTAAACCGCCCCTCGAAGGACATCGATGTGGTAGTGGTGGGCAGTGGCATCGAAATGGCTCAAGCCTTTGGCAAGAAACTGGAACGGGGAGCACACGTCGCGGTGTTTCGCAATTTCGGCACGGCGCAAGTGAAATATCGCGACACGGAAGTGGAATTTGTGGGCGCACGCAAAGAATCGTATAGCCACGACAGTCGCAAACCGGTGGTAGAAGACGGCTCACTGGAAGATGACCAGAACCGACGCGACTTCACCATCAACGCAATGGCTGTCTGCCTCAACCGCGCACGATTCGGCGAACTGGTCGACCCCTTCGGAGGACTGGATGACCTGAAAGAACGTACCATCCGTACCCCACTCGACCCGGATATCACTTTCAGCGATGACCCGTTGCGCATGATGCGCTGCATCCGATTCGCCACGCAGCTGAACTTTTATATCCACGACGAGACCTTTGATGCCTTGGAACGCAACAAAGAACGCATCGGAATCATCTCGCGCGAACGCATTGCCGATGAACTGAACAAAATCATCCTCTCTCCCGTTCCCTCCAAGGGATTCGTGGAACTGGATCGTTGCGGCCTGCTCCCGCTCATCTTCCCCGAATTGGCAGCCCTGCAAGGTGTCGAGACCCGAAACGGACGGGCGCATAAAGACAACTTTTACCACACTTTGGAAGTGCTGGACAATATCTCGCGTCACACCGACAACCTTTGGCTCAGATGGGCGACCTTGCTGCACGACATCGGCAAGCCTCGCACCAAACGCTGGGAAGCCAAGGTCGGATGGACATTCCATAACCATAATTATATAGGTGAGAAAATGATACCGGACATCTTCCGCAAGATGAAGTTGCCGATGAACGAGAAAATGAAATACGTGCAGAAGTTGGTTGGGCTGCACATGCGCCCCATCGTGATAGCCGATGAAGTGGTGACCGACTCTGCCGTTCGCCGACTGCTCTTCGAAGCCGGTGATGACATCGACGACTTGATGTTGCTCTGCGAAGCCGACATTACCTCAAAGAACGAAGTAAAGAAGCAACGTTTCTTGGACAACTTCAAGTTGGTGCGCCAAAAGCTGAAAGACTTGGAAGAGAAAGACCGTATCCGGAACTTACAGCCACCCGTAGACGGAGCTGAGATTATGCAAGTGTTCGGCCTGGCTCCCTGCCGGGAAATCGGCAGTCTGAAAAGTTCCATCAAGGATGCCATATTAGACGGTGTCATCCCCAACGAGCACGATGCCGCTTTCACTTTCTTATTGGAAAAAGCGAAGAAAATGGGTCTGCATCCGGTCAAACCGGCGAATTAAGCAACTTCAAGATATGTTTTTCTTGATTTAAATCAAGAAAAACATATCTTGAAGGTTTTTAACCACCTAACCTATTGCAGATTAAAACAAAAGACGTACCTTTGCATCGTGGTTGTGAAACCACTCAGTTTTTAGATTCATAATATAAAATAAGTATTAAGTTTTTAAGGTTATTAAAAGGTATTAGATTGAGGTATTGAAAGAGAGTTTTTAGGAATTGTTTTCAACAGGTATTAAAGTGTTTTTTAAGGAAAAGAATCATTAAGGATAACAAGACGAGATGAAAAGAACCCCATAAAGATGGGGGTTCTTCCGGAGATGAGCGGGTCGAGAGACTTCTGCTCTTTTTTTGTCTATTTTCACTCTTTTGGGTCAGTAAAAC
>CAYXZF010000071.1:0-12637 GCA_964469845.1 uncultured Phocaeicola sp.
AAAAACAGAAAACATTTTTTGCAAATGATACACTTAGAAAACATCCACAAAACTTACTACAATGGAACACCATTGCATGTATTGAAAGGAATTACCCTCGACATCCGGCAAGGAGAATTCGTATCCATCATGGGAGCTTCCGGTTCGGGAAAGTCCACCCTTTTAAATATATTAGGTATACTCGACAACTATGATTCGGGCGAATACCGCTTGAACAACGTACTCATCAAGAACCTGAGCGAAACGAAAAGCGCCGAATATCGCAACCGGCTGATAGGTTTCATCTTTCAGTCGTTCAACCTCATTCCTTTTAAGGATGCGATGGAAAACGTAGCCCTTCCGCTTTTTTATCAAGGTGTAAGCCGCAAGAAGCGAAACCGACTCGCATTGGAGTATCTGGACAAATTGGGACTGAAAGAATGGGGACACCACATGCCCAACGAACTGTCCGGCGGACAAAAGCAGCGAGTGGCCATTGCCCGTGCGCTCATCGCGAAACCGCAAATCATCCTGGCCGACGAACCGACCGGAGCTTTGGACAGCAAAACTTCCATCGAAGTCATGCAGCTGCTGAAAGACCTACATGAACAGGAAGGACTGACCATCGTCGTTGTGACACATGAAAGCGGTGTGGCCAACCAAACCGACAAAATCATCCACATCAAAGACGGACTCATCGAACGTATTGAAGAGAATCCGAACCATACGTCCTCACCTTTCGGCATCAACGGACTGATGAAATAAAACACCAACGCCATGACAGATATTATACAAGAAATCTACGGAACCATCAAGCGCAACAAACTGCGCACCGCACTGACCGGCTTTGCCGTAGCATGGGGCATCTTCATGCTTATCGTCCTGCTGGGAACCGGCAACGGAATCCTCAACGCCTTTGAGCAGCAAAGCGGAAACATGGCCATGAACTCCATCCAAATTTGGCCGGGCGTCACAAGCAAGCCCTACAAAGGGCTGAAGGAGGGACGCAACGTCCGGCTGACAGAAAATGAATTGGAACTGACCCGGCAAATGGACGACCATGTGGAGAATGCCGCCGCCATCCTCTGGCAAAGCGGCGTAAACCTGAGTCACGGACAAGCCTACATAACAATCCAGTTGACCGGTGCCATGCCCAACTATCCCCAAACAAACGGACTGAAAATGACGAAAGGACGATTCATCAACCAACCGGACATGAAACTGAAACGAAAGGTCATCATCCTACACGAAAAAACAACGGAGCAACTGTTTGACGACCAAGCCGAAAACGCCATCGGCAAATACGTCAACGCCGGCGGCATCGCCTATCAAGTGGTAGGCATCTATACCACACCCATGCAGGAAGGGAATCCCACGGCCTACCTTCCCTACTCCACCCTTCAACAAATCTATCACAAAGGGGAAGAGGTCGGCTCACTGGTATTCCTCACCAAAGGCCTGACCGACATGGAAAGTATTCAAGCGTTTGAAAAAGATTACCGGAGCACCATAAGTGCCGTCAAGCAGTTTGACGCCGAAGACCGAAGCGCCATCTGGATATGGAACCGCTTTGAACAGTACCTCCAGCAACAAACAGCCGGCAATCTGCTGCGTACCTCCATCTGGGTTATCGGCCTTTTCACGTTGCTGAGCGGAATTGTGGGAGTGAGCAACATCATGCTCATCACCGTCAAGGAACGCACCCATGAATTCGGCATCCGGAAAGCGTTGGGCGCCAAGCCCTCTTCCATTCTGACGCTGATTATCGCCGAGAGTATCACCATCACGACTTTCTTCGGTTACATCGGCATGATAGCCGGCATCGCCGTCACCGAATACGCAAACGCCACGGCAGGCAACCAAGTACTGGACATCGGCGTCGCCTCGACCACGGTTTTCGTCAATCCGACCGTCAATCTTTCCATCGCCATCCAAGCCACCTTAACCCTTATCATCGCCGGAACGCTGGCTGGGTTCTTCCCGGCACGGAAAGCGGTCATGATTCGACCGATAGAAGCATTGAGAAGTTAAGGGGAGAAAAGAACATGTTATCTTTTATTCAGAAATCACCAATCATCAACCGACAATGAGAATCGACATTGACAGATGGGAAGAAATACTCATCACCATCACACGCAACAAAACCCGGAGTTTCCTCACCGCCTTCGGTGTATTTTGGGGTATATTCATGCTGGTAGCCCTCATGGGAGGCAGCCGGGGCATACAAAACATGATGGAGTCTAACTTTGAAAACTTTGCCAGCAATTCGGGCTTCATCGTAGCCGAACAGACAAGCAAAGCCTACAAAGGTTTCCGCAAGGGAAGGCATTGGAACTTGGAGGTGACCGACTTGCAGCGCATCCGACAGGCGGTTTCCGGAATCGACATCCTGACACCCTGCATCGGCCGTTGGGGAATCAAGGCCAGCTATGACCAAAAAGAACACAACTCTTGTTCGATGGAAGGCATTTATCCCGAATATGCCCGGATAGAAGCACCGTCCATCAGCCGGGGACGATTCATCAATCACATCGATGTGAAGGAGCAACGAAAAGTATGCGTCATCGGCAAGCAAATCTACGAAACGCTCTTCCCCGATGGAAGCGACCCGTGTGGAAAGTTCATCAACATAAACGGTCTTTATTACCAAATCATCGGTGTCAATAACTCCGCGGGAAACTTGAGCATCAACGGATGGCCGCCCACCACCATCATTGTCCCAATCAGTACCATGCAGAAGCACTACAATACAGGCAACGTCATTGATTTAATATGCTATACCGCCAAGGCCGGACGCTCCATCAAGGACATACAACCGAATATAGAAACGGTCATCCGACAGGCGCACATGATTCATCCCGACGACAAACGGGCCTTGATGCACCTGAATGCCGAGGCACTGTTCAGCATGGTGGACAATCTGTATCGCGGCATCCGGATACTAAGCTGGATGGTCGGACTGGGAACGCTTTTGGTGGGTGCCATCGGCGTGAGCAACATCATGATGGTGACGGTGAAAGAACGAACCAACGAAATCGGTATCCGACGTGCCATCGGCGCGAAGCCGAGAGACATCATGAGTCAAATCTTGTCCGAGAGTATGGTACTGACCGCCATCGCCGGAATGGCCGGCATTTCATTCGCCGTCTTTATCCTGCAAATGTTGGAGATGGGCGTCAGCTCCGGAGAAGGGACATGCGCCCATTTCCAAATCAGTTTTTGGATGGCTGTCGGTGCCTGCCTCATCCTGTTGACATTGGGCATGTTGGCCGGACTGGCTCCCGCTTATCGGGCGATGGCCATCAAACCGATAGAGGCGATACGGGACGAATGAACCGAGAACAGAAACATCCGAATATTTAAAATATAAAAACATAAATCCAAGATGAAAAAGTATGCAAAAGTAGCGTTGCTTATTTTGACAGCAAGCATTTTCCTGGGAACTTTCGTGTTCCTTTATCAAAAGTCACAACCCCAGTTGCCGGAGTATGAAACACTGACAGCCGAAATCGGCGATTTACAAAAGACAACCGTTGCGACCGGAAAGATTGAGCCGCGCGACGAAGTACTGATTAAGCCACAAATTTCGGGCATCATCGATGCGGTGTACAAAGAGACGGGACAGACCGTCAAGAAAGGAGAAGTCATCGCCAAAGTGAAGGTTATCCCCGAATTGGGAACCCTCAACTCGGCAGAAAGCCGGGTGCGGTTGGCGGAAATCAACGCCCGACAGAGCGAAACGGACTTCAGCCGCATGAAGAAACTGTACGAAGAGAAATTGGTCAGCAGCGAAGAGTACGAAAAGAGCGAAGTAAACGTCAGACAGGCACGCGAAGAATGGCAAACCGCCAAGGACAACCTGCAAATCGTGAAAGAGGGCATCACTCAAAACAGCGCATCTTTCAGCAGCACGCTTATTCGTTCGACCATCGACGGACTGATTCTGGATGTGCCCATCAAGGAGGGTAATTCGGTAATTATGAGCAACACCTTCAACGATGGCACGACCATCGCGACCGTAGCCAACATGAACGACCTCATTTTCCGCGGCAACATCGACGAGACGGAAGTGGGACGACTCTCCGAGGGAATGCCGGTGAAAATAACACTCGGCGCACTGCAAAACATGGCTTTCGACGCACGGTTGGAATACATTTCCCCCAAAGGAGTGGAAGAAAACGGAGCCAATCTGTTTGAGATAAAGGCCGCCATCCAAGTGCCCGACAGCGTGACCGTCCGTTCGGGATACAGCGCCAATGCCGAAATCGCATTGGAACGGGCCAAAGGGGTGGTTCACCTGCCCGAAAGCGTCATCGAGTTCAGCGGCGATTCCACCTTTGTCTATGTACAGACAGACAGTGTTCCCGAACAAAAGTTCGCCCGCCAAGCGGTGACTACCGGCATGAGCGACGGCCTGCGAATAGAAATTAAGCAAGGTTTACAAACCAATCAAAAAGTGCGCGGCGCGCAGAAAGGAGCCTAAGGTATGAAACAAATTCTTTTCACTCTCTGCATGGCGACAGTAACCGGCTTTCAGCCAACACAGGCACAAACCCCGGAAGCATGGAATTTGAGACAATGTATCACCCATGCCATCGAGCACAATTTGAGCATCAAGCAAAAGGAAGCGGATCGCGACCAAAGCGAAGTGGAACTGAGCACCGCCCGATGGAGCCGGTTGCCCAATCTGAACGGCAATGTAGGCCAGTCGTTCAACTTCGGCCGTGCCCTTCAAGCAGACAACACGTATGGCAACCGAAACACCCGAAGCACCAACTTCTCGGTGGGCACCAACATCCCGCTGTTCACCGGCATGCAGATTCCCAACAACATCGCCCTGAGCAAGCTGAACCTGAAAGCCGCCGTCGAAGACCTGAACAAGGCCAAAGAGGACATCAGCATCCAAGTGACTTCGCTGTATCTGCAAGTGTTGTTCAACGAAGAACTGGCCAAAGTGGCGCACAACCAAGTGCGGATGAGCCAAGAGCAGCTCGACCGCAAAGCCGCCTTCTTTCGGAACGGCAAAGCCTCCGAAGCCGAAGTGTATGAAGCCAAGTCGCGTCTGGCGCAAGACCAACTGTCTGCCGTACAGGCCGACAACAACCATCAGTTGGCCTTGCTCGACTTGAGCCAGCTTTTGGAACTCCCCTCCCCCGACGGTTTCCGTATCGAAACGCCCGAAGTGAAAACGGTCGCGCTCCGGCTGACGCTGCCCGATGAGGTCTATGCCGAAGCCGTGATGAGCAAGCCTTCCATCAAAGCGGCCCGGTATCGGTTGGAAGGGGCCGACAAAAGCATCCGCATCGCACAGAGCGCATGGTATCCGCAACTGTCCTTCGGAGCCGGCATCGGTACGAACTATTACAACATCGCAGGCATGGAGAACGAGGGATTCGGCACGCAGTGGCACCACAACATGAACAAATATCTGCAATTTTCACTCAGCCTTCCTTTGTTCAACCGTTTCGCCACCCGCAACCGCGTGAAGAGCGCGCGCATCCGGCGCACCGCCCTGTCGTGGCAACTGGAAGAGAGCAAGAAAACACTCTACAAGGAAATTCAGCAGGCATACTACAATGCCCTTGCCGCCGAGAGCCAATACCGGAGCAGCGAAACGGCCACTCAATCGGCGGAAGCCTCTTTCCGACTGACCGCCGAGAAGTATGCCAACGGAAAGGCCAACGCCACCGAATACAACGAAATGCGTACCAACTGGATGCTGTCTCTCTCCGACCACCTCCGGGCCAAATACGATTATTTGTTCCGAAGCAAGATTCTGGACTTTTACAAAGGAGTGCCGCTGGAGCTGTAATCCGCCAGCACCTTCATCCGGCAATGCTTGCAGTCGAACTCCAAACGGAAGCGTTTGCCGTCGGCACTGACCAAACTGTAAGGCTCCTTGAAAGGCGAACGGCCGCCTTGATGTACCGGACACCATCCCATGCTGTATCTCAGGCAGTACTTACAGAACATCAGTACCGCTCCGGCAGGGGCATTCCGTTCGAAGGCGGGAGCTATCTCCGTAACGCCGTGACGCCGATAAAAGTCGGCGGCCAACCGGTTCATCACGTTGCCCCGATAGCTGAGTTCCGCTTGCGGGAAGGGGTGCGAGGTATCGGGCATCGCGCCGATTTCCTGCCGATAGTTCATGCGACGGGCGGCCAACAGTTTTTCCACCCCCGCGCGACGAGCCTCGGCCAGTTGCGATGAGGGGATGAAGCGGTTGTCCGTCAAGTCGATGTCTATCCGAACAGGCTCGAACGGAGTATTGCCCAACTTGCCCAGCTGCGTCTTGATGTTTTCCGTCTGCGGTGAACGGGCCGGTTCCTTGGCGGCTTCCCACGCCACACTCACCTGCACATCGTCTTCATCGGTCAGGGTCAGGGTAAAGCCGAAACGGTTTTCCGCCAGTCGGAGGCTGACGGCCAACTTCCGCTCGGCGGACTTGCGCAGCATCAGTTTCTCGAATTCCTGATCGAAATTACGGTAAAGCACCGTGCGCGGCTTGATGCGCGGCATCTCGCCGGCAGGAAAGAGTTTGTTGTTCTCCACACGGTTGACGCGAAGCCCTTTCAACTTGCCGCGTTCGTCAAAATAACAAATGCCGTCGCCGTTGCTGAAAGGCTTTACCCCCGCCACAACGATGTAGTTTCCGCGGATTTCCTTGACATAACCCATCTCCTCGCCGAGGGATTTCGGCGTATCAAAAGAAAACACGTCCTTATTCCGCCCGTACAAGAAGTAGTGGGTGAAACCTCTCGTAAAGCTCTTGCCAAGCTGCGGACGGAAAGTTGGCTTCACCGTGCCCGACGAAGCACGGATGTATTCGCGGCGGCGTTTAAAAATTTCGTCAAGGCGTTTCCGGTAATAAGCCGTCACGTTTTTCACATACGCCACATCCTTCAGCCTTCCCTCTATCTTGAACGATGAAGCTCCCGCATCGAGCAGTTTTTCCAATTCCTCGCTTTGATTCAGGTCTTTCAGCGAAAGGAGGTGTTTGTCGCGGGCTATCACCCTGCCGTCGGCATCCACCATGTCGAACGCCAGCCGGCAAAACTGCGCGCATTCGCCCCGGTTGGCACTTCGCCCGTAACAGGCTTGGCTCACATAGCACTGTCCGCTGAAGCTCACGCACAAAGCTCCGTGAACAAACACTTCGAGAGGGGTTTGCGGAACCTCCTCGTGAATTTTACGTATCTGTTCCAACGAGAGTTCGCGCGCCAGCACCACCTGACGGAAACCGGCCTCGGCCAGAAAACGGACTTTGGCAACGGTGCGGTTGTCCGTCTGCGTACTGGCATGAAGCGGTATGGGGGGAAGGTTCAGACCGAGCAGCCCCATGTCCTGCACGATGAGGGCGTCCACACCGATGCGGTACAGCTGCCAAACCAGCCGCTCGGTGTCGGCCAGTTCCTCGTCTTTTAATAAGGTATTGAGGGCGACATAGATTCGCACGTTGTACAGGTGCGCATACTTAACCAGCGCGGCAATGTCTTGCAGCGAGTTACCGGCGGCGGCACGCGCTCCGAAGCGGGGAGCGCCGATATAGACGGCATCGGCACCGTGGTCTACAGCCGCCATGCCGCATTCCAAGTTCTTGGCCGGAGCCAAGAGTTCGATTTTTCGTTGATGAATCATGGTTTCTGATGAGTGTCAAACGTTTTTTTTGGATAGACGTAATAGTTCAGCCAATTGGAGAACAACAAATGAGCATGGCCTCGCCAGCGCACCACGGGATCCTCATCGGGATTGTCATCCCGGTAATAGTTCTTCGGCATCTCGATGGGCAGTCCCTTTGCCAGGTCGCGTTTATACTCGCCGTCGAGGGTGTAAGGCGCGTATTCCGAATGGCCGGTGATGAAGAACTCCCGTCCGTTTCCCGCCATGACCATGTACACGCCCGAATCGTCCGACTCCGCCATGAGCGTCAGCTCTTTCACTTCCAAAATGTCCTCGCGACGGATTTCCGTGTGGCGGCTATGCGGTACGAAGAACTCGTCGTCGAAGCCGCGGAAGATGGGTACTCCTCGCACGTTAAGGCGATGCTTGAAAATGCCGAACATCTTTTTATCCAACGGATACTTGGGCACTCCATAGAAATGATACAGTCCCGCCTGCGCCGCCCAGCAGATGTATAAAGTGGACGCGACATGCGCACGTGCCCAGTCGAACACTTCCGAGATTTCGTTCCAGTAAGTCACGTCCTCGTAAGGCATCTGCTCGACCGGCGCGCCGGTGATTATCATACCGTCGAATTCCCGGTTCTTCAAGCGGTCAAAGTCGTGATAAAAGGCATTCATGTGTTCGGCGGGCGTATGCTTCGGAGTATGACTTTTCAGTTTCATGAAAGTCACTTCGAGCCGAAGCGGCGTGTTCGAGAGCAGCCGCACCAAGTCGGTCTCCGTGGTAATCTTGATTGGCATCAGGTTGAGGATGACAATCTTCAGCGGACGAATGTCCCGCGAATCGGTCTGCGGAGGGTCGATGACGAAAATGTTTTCTTCTTTCAACAATTCAACCGCCGGCAATGTATCGGGTAATTTGAGTGGCATTGTTTCTTCCTTTCTTTCTTATGAACGCACAAAGATACAACAAAACATTCGCATTTAAAAAAAATTGCTTTCCGCCGACACTTTTCCGGTTGAATTTGACCGCTCGCAAACAGAAAATTAGTAACTTGCAACCCCGAAAACAAAACATAACGAACCTAACATTAAATTTAAATCGTATGAAAACAGGTAAGATCTTGCTCGTATGCTTCCTCTGTGCCTTGTCGGCGCAAGCGCAGAAGCAATACAAGTTGGCTTCGCCCGACGGCAAACTGCAAACCACCGTCAGCACCGGACAACAACTGACGTACAACATCACCTTCGACGGCCGGCAGGTGTTGGAAGACTCCCCGCTCTCCATGACCTTAGACAACGGAAAAGTGTGGGGCGAAAACGCCAAACCATCGAAAGCCTCCACCCGAAGCGTGAACCAAAAAGTCGCGTCACCTTTCTATCGCGCCACGGAACTGACCGACCGCTACAATGAACTCACTTTGCAGTTCGGCGGAAATTGGAACGTGGTGTTCAGAGCTTACAACGACGGCATCGCCTATCGTTTTGTGAACAAGAACAAAAAACCGTTTCGCGTAGTGAACGAACTCGTAGACTACCGCTTCCCCTACGATGCCGAAGCCACCGTTCCCTACGTGAAAGGACGCAGCAACGAGAACTACGAAGCGCAATTCTTCAACTCGTTCGAAAACCAATACACCGTGGCGAAGATTTCCCGACTCGACAAGCAACGTCTGAGTTTTCTGCCGCTCATCGTCAGCCTGAAAGACGGCGTGAGAGTGTGTATCACCGAAGTGAATTTGGAAAACTATCCGGGACTGTACTTAGGAACGCCGAACGGCGACAACCGACTGACCGGCGACTTCGCTCCCTATCCCAAACACACGGAACAGGGCGGTCACAACATGCTGCAAATGCTCGTGACGGAACGCGAAGACTTCATCGCCAAGGTGGAAAAACCGCGCGACTTCCCTTGGCGCGTGGCCATCGTCACCGCCAACGACAAGGACTTGGCGGCAAGCAACCTGAGCTATCTGCTCGCCGAGCCTTCCCGCTTGGAGGACGTTTCTTGGATTAAACCCGGAAAAATAGCCTGGGACTGGTGGAACAACTGGAACCTCTACGGCGTAGACTTCAAAACCGGAGTGAACAACCCCACCTATAAAGCCTACATTGACTTCGCCTCGAAGAACGGCATCGAGTACGTGATTTTAGACGAAGGATGGGCGGTGAACAAACAGGCGGATCTGATGCAGGTCGTTCCCGAAATCAACCTCGAAGAACTGGTGGCATACGCCGACAGCAAGAACGTGGGACTGGTGCTCTGGGCAGGTTATCACGCTTTCAACCGTGACATGGAGAAGGTGTGCCGCCACTATTCGCAGATGGGCATCAAGGGATTCAAAGTAGACTTCATGGACCGCGACGACCAAGAAATGACCGCTTTCAACTATCGTGCGGCGGAAACGGCCGCCAAGTACAAGCTGATTCTGGACCTGCACGGCACACACAAGCCGGCCGGACTGAACCGCACCTATCCCAATGTGCTGAACTTTGAAGGCGTAAACGGTCTGGAACAAGTAAAATGGAGCAACCCCGAAGAACTCGACCAAGTGAAATACGATGTGCAGATTCCGTTCCTCCGTCAGGTGGCCGGTCCGATGGACTACACCCAAGGTGCCATGCGCAACGCTTCGAAGAGCAACTACTATCCGAGCAACAGCGAACCGATGAGTCAGGGAACACGCTGCCGCCAGCTCGCTCTTTACGTCATCTTCGAGTCGCCTTTCAACATGCTGTGCGACACGCCAAGCAACTACGAACGCGAACAGGAATGTACAGACTTCATCAGTGCCATCCCCACCGTTTGGGATGAAACCATCGTGTTGGACGGCAAGCTGGGCGAATACATCCTCACCGCACGCCGCAGCGGCGACACTTGGTACATCGGCGGTTTGACCGACTGGACCGAACGCGACTTGGAAGTCGAACTCTCTTTCCTCGGCGACAAGACTTACAACGGCAAACTTTTTAAAGACGGTATCAACGCCGACCGTGCCGCACGCGACTACCAAACCGAAGCCCTTACAGTCAAGAAAGGTGACAAAGTTAAGGCTCATCTCGCCTCCGGCGGTGGCTTCGCCTTGGTACTGAAATAACCCTCACAAACAAAAAATCATAAAAAAGGTGGAACGTACTGATGTACGTTCCACCTTTTTTATGATTTCGCCGAGGTTGAGCCTAATGCACTCCCCTATCCGGTGTAAGTTCCTCCGGAACTTACACCAAACGCCAAACGACTTGTAATCAGTGTTTTAACGAAATACCGACAAAAAGAAAGGTAAATGCGAAAGTGGGCGGGAAGGTACTTTGAACGGGGTAAGGAGCGTTGATTTCTACCTCAACTCTCCCCTAAGAAAAGTTCGATGGGGGAGAGTCGAGTGCGTATAGGGAAATGAATATGGAAGAATTTGTTACAGTTCTTTAATTCGATTTTCTATCAACTGTTAGTTGTAACAAGTAAAGAAGTGAAGGTCACTTGACTTTCAACAACCACTTCCACAAAGGAATGACCTCAATGTTCTTTCCGTTCACTTGTAAAGTTTGCTCCTCATTGTAAGTAATGATAGTAAGCCGTTGAGCACCAACGTGCTTGCCAACCTTTAATAAGGCGGAGATTTCACGCTCACGGGTTTCCTCATTACCGATGGAATAGGACGCTTGTATCAGCCAATCGAGTTGAGGAACATAGAAATCCACTTCCACCGACTTGTTGTAGAAATAGACTTCTTCACCATACAGTTTCTTCAATTCAACGGCCACCCGATTTTCTAACAAGGATGTTTCGGGGTCGACAAGGAACAAGTTCAAGATGCCATTGTCACGGAAATAATACTTCTTGGCACTTTCTTTCTCTGCAAACTTGGCTGCATAATTGGTCATGCTGAACAACAACCAAGTCTCTTCCATATATTTGACATATTCGATGACGGTGGATGTCTGAATCTTTTGCCCTGCAGATGAAACGATATTTGCCAAACGACTGAAAGACGAAGGTTGTTTCACACTCTCGGACATTTTCTTGACCAATAGTTTCAAAGATATATCATTCCTTATCTTATAACGAGTCACCAAGTCGCCCAAGAATATCTTCTGGTAAAGAACAGACAACCACGCACGCTTTTGAACCAAAGGTACGCTTTCAGGAAAACCGCCATAATAAAAGTAAGCCGTAAACAATCGTTGTATATGATTGGTCACATCCGAATCATATTCCCAATTCTTGGACAAACTCAAACCATTGGCACGTAAATACTCCACCAATGAATAAGGATAGACTTCCTGTATCATATACCGTCCGCCAAGGGTAGTCGCCACTTCACTGCTGAGCATCTTGGCATTGCTACCGGTAATGTAAACCCTATACTTCTCATTGGCCAACCGACGGGCAAAATGTTCCCAATGGTCAATATTCTGGATTTCATCCAAAAACAGGATAGGAGTACAATCATTCAGTTGATAATGGGCCTGCAATATCAAGTCCAAGTCATCTACCGTCATACCGAACAGGCGTTCATCATCCAAATTAAGATAGACGATTTCATTCATGGAATGACCGGCCTTCAAGAGTTGATGAATATGTTGATACATCAGAAAGGACTTACCTGCTTGTCGAAGTCCCACGAATACATAGTTCAAGCCTGCTTCCAGCAAGATGTCACGTTCGATGAATCCAATCCGGCTAATCATCCGCCGATTGTTCATCAGTATTTTCTTCAAAAGTTCTATATCCATATATACTTTTATCACTATTTCTCCGCAAAAATACGTTTTTATGTGATATAACGCATAAAAAGCGGTATTATTTATTTGATATAACGCACAAAAATATCAAATCCCTTCAGAATTCTGTTTTTACTTGATATTCAACGACCATTTTCGGGCAGGCATTACCTCTATGACGCCAAAATCATCTGTCAGAGTATTTTTTGAAAAGCCTTCACTCCCGTCACTCATTCACAACTCGCTGAGAACCAACGTTTCATTGTGAAGGGAAAGTAAATAATTCCCTTTCACCCCTTCACTCCCGTCCGGGT
>CAYXZF010000072.1:0-12501 GCA_964469845.1 uncultured Phocaeicola sp.
TTAGAATTACATGAAAGAGATGATTCGCATTTTTATGAACAAAGTTTTACTGTAATTTTGCAAATAGCGAAGTTTTTCCTTATTTTGTCATCGAATAAAATGCAAATCAATGAGACGATGAAACAATCGAAAAAGGATTTGCGGAAAAACAAGAAATATGGAACAAGAAATACATGACCTTTCCATCGAGCGCATTCGTCAGTCGGCTCCACACGTGAAAGGCATTGACAATGACGTGCTGATTGATTACACCGAACACTTCGTGCCTGAAGGTCGAAGCCCTATCTATAAGCATCCTATTCGCTTGGACGGACTTTTTATCGCCGTGCGTGAAAAAGGTCGTTCTTTGTTCAATATCAACCTGAAAGATTATGAAGTGAAAGAAAACGACATCATCATCTGTCCGCTGGGTGACTTGATTCATTCCTCCATCTACGAGGGTACTTACCTTTCGCAGACACTGATGATTTCGTCCAACTTCTTGAAAGAAACGTATATCAGCCTGAACAGTTTCATGCCTTTCTTTGCTTCGCAGAAGGAGCATCCCGTGTTTCATCTGACCGATGAGGAAGTGATGGAACTGCGCGACTTTTTCTTGCTCATCATGGAAGTTGTGGGCGGTACAGATTATTTTCGCATCGATATCACCAAGCGTCTGTTGGCGGCCTACCTTTATAAATTGGGCTCCATCCTTTACCGTCACCGACCGGAACTTCAAGCAGAGGCTTCCAAGCCGATGAAGCGTGAGGAAATTTTGTTCAAACAGTTCATTCACTTAGTGGGCGAGCATCATCGTCGCGAGCGCAGGGTGGACTTTTATGCCGACCGGCTTTTCCTCAGCCCGAAGCACTTCTCTGCCGTAATCAAGAAAGTGAGCGGAAAGACAGCGGGTGAATGGATAGACGAGTACGTGATATTGGAAGCAAAGACCTTGCTGAAGTATTCCACCATGTCCATTCAGGAAGTTGCCTATTACATGAACTTTCCCAATCCCTCGTTTTTCGGGAAGTATTTTAAGCATCACACCGGTTTGTCGCCGAGCGAATACAAGACGCAACGGTAAATGTCTTTTCCGCCCGGCGGAAAGGCGTGCGGTCAATAAACGATTTTATCCGCTATTCCCAGCAAATGTGCAAGGACTATGCCATAGTTTGTCATCGGTACTTGTTGGGAGGAAGCCTGTTCCAAGCGGTTGAGAACGTGTTTGCGATTGAACATGCAGGCACCGCAATGAATAACCAAATCGTAGCCGGACAAGTCTTTGGGAAAGTCGCTGCCGCTCACCGTTTCTATCTGCAAACCCTCTCCGATTTTCTTGCGGAGCAACCGAGGAATCTTGACCCGACCGATGTCTTCTGTTGTCGGGGCGTGGGCGCAGGCTTCGGCTATCAGTATGCGGGAACTGTCCGTAAGACGGTCGATGGCGGCGGCACCTTCGATGAACTGATGAATGTCTCCCTTGTAGCCGGCCATCAGTACCGAAAAGGAGGTCAGCATACTTTCCGGCGGCTTTTGTTCGTACACCGTCTTGAACACTTGCGAATCGGTGATGATGAGTTTTGGGGGACGGGCTAGTGCCCGTAAGGTTTGCGGTAGTTTGTCGGTCGTACAACTCACCGCGAGGCATTTCTTGTCCAGCAGTTCGCGAAGGGTTTGCACTTGAGGCAGGATGAGCCGGCCTTTAGGAGCCTGAATATCTTGTGGCATGACGAGCAAGACCAAATCATCTTCACTCACCAGACCGCGCGTGATGAAAGGTTGTTCGAAGTCTTGCGGCAACTTTTCCAAAATGGCCAGACGGATGTCTTCCATACCTTGCTTTTCCTTTGCGCTGACGAGTAAAGGCTTTTGCTCCAACACCTGCTCGATGTGCTGGGAATTATCCGGGCGGATGTCCGCCTTGTTCTGAATCAGAATGACAGGAATGTTGCGTGCTTTCAGTCGTCGCATCCAGTCGGCTTCTTGTCGTAAGTCGGTTCCTTCGCAAAGGAGCAAGGCGATGTCTGTTCGTTCGAGGGTGTGCAGGGTTCGTTCGATGCGTCTTTCGCCGAGGTTGCCTTCATCATCAAAGCCCGGCGTGTCAATAAAGACGCAAGGACCGATTCCGTGCAGTTCCATTGTTTTGCTCACGGGGTCGGTCGTGGTACCCGGGATGTCGCTCACGAGAGCGGTATTTTGTCCGGTCAAGGCGTTGATGAGCGATGACTTGCCGCTATTGCATCGTCCGAAGAGGACGATGTGCAGGCGATTGGCGACGGGAGTGCTTTCTGTATTCATGACTCTTTGTTTTTAAAAGCGGAAGTCCCGCTTTCCTTCTTCTATTTCTTTTAAATAGCGCATCACTCTCTCTCTGATAATCGGATTGGAAATGTGCTTGGTTTCTTCCTCTATCAGTTTGATGCCTTTGGCATACGTGTCTGGCGAAGCATAGTCCTGTAAGTATTCCTTTAAGGTTATCAGGGCGTTGGGGGCACAGCAATTGGCTATCTGTCCCGTCTTGACGAGCGACATGAATCGATCGCCGGTACGTCCCGCCCGATAGCAGGCGGTGCAGAAGCTGGGCAAGTGGCCGAGGTCGAGCAGCCAGTTCACGACTTCATCAAGGGTACGGGTGTCACTGATGTCGAACTGCGCCGAGTTCTCTTCGGGAAGTTCGGGCATGGCATAGCCTCCCACACTGGTGCGCGATCCTCCGCTGATTTGTGAGATGCCCAAATCCAAGACCTTTTTGCGCGTTGCTGCCGATTCGCGGGTGGAGATAATCATGCCCGTATACGGGACGGCGATGCGGATGACCGCTACAATTTTACAGAAAATATCATCGGAGATGGCGTTTGGGAAACTTTCCAAAGAAATGTCTTCTGCCGGACAGATACGAGGTACGCTGATGGTGTGCGGACCCACTCCGAATGTGGCTTCTAAGTGCTCGGCGTGCATCAGCAGTCCCACGAAATCATATTTATAGGTATTCAAACCAAACAATACGCCCAAGCCGACATCATCGATGCCGCCTTCCATGGCCCGGGTCATCGCCTCGGTATGGTAGGCGTATTTGCTTTTGGGACCGGTGGGGTGCAGGGCTTCATAGTTTTCTTTGTGGTAAGTTTCTTGAAAGAGAATGTACGTGCCGATGCCTGCTTCTTTCAGACGGCGGTAGTTTTCCACCGTGGTGGCGGCGATGTTCACGTTTACCCGTCGGATGGCTCCGTTCTTGTGATGAATGCCATAGATGGTTTGAATGGACTCTAAGATGTATTCGATGGGATTGTTCAAAGGATCCTCTCCGGCTTCCAGTGCCAGGCGTTTGTGTCCCATGTCTTGCAAGGCAATGACTTCGCGGGCAATCTCTTCCTGAGTCAGTTTCTTACGGCGGATGGTTTTGTTCTTGCGATGGTAAGGGCAGTACACGCAACCGTTTACGCAATGGTTTGACAGGTAAAGCGGGGCGAACATCACGATTCGATTTCCATAGAACTTTTGCTTGATGTCGCGCGCCAACTGACAGATGCGTGCTGTCAGGTCAGGTTCTTCGCATTCCAGCAGCACGGCGGCTTCGCGGTGGGAAAGTCCCTTGCATAATGCCGCTTTTTCTATCAAGGCTTCGATGAGCGGACGGTTGTTCTTGTTGGCACGGGCATATTCCAACGTGTCGAGGATTTCTCCGTGATGGATAAACTCTTCCGCTATTTTTGAATGGGGTTTATACATAATTGCGTCTTTTTAGTTGAGGCTGTAATCTCCTCTGTCTTTTGATATCGTATATCCTATCTCCTTCATTTGTTTTTTCAGCATTTGCAATCCTTCGGCTGCTTCGCTTCCGAAAGCGGCCTTATTATTATATAAGGTATATTTTCGACGCACATCTGATGGCGAAAGGTTGGGCATGACCACATTGGCTCCTGCCAAGATGCCGCGTTCCCTGCCGTCCGAAGCCAATGAGGCCAAGGCTGTGGTGCCGGGAATCAATGCTTCGGGATGCATCAGCCGGAAAATGGAAATCAGTTTCAAGGTCAGTTCCACGCTACCGGCCGGGTAGTGGGCGAAAGGTGTGTCGTCATGGGGGATGAAGGGACCGATGCCTATCATTTGCGGACGAAATCGCTCGATGAACAGAATGTCTTCTACCAAGTGACCGATGGTTTGCCCCGGGCTTCCTACCATGAACCCCGTCCCGGTCTGATAACCGATGTCTTTCAATTGCTGAAGGCACTTCAGTCGGTGTGACCGACTCATGTCCGATGGATGGAGGCTTTGGTAGTGGGCTTCGTTGTACGTTTCGTGGCGGAGCAGATAGCGATTAGCGCCCGCCCGATAGAATTTTCTGTAGGCATCTTCTGTTTTTTCGCCGAGCGAAAGGGTTATGGCGCAATCCGGAAACTCCCGGCGGATGCACCGGACGGTTTCCTCTATCTGATTGTCGGTTTGTGAGGTATCCTCGCCTCCCTGCAACACGAAGGTGCGGAAACCAAGCGCATAACCTTCCCGACAACAAGCCAAAATGGTTTCCCGCGACAAGCTGTAGCGGGAAACCATCGGATTGCTTTTGCGGATGCCGCAATACAAGCAGTTGTTGCGGCATCGGTTGCCGATTTCGATCAGTCCGCGGATGAACACGGCATTGCCAAAGTGCCGAAGTGCCGTTTGTTGTGCCCGTTGTTGCAGGTAACGATTGGCTTCCGGTACATTGCAGAGCAGCAAGAAACGATATTCCTCTGCGCTGAGCGTATGTTCATCGTGCAGCTTGTCGATAATCGTTTTCATTTTCTTAATATGTTTTTTTCCAGTTGGCGAGGTTCTGCACCATCATGCGTTTTCCTTTCTCACCGCTGTATGTGGCCGGACCGGTGATGCATCCGCCTTCGCAAGCCATTACTTCGATGAATTTTGCGGGTACTTTGCCGGTCTTGGCATAGGCTCGCAGGGCGGCTATGTTCTTCTTGTTCAGGTCGGACAACTGAATGCCGTTTACTTCCATTTTGAGGAATGCCTTTACGGCACCCATCACGCCTCCTGCCTGTGCAAAGCCTTGTGCTTCGCGCACGGTGGCTGTTTGCATGGTGAGGGGCCGGGCAAATTCCACGTTCACTTCGAAGGCTTCCATCATTGAACCTACTTCATCAAAAGTGAGTACGTAGTCCACCATCTCATCGCGTTGGGCTTCTTTGCGCTTTGCCACACAGGGACCGATGAAGACTACCTTGGCGTCGGGATACTTTTCCCGGGCGATGCGGGCGGTGTAGTACATCGGCGAGCGGGTATCCGATACGTACTTTTTCATTTCGGGCAGATGTTTGTTTACCAGTTCGATGTATGAGGGACAGCAGGAAGTGGTCATGAACGCTTGTCCTTCGGCTATCTTTTCAAGCAGTTCGTGCGCTTCCTTTTCGGTCGTAACCATGGCTCCCTCTGCCACTTCCAATACATCGTGGAAACCCATCACTTTGAAGGCACCATATACCTGTTCGATGTTTGTACCGTATTGGCCGAGGATGGCGGGGGCTACGATGGCCACTACTTTTTCGCCTCTGCGGATGGCTTGGAGTACATCGAATGTCTGCGAAATGCTGAAAATGGCGCCGAAAGGACAGGCATTCATACACTTGCCGCAATAGATGCACTTTGTCTCATCGATGTGCTCGATGCCGCGTTCGTCCTTGCTGATGGCTTTCACGGGACAGGCTTCTTCGCACGGAACGGGGATGTAGACGATGGCGTGGTACGGGCAGCTCTTGTGACAGATTCCACAGCTTACGCACGTATCGTGGTCAATCCATGCCTTGCCGGTTTTGGCACTTACGTGGATGGCTCCTTTCGGACAATTATATTGGCAGTGACGGGCGGTGCATCCTCGGCAAAGGTCGGTGATTTCGTAGTTGATTCGTACACAGGCCGAGCAGGCTTCGTCTACTACGCACATGATGTCGTCTTTCGGACGGCTTTTTTCGGTGCGCTGCATGGCGATGCGGGCGTATTCGGACAATGGAGTCAGCTCGTCCGTCTCGTCTTCCATGTTCAATCCAAGCAGGGGGAGTGACTTGTATTTCCACACGGCACGTTCTTTGTGGACACAGCAACGGCCGGCATGTTTGGAATGTTTCGGACTGAGGGTGATTGGCAATCGGTCGATGTCCTGAGTGGTCAGTTTATCGTTCTTCCATAGCTTGATAAGCTCGGTCAGTAGCCGATGGCGGACAATCATAAGGTTGTTAGAAAATGCCATAATATATCAAGGTTAGTTATTAGTGGCGACAAAGATACGGAAAAAAACAGTGACGGATGTGCTATTCCTGTGATATTTGTCCTATTCTTCCTGAAAATGCCACAAGGAGCCGTATCCGCTGCCGAAGTGCATGTCTTTTGCGGCATGGATGGCATGGGTGACATACGCTTTGGCTTCGGCGATGGCAGTGGCTAACGGGAGGCCTTGGGATAGTTTGGTGGCGATGGCAGATGACAAGGTACATCCCGTGCCATGCAGATTACGAGTCTCGATTTTCGGTGCACGAAACCGGTGGATGCTTCGGGTGGGGCGGTTGTATAAGACATCGCACATATCGTTTCCTTCTAAGTGTCCGCCTTTGATGAGGACGGAGCATCCGTAGGTTTCTGCCAGAGTTTGGGCACTTTTAGCCATGTCTTCCGTGTGTCTTATCTCGTGCTCGCACAGGATGCGGGCTTCGTGGAGGTTGGGAGTGACAATCGATGCTCTCGGAAGGAGTTCGCGGCGGATGGAGGCAAGGATGTCTTCAGTCATCAAATGATGTCCGACGGTCGATACCATGACAGGGTCGAACACGACCCATCGGGGATGGTATTTGTCCAGACAGGAGGCGATGGCTGAAACGATGGAATGGTTGCACACCATGCCTATCTTGACGGTATCGGGGCGAAGGTCGTCCATGACCGAACGGATTTGTCTGTCTACCATCTCGGCGGGGACGGGGTATATGCCTTGCACTCCGAGAGAGTTTTGAGCGGTAACGGCTGTAATCACGGAAGCGGCGAAACTGCCGAGGGCAGAGATGGTTTTGATGTCCGCTTGTATGCCGGCTCCGCCCGAACAGTCGGAACCGGCGATGGTCAATACGTGGGTAGGGGAATGGTTCATAGTTGGATGAGATGAGTTTGAAGGGTTCGTAAATCAATAGTCCACATTTGGTCGATAAGGGGAGTGCCATATCCACAGATGAGCTTCAGAGCTTCGCCGGCCTGTATACTTCCCACTACGGAGGGGGTAATTCCTATAACCTGTCGGCCCGGATGGGGGAGGCTGAGGGTGGCCTGTTCATTGGGGAAGAGGGTGCGGTAGGTGGTCTTGCCGCAAGGGTGGCAGAGGATAGCTACCTGCCCCTCCCATCCGCAGATGGCACCGTAGATGTAGGGGATGCCAAGGTCGGAGCAAGTGTCGCTCAGCAGAAAGCGGGTGGCGAAGTTGTCGCATCCGTCCATTACGAGGTCGTAGCGGCGGATGAGTTCGCGAGCGTTTGTCGGGGTGAGTCGGAAAGGATACGTTTCTATCGTTACTTCTCTGTTCAGATGACGAAGCCGGCGGGCGGCGCATTCTGCTTTGGGGTATCCCACTTCGGTTTCGGTGTAGAGCACTTGTCGATGGAGGTTGGTAAGGGTAACGACATCATCGTCCGCCAGTCCGAGGGTGCCGATGCCGGCAGCGGTGAGGTAGGTGGCTATGGGTGTGCCGAGACCGCCCACTCCGATAAGGAGGATGCGGGCGGATTTCAATCGTTGTTGTCCTTCCTCTCCGATTTCGGAGAGGAGGATTTGGCGATGGTATCTTTTGTTATTTATCATAGCGCTTATTATTTTTTTGGGGAATGAGGTAGCTAAATGCAATCAAAACTGCTGTCCCAGTCTTTCCAAACAGGTTCGATGCCTTTTTCTTTCAAGCATCGGTACACTTCCATCGGTGTACGCTCATCGCTTACGGCGAATTGCTCCAATGCTTGTGGATAGGTGTGGTATCCGCCCGGTTCGGTTTTGCTTCCGGCACTCAGCGTGGTGACACCGAGGGTGGCCATGTGGTCGCGGATGTGGGGCGCTTCTCGGGTAGAATAACTAATGTCCACATCGTGGTCGAAGATGCGCATGGCGAAGGTGAGTTGCGCCAGTTCGCGGTCGGTCATGACCACATTGGGCTGGAAGCCTCCGTTTTCGGCGGGGCGGAGGCGAGGGAAGTTTACGCTGTACTTGGTGCGCCAATAGTGGCGTTGCAGATAGCGCAGATGGTATGCCATCATGGTGACATCGGTACGCCAGTCTTCCAACCCGATGAGCACTCCCATGCCGATGGAGTGTACACCGGCCTGCCCCATGCGGTCGGGGGCGTTGATGCGCCAATCGAATCTGGACTTCGTGCCGCGCGGATGATAGAGAGGGTATCGCTCTCGGTGGTAGGTTTCCTGAAAGCAGATGACGCCGTTCAGTCCGTGCCCAATCAGTTCGCTGTATTCTTCCGCTTTTAAGGGCATCACTTCCAACTTCAGATTGGCGAAATACTTTTTGGCGAGGTCAAGTGCCCGTGCCAGATAGGGGACTCCGGCACGAGCGGGATTCTCACCGGTGACAAGCAGGAGGTTTTCGAACGGTGCCAGTCGCTTGATGGCTTGATATTCGTTTTCCATTTCTTCGGGCGTAAGGATGGTGCGCGGCATGGGGTTGCTGATATGGAAGCCGCAATATATGCACGAGTTGGCGCACGAGTTGGTGAGGTACAAGGGAATGAACATGGACACGGTGCGGCCGAATCGTTGTTCGGTGTAGTATCGGCTCAAGGCTGCCATCTCCTCCAAGTGAGGAGCGGCGGTCGGTGAGATGAGCGCCATGAAATCGTTTACGGTGCAGTGTTCCTTTGTGAGGGCACTCCGCACGTCACGGTCGGTCATGGCATATATCTTTTCCGTGGTTTCCTGCCACGGGATGTTTTGAATTTCTTCGTAGAACATAGTCGTTGAATGTTTGGAAATTACGTGTAGCCCGACGGCTTGTTATTTTTCTTTCCGTATGTCTCGGCTCAAACGCATGGCACAGAAGTCGGGTCCGCACATGGTGCAGTATTCTCCATCGGTATGTCGTCCTTGACGGAAGTACTCTTCGGCACGTTCGGGGTCGAGCGAGAGATGGAATTGGTCGCGCCACCGAAATTCAAAGCGAGCCTTGCTTAAAGCGTTATCGCGAATTTGTGCGGACGGATGACCTTTGGCCAAGTCGGCGGCATGGGCGGCTATCTTGTATGTAATGATTCCCGTGCGTACATCTTCTTTATCGGGCAGTCCGAGGTGTTCCTTTGGAGTGACGTAGCAAAGCATGGCTGTGCCCAGCCAACCGATTTGTGCGGCACCGATGGCCGAGGTGATGTGGTCGTAGGCCGGGGCAATGTCTGTAACGAGCGGGCCGAGGGTGTAGAAAGGAGCGTTGTGACACGTGGCTGCTTGTCGTTCCATGTTTTCTTGAATCTTGTGCAAGGGTACGTGGCCGGGACCTTCTACAAAGGCTTGCACGTTCTTTTTCCAAGCTCGCAGAACGAGTCCGCCCAGTGTATCCAGTTCGGCAAATTGTGCTTCATCGTTGGCGTCGGCGATGCAGCCGGGGCGTAATCCGTCCCCCAAAGATACCGCTGCGTCATATTGCGCTAAGATGTCGCAAATTTCATCGAAGTGTTCGTAAAGGAAACTCTCGCGGTTGTGGACGGTGCACCATTTGCTCATGATGCTTCCTCCTCGACTGACGATGCCGCACAAACGCCGGTCGGCCAAACGAACGTTCTTCAGGCGGATGCCGGCGTGGATGGTGAAATAATCCACTCCCTGCTCGCATTGTTCGATGAGGGTATTTCGATAAATTTCCCATGTCAGTGCTTCCGCCTTGCCGCCCACCTTTTCCAATGCCTGATAGATGGGTACTGTGCCCATTGGCACGGGACAGTTGCGCAGGATGGCTTCGCGCGTTTGGTGGATGTCGGCTCCGGTGGAAAGATCCATCAGTGTGTCACCGCCCCACTTACAGCTCCGCATAGCCTTTTCCACTTCCTTCCCGATGTCCGATGTGGTGGCGGAGTTACCGATATTGGCGTTGATTTTCACTCGGAAGCTACGTCCGATAATCATTGGCTCACTTTCCGGATGACGGATGTTGGCGGGTAACACCGCTCGTCCTTCGGCTATCTCCCGACGAACAAATTCGGGGGTAATGGAAGTATCGATGTTCAGTTCGCGGCAATTCATATTCTCGCGGATGCTGACGTACTCCATTTCGGGAGTGATGATGCCCGCCCGGGCACATGCCATTTGTCCTGTCGGAAGTCCCATTGTTCGCCGTTTCTCAATCCATGCCTGACGGAGGGGGGCAATCCCTTTTGAAAGGTCGGTGGTAATATCCGGGTCTGTAAACGGACCTCCGGTGTCGTATAGGTAAACAGGAGCATTGGGAGTAACCACTTTCTCGCCGTTAACTGTGCTTACGGTGGGGGTGAGATTTACTTTCTGCATCCCCACCCGAATGTCGGGATAGAGGGTGCCGTTCATGTAGGCTTTTTCGCGTTGTGCGTAGTATTTCTTGTCTTTTTCCATGTGTGTTATTCGTTTAAGAATGCAGTGAGCGGCGATGATGCCGATGCAACCATGTGTTGTATGCTTCCTAATCCGGCTTCATAGGCACGTCTGCCGGCGATGACCGCCTCTTTGAAAGCCGCCGCCATCTCTATCGGATTTCCCGCTACGGCAACGGCTGTGTTCACCAAGCAGGCCGAGGCTCCCATTTCCATCGCTTCGGCGGCATGGCTGGGAGCACCGATTCCGGCGTCTACCACTACCGGCACATTGGCTTGCTCGATGATGATGCGCAGGAAGTCGCGTGTCAGCAGTCCCTTGTTGGTGCCGATGGGTGCGCCGAGGGGCATTACGGCGGCAGCACCGGCTTCCTCCAAGTGTTTGCAGAGTGTAGGGTCGGCCGGACAATAGGGGAGCACTGTGAAACCTAACTTTACGAGTCGTTCGGTAGCCTTCAACGTCTCCTGCGAATCCGGCAATAAGTATTTTGGATCGGGATGTATCTCCAACTTCAGCCACCGGGTGCCGAATGCTTCATGAGCCATTTGTGCGGCAAATACCGCTTCTTCGGCATTGCGTACGCCTGAGGTATTGGGGAGCAGTCGGATGTTCGGAGCCGAAATGTGGTTCAATAAGTCGTCTTCTTTGTCGTTCAGTTCGACCCTTTTCATGGCTACGGTTACCATTTCGGTCCCCGAGGCAAGGATGGCCTGCCTCATTTGTTCGTTCGACTGAAATTTCCCCGTCCCTAAAAACAGACGTGAGTTAAACTCACATCCGCCGATGATTAGTCTTTCCATATCAATTCAATCTTTTTTGTTAAATGTCTGCATTTGTTCTATGATTGTTCTCATTTCTTCTATCGGATTCTTTGCCCGCAGTATGGCTCCGCTTAAAGCGATGCCCTTTATTCCTGTCTGCATCAGTGGAAGAATATCTTCTTTCGTAATTCCGCCGATGGCAACGATGGGTAGGCCGACGCTCGCTTCTTGCATCCGCTTTGTTATCTGTCGATACCCCTCTAAGCCGAGAAGAGGAGCGAGGTTCTGCTTGGTGGTCGTATAGCGAAAAGGACCGCATCCGATGTAGTCCGCACCGGCGGCATGATGCTTCCGAATGTCATCGAATGTGTTGGCAGTTGCTCCGATGAACACTCCGCTTCCCAATATCTCACGTGCTTCGGCGAGAGGCATATCTTGCTTTCCGAGGTGTACACCATCGGCTTGAATCCTCTTGGCCAATTCTACGTGGTCATCGATGATGAACGCTGCACCCGCTTTTTTACAGAGTGCTTTCGCTTTCCAAGCCACGGACTCCACTTCGTCTGTAGATGCTTCTTTCATGCGCAATTGAATCCAACGGCATCCTCCATCCAGCGCAAGGCGTACTGAATCAAGATAAGAATACCGTTCGGTTGAGTGCGTAATGAATTGCAAATAGGATTTTTCCCTTAAATCGTTTTTTCTCATTTTCTTATCGATTGGGTTATCCTCCGCATACGGCTTTAATGATGATAATCTCGTCTCCTTTTTTTAGGGCGTGAATTTCCCATTCGCCGCGGGGAATCATGCATCGGTTCACCGCAACGGCAATACCCGTCGTCGGCAAATTCAATTCTTGAGAGAGTTGGGAGAGAGTCGTTGCCCCGGTTTCCATTTCCTTGTCATTTACTTTCAGTTTCATAGTTCTTTGTTTTTAATGATACACTGGAAAGTGACAAGCGGTGCCTCATCGGGCAAAAAAAAACGTATGTCTTTGAATGGACATACGTTGCATACCATGTTGAATATCCACAATCCCTACGGCAGTACGAACTGCATCAGGTTCGAGGGTATAATCTCAGCCTCGCCTCCGTTGGGAGGAAGGCACCCCTTTGTTACTTCGACGACAAATGTAATTGTTTTCTATGAAAGAAAGAAATTTGGACGGAATTTTTTTT
>CAYXZF010000073.1:0-12472 GCA_964469845.1 uncultured Phocaeicola sp.
AATTTGACGGGATTCTCTTATTTGTCAGAGGAAAGGAACTTTTTCAGTGCCCTCGCTTTTTGCATCTCCTTTATTAATATCACCAATTGTCAGTACGGAACGGAACAGCCGGAAGTTCATTGGCTCCCGTCAAATTTCCTAATTGGAAGTTACGGAAGCAGTAGCGGACGGCTACGGGATTCGGTTCCTTCTCTGATGAAACAGCTACCTGCCACTTTCCCTTGATGACACGTACCTGGTCGGCCGGATGGAAGACACGGTCCTCTCCTGCCACTTCGAAACCTTCGAGGCTATGGTTACGGCAAAGTCCCATGGGAAGGTTGGTAAAGGAAACAATGGCTTCTTTTCCCTGAATGGTGAGTTCCTTGTATTGCGGACCGGAATAGTGCATCAGCTCCTTGCCGTATGTCAGTTTCAAGGCAGCATAGCTGAGACGTTGGCCTACCTTTTCCTTTCCTCTTGGGTGGACATTGTAAACTTCATAAGGCTCCACCAAATCGTTGGTAGGAATCATGGCACTGTTCGGAATAAGACTCTGTGCCCGGAACTGTGCTTCGCGAAGCAAGGCTCCATCGATGCCTTCGGGCTTGTCTCCATGAGCAAACGGTGCCAGTTCTACGTAATAGAAAGGGAGTTCGCCCTGATCCAAATCACGTCGCCAGAGATTGACCATATCTGCCATACGCTGGGCATAGGTATCGTGTTTTCCGACATTGGAGCAACCTTGATACCAAAGGATACCCTTGAAACGGAAGTTCTTCACCGGATGGAACATGGCATTGTAGAGTCCCAACGGACGGAGCCATTCCGGCATCTTCTCGATACCTTCCCGATCGGTAGGGATATCGGGATAGCCTTCGAGGGTAATCTTGTCTATCCAACTTTCCACCATGGAACCACCGGCAGCTGCTGTAACCACTCCCACCGGCACATCCAAAGCACGGGTCAGGCTCTTGGCAAAGAACCAGGCTGTCGCACTGAAGACAGGAGCAGTTTCCATGGAAGGTACCAGCCAACTGCCTCCGCATTCTTCTTGTGGCTCGTATGTACGGGTTCGGGTGACATTGAACATACGGATGCCTTTCTCGGAAGCGGCATTGACCATTTCCTCAGCAGCATTCTCTACCGGACATTCACCATAGCCATAAAGGGTCTGTTCCATGTTGCTCTGTCCGGAAGCGAACCACACCTCTCCTATCAGGATATTCTTGAGGGTGACTAGATCGCCATCATCGAAAGTGATTTCGTACGGTGTATAACTGGCTTGCGGGGTATCGACCATCGTCATCCAACGGCCTGTCTTGTCGGCTTGACAGCTGACGGTCGTTCCATTCCAGGATAGAGTGATGCGGATATGAGCACCGGGGGCTGCCTTGCCCCAAAACTTGACGGCAGTTTGTTGTTGGAGTACCATGTTATCGCCCAACAAGGACGGAAGCTGGACGGCTGCCTGTACAGAAAGGGAACATGCCATCAGCAAGGTGGAGAAAATCTTTTTCATTGTCTTATTCGAATTAGTCTTTTAAACAAAGGTAAGGCTATGTCCGCCATTTTCTGATTCCTTTTGTGACAAAGTTGTCTACTATTCCGCCAATGGCCATATCTGACGAAAACATGACACAGAAACAGACATTCCCTTTCGAATGAATAGGCTATATTTGATAACAAAAGCGAATTAAAGCCATTCTCATGAAAGCATTGAACAAAGAACATAAGGAAAAAACCATACGCCCCGAACGGATTATCCAATTCGGTGAAGGTAATTTCCTCCGGGCATTCGTCGACTGGATTGTCTTCCACATGAATGAAAAGACCGGTTTCGACGGTAGTGTAGTTGTGGTTCAACCCATCGAACAAGGGATGACGGGGAAGCTCATGGAACAGGACTGCCTGTACCATGTCAACCTGCAAGGGCTGGAAAAAGGTCAGACAGTGAACAGCCTGACTTGTATCGACGTGATCAGCCGTGCCTTGAGTCCTTATTCGGAATTTGAAGAGTTCCTGAAGTTGGCAGAACAACCGGAGATACGCTTCGTGATTTCCAATACGACCGAAGCAGGTATCGCTTTCGACCCCAACTGCCAACTGGACGACAGACCTGCCTCATCCTATCCCGGCAAGCTCACCCAATTGCTGTACCACCGGTACAAGACTTTCAAGAGCGACCGAAGTAAGGGTTGGATCATCTTCCCTTGTGAACTGATTTTCCTGAACGGTCACAAACTGAAGGAAGTGATTGGCCAATACATCGAGTTATGGCAACTGGAAGACGGATTCAAGCAATGGTTTGAAGAAGCCTGCGGTGTGTATGCAACGCTCGTGGACCGCATCGTACCCGGTTTCCCTAAAAAGGACATTGATAGCATCAAGGAAAAGCTTCAGTACGATGATAATCTGGTGGTTCAAGGCGAAATCTTCCATTTATGGGTGATAGAAGCGCCAGAAAGCGTAGCCAAGGAGTTCCCTGCCGACCAAGCCGGTCTGAATGTGCTTTTCGTTCCTTCGGAAGTACCTTACCACGAACGGAAGGTGACTTTGCTGAACGGACCGCATACGGTGCTTTCTCCGGTAGCTTATCTGGCAGGTATCGACATTGTACGCGATGCTTGCCAACACAAAACTATTGGCAGATACATCCGCAAAGTGATGTGCGAAGAACTAATGGAAACCCTGAATCTTCCCAAAGAAGAACTGATACAGTTTGCCGACGATGTATGGGAACGGTTCAACAACCCGTTCGTAGACCATCAAGTGACATCCATCATGCTGAATTCATTCCCGAAGTTCAAGACCCGTGACTTGCCCGGTCTGAAAACCTATTTGGAACGGAAAGGCAAGCTTCCGCAAGGATTGGTATTTGGACTGGCTGCCATCATCACTTACCATAAAGGGGGCAAACGAACCGACGGATCACCCATTGTACCCAACGATGCTCCCGAAACGATGCAATTGTTGTCACAATTGTGGGAAAGCGGTTCTATCCGTACCGTAGCAGAAGGTGTACTGGAAGCTCAAAGCCTTTGGGGAGAAAACCTTCGGGAAATACCCGGTCTGACCGATGCTGTCGTCGGCTTTATGGAATCCATACAAGAGAAGGGTATGATGAAAACTGTACAATCCATCTTATAGCAAGACATTATGACCAAATCTTTCATTCGTATATCTAATAATGACAATGTAGCCGTTGCGGTTCTCCCCCTTCGTCGGGGAGAACGCATCACGGTGAATGGGAAAGACATCACTCTCACCGAAGATATACCTGCCGGACACAAGATTTCCTTGAAAGACTTTGAAGTCGGCGAGACTGTAGTAAAATACGGCTATTCCATCGGTCGGACCTGCCAACCAATCCAAGAAGGACAATGGGTAAACGAACATAACCTACAAACCGGTCTGGAAGGATTGCTGGAATATACCTATACACCAGAAGAACCAACAGACTTTCCTACCGAACAGCCACAGACCTTCCAAGGGTATCTGCGGGAAAATGGAGAAGTGGGCATCCGCAATGAAATTTGGATTATCCCTACCGTAGGTTGCGTGAACGGAATAGCCAACCGACTCGCTACCACTTTGCAACAAGAAACAAACGGAGAGGGTGTGGATGCCATTGTAACCTTCCCTCACAACTACGGTTGTTCCCAACTGGGAGACGACCATGAGAATACCCGACGTATCCTTACCAACATGGTGAAACATCCCAATGCCGGTGGCGTATTGGTAGTAGGGCTAGGCTGTGAAAACAATCAAATGAATGCTTTTCAACAACTAGTAGGCGAAGTAAATGAAAACAGGGTGAAGTTCATGGTTTGCCAAAAGGTAGAAGATGAAATGGAAACCGGCATGGAGCTATTGCGAGAACTCTACCGGACAGCCGTTTCCGACCAACGGACGGAAGTACCGCTCAGCAAGCTACGCATCGGATTGAAATGCGGAGGTTCCGACGGTTTCTCCGGCATTACCGCCAATCCCTTGCTGGGTGTATTCTCCGACTATCTGGTCACTCAAGGCGGAACCACCGTATTGACTGAAGTACCGGAAATGTTCGGAGCCGAAACCATCCTGATGAACCGTTGTGCCGACAGAGATCTATTCGACAAGACAGTATCCCTTATCAATGATTTCAAGGCGTACTTCATGGCCAACCAACAGCCTATCTATGAAAACCCGTCACCGGGTAATTTGGCTGGAGGAATATCGACATTGGAAGAAAAGTCTTTGGGTTGTACCCAGAAAAGCGGCACTTCCCCGGTTCGGGATGTACTGCGCTACGGAGATTACCTGAAGACTCCGGGACTGAACCTGCTCAGTGCTCCGGGAAACGACTTGGTAGCTGCAACTGCTCTGGCAGCCTGTGGCTGTCAACTGGTCCTCTTCACGACCGGACGGGGAACTCCATTCGGCACCTTCGTTCCGACCATTAAGATTTCGACTAACAACCAGTTGGCAGAACAGAAACCCCACTGGATAGACTTCAATGCCGGTACCTTATTAAATGGTGAAAGCATGAAAAGCCTAGCCTACCGGTTTACCCAATTCATTCAGGAAACAGCCGGCGGAAAGCCGGTCAATAACGAACGGAAAGGGTATCGGGAGATAGCTATCTTCAAAACGGGAGTCACTTTATAACAAAGAAACAATTTATACCATTAATAACCATAAAATCATTATCGTATGAAATCTTTCTGCATAAAAGCTTTTTGCCTATTGGCATTTGCAAGCACATTTGCATCCTGCACCAAACCTAAAAATGAAATAACCAGTCTGTCCGAACTGCTTCCGCTCTTCACGGCTCCCAATGTTCCGGAAAACGGTCTTGATGAAGACTTGAACATCGGAGGACCTTTCGGGTGGATGTCAGAAGACAAAGTGACCGACCCGACATGGCCGGGAGAAGGACTGGAAAGACACCCGATGATCTACATCGGTGAAGGGTATAACCGCATCTGTATTGTCAACGAAGGTAAGGTGATCTGGAAATACGACACCGGTGGCGGTTGGGAACTGGACGACATCTGGATGCTGAAAAACGGTGATATCCTCTTTACCAGACAAACCTGGGCAGGAAAGGTAACTCCAGACAAGAAACAAGTATGGAGATACGACTGCAAGGAAGGGGAAGAAATCCACACCATGCACCCCATCGGTGACGAACAAGCCATCATGCTTGTCAATGCATTTCCGGCAAGAGTCGTGATGTTCAATCACAATACCGATGAAATCCTATGGGAAAAGGAACTGGAATTCAATGTCAACAGTACTCACGTGCAAAGCAGACGTATGCGCTACACTTGCGACAACACGTATCTGCTCTGCTACTTGGGTGAAAACAAGGTGGTCGAATATGATACCGACTGGAACATCGTCCGTGAATTCAAGGTGGACAAGCCATGGGCCGCTATCCGCCTGAAGAACGGAAACACCCTCATTACACTCGAAAACGAACGCCGTACCATTGAAGTGGACAAGAACGACAACGTGGTTTGGGAAATCAAGTTGGATGAAATTCCGGAACCTTACCGTCTGCACGATTGTCAAAGCGTAACAAGACTCCAGAACGGTAATACTATTCTGTGCTCCCGAGGCAATGGAGGACGCAGTCCGCAGTTAGTGGAAGTAACCCGTAACAAGGAAGTGGTATGGGTATTGAACGACTGGAGATATTTCGGTCCGGCTACTTCCGTACAGATTCTCAGCGAAAAGGGACTCTCTGAAAACCCGGGTGATTTGGACAAATAATAATGTTTAAAACAATAGAACAATGATCAAAAGAATACTTTTTATAGCCACCATGGCTGCCGGACTTTGTTCCGCACAGCAGTCGTTTGCACAAGCCCCAAACAGAGGACTTGAACGTCATGACTTTTTCTATGCCGGTGAACGTGTACAACACAAGATGTACAAAGTTAAGGACGGTAAAGTGGTATGGGAATACTTCGACCCTAACGGTAAAGGTGAAATCAGTGATGCGGTGATGATGAGCGACGGCAACATCCTGATAGCCCATCAGCACGGTATCAAGGAAATTACCAAGGACAAGGAAGTGGTGTGGAGCATGGATACACCGAAAGGTTACGAAATCCATTCCATCAAACCGATCGGAAAGAAGCATGTAGTGTATGTACAATGCGGAAAGCCTATGACTGCCGTGGTCATGGAAATACCAAGCAAGAAGATTGTCCGTCAGTTCGAGATTCCGTACAGAAGCGGAAGCCATGGACAGAACCGACACATCAGCTTGACCAAGCAAGGAACGCTGCTCGTGGCATCCATGGACATGAGAACGGTCTATGAGTTCGACAGCAACGGTACCCAACTGAATGCCTGGAAGGTACCTAGTGCTTGGGGAGTGGAAGAACTGAAGAACGGCAACATCTTGGTTACCGGAAACAACGGTACAATACGTGAAATCAACCGTAATGGAGAAGTAGTGTGGGCGTTTGACTGGAAGCCAAATGAAAAGTATCCGAAAGTAAGTACCCAAAAGTCTTACCGTCTGAAGAATGGAAATACCTTGATAGGCAACTGGTGGAACGAATGGAGCGGTAAGAAAGTGGACCGCAACAATCCTCCGGTACAGTTTATCGAAGTGACTCCGGAAGGAGAAATCGTGTGGGAACTTTCATCCTGGAACGAACCAGCCGACTTAGGCCCTTCTACCACCATTCAATTGCTGAAAGAACCGGTCAACAGAAAGAAAATGCACTTCGGTGAGTTCAAATAATAAGTTCTGACATGAAAAACATACGCTATTATATTTCTCTCTTTTTGTTATTGACATGTATTGGAGCCAAGGCGCAAAAGACCGAACTCCAATACTTGTCGGGAACAGACAAAGACCATACCGTCGAGTGGGAATTCTTCTGCTCGGAAGGACGCAACAGCGGCAAATAGACCACTATTCAGGTTCCGGGACACTGGGACACCCAAGGATTCGGTGGTTATAACTATGGTCATGACCGGAATCCACACCAGGAAAAAGGGTTCTATCGATACGAATTTCAGGTATCCCCTACTTGGAAGAACAAGGAAGTGTACATTGTTTTCGAAGGTTCGATGACCGATACCGATGTCAGAATCAACGGTCAATCGGCAGGTTCTGTCCATCAAGGTTCTTTCTATCAGTTCAAGTACAACATTTCTCCGTTGTTGAACTTCGGAAGCAAGAATCTGTTGGAAGTAGCTGTCAGCAAGGAATCGGCCAATGAAAGCGTGAACCGGGCAGAACGACGTGCAGATTACTGGATTTTCGGCGGTATCTTCCGTCCGGTCTATCTGGAAGCACAGCCTAAGAGTTTCATCGATCGGGTAGCCATTGATGCCAAGCATACCGGTGTGTTCAATATGGATGTTTTCACCAATGATATCGATATAAACCGATATCAGTTGGAAGCCCGAATCCTGACCTTGGACGGCAAACAAGTAGACACTTCCCTAACTGCCCGTTCATCGGAAAAAGGAAAGTTCAGCATACAAGGAGAAGTACAGCAACCGAAAGTATGGACTTCGGAAACACCGAATCTATACAAAGTAGCCGTATCGCTGAAAGAAGGCAAAAAGACCATCCATACCTACGAACAGAAATTCGGTTTCCGAACCATTGAATTCAGAGAAGGTGACGGTTTCTATGTAAACGATGTGAAAGTAAAGTTCAAGGGTGTATGCCGCCATACCTTCTGGCCGGAAAGCGGACGTGCCAGCAGCAAGGCATTGGCCATTGAAGACGTGAACCTCATCAAGGACATGAACATGAATGCAGTCCGTATGTCGCACTACCCTCCCGATCAGTACTTTCTGGATGTATGTGACTCGTTGGGACTCTATGTGATTGATGAATTGGCCGGTTGGCAGAAACGATACGACACCCGTACCGCCCGCCGATTGGTGAAGGCGATGATCAGCCGTGATGTCAATCATCCTTCCATCGTGATTTGGGCGAACGGTAATGAGGGCGGATTTCCACAAGATGTACGTGAAGATTATGCCATCCATGACCCTCAGAAGAGACAGGTCATCGAACCGTGGTCACTCTTCGACGGTATAGATACCCGCCACTATCCCAAATATGGATATACTAAGGAAGCGCTAACCCAAAAGAACAATGTCTACATGCCGACAGAATTCCTGCATGGTCTACATGACGGAGGACATGGAGCCGGTTTGGAAGATTATTGGGACTTGATGTGGAAGAGTCCGTTGTCGGCTGGCGGTTTCCTATGGAATCTAGCCGATGAGGGTGTAGTACGTCAGGATATCAACGACTCCATCGACGTGAAAGGGAATTATGCTCCGGACGGCATATTGGGACCTCATCACGAAAAGGAAGGAAGTTTCTATGCCATCAAGGAAATATGGTCGCCTATCCATGTGGAAACTCCGGAATTGTCATCCGGATTCAAGGGAGAACTCAGTTTGGAAAACCGTTATCATTTCACCAACTTGAACCAATGTACCTTTGCATATCAACTGGTCCGTTATGACGGCCCGAAAAGGATAACCGAGCATAAACAAAAGATCAGTGCACCGGACATTCTTCCGGGAAAAGAAGGCAGTTTGTCATTGGGACTTCCGTCGAATTGGAAAGATTATTACGATGCCCTTCATCTGACAGCTATCGACCCTCACGGAAGAGAAATCTATACTTGGACCTGGAACATTACCGATGCCAAACAAATGGCAGAACGTATAACACAAGGAAACAGTAAACGGAACATCCATATCCAAGAGACCGAAGAACTTCTCCGCATTGTCTGTGGCGAAACAGAAATCACATTCAACAAGACCAATGGGCTTCTGGAAAGTGTATGTCACCAACTGAAGAATCTGTCATTCAGCAACGGGCCAAGACTAGTCGGACCAACAGCCAGTTTCCAGCAGTTGAAGCACTATTCATCGGCTGAAGGCTATGTGGTGGAAGCCATCTTCGACAATGGTTACCGTCAGCAATGGACCATTCAGGGAAATGGTTGGCTGGTATTGGATTATGAATATACCTTGAATGGAGAATATCATTATGCCGGTATCACCTTCTCTTATCCGGGAAGCAAAGTCAAAGGAGCTACCTCAATGGCGAACGGTCCCTACCATGTATGGAAAAACCGCTTAAAAGGCGTTAACTTCGGCATCCATGGAAAGACTTACAACAACACCATTACCGGTCAGACTTGGGTATATCCAGAATTCAAAGGATACTACTCCAACTTCTATGCGGTAGAAATTGAGAATGAAGAATTACCATTCACCATCGTTTCTGCCAATAAGGACATGTATCTGCACTTGTTTACACCGGAACGTCCTGTATTCTACAGCGCCAACGTAGAACCGCATTTCCCGGACGGAAACATTTCCATCCTGAATACCATCTGTGCCGTCGGAACAAAATTTTCGAGAGCCGAACAGGAAGGACCGCAAGGCATGAAGAAACATTTCGACAATGAAACGTTCCATGGAAAACTTTATTTCAAATTTGGAAAGTAACCCTCTTAAATAAAACTATAATGAAAAAGACATTTTATAAACTCATCTATCGAATATCCGAATGGGGCTCCCGATTCTGGAACAAGACCTCTGCATTCATTTTAGGAGCCGGTGCGCTTATCTGGTTCCTGATTCGTGTTATTCCAAAACCAAGCCGTGCTACCTATCCATGCCAACGGGCAGCATTCCCAATAGCCAGTGCTTTTGTCATCTGGTTAACTGCGACTTGCACTAGCCTGTTCGCATTCAAGAAACTGAAAAAGACCTTTGCCAATCATCCGGTATTGTCATCACTTTGTGGAATCGGTTTTATAGCAGCATTTGTTGGATGGCTTACTGTCATGCCACTCAGCATACCGGAAGCCTATAGCCAAATAACCGGAAGCGACGAATTCAAACCAGCTACCGGATTTGACTGGAAACCCGGAGTATCCAACCAGCCAATCGGTGAAGCCAAAGGTATCTTCCCGGGCCGTGTGGTCATGACACGCAACCCGGGAGCCACCCGATGGGCAGGACGCTGGAACGTGGAAGAAGACCAATGGTGGCTGGACAAGAATACCGACACAGAAAAGTGCGGAGAGATGATTTCTGTAGCACTTCAGGAATTGACCGGAACCAAGAAGAATAAAAAAGCTTGGAAAAAGATTTTCCAGCATTACAATGAAAACAGCCGGAATCTAAAGCGAGGCTACGAAGCCGGTGAAGTGGTGGCTGTTAAAATCAACCTGAACAACAGTTCTACCCGTAAGAAAGACAATCAGAGCGATGCCTCTCCTCAAATGGTTTTGGCATTGATCCGTCAATTGGTACACGATGCTGGTGTAGCAGAAAAGGACATCATCCTTTTTGACATACGCCGTCAAATTTATCCGGCCATGCTTACGACTATCTGGAAAGAATTCAAGGATGTACGTTTTGTACAAGACGGAAAAGCCCGTCCGGAACAGCCAGTCAACCCGGAATATGGCGACCATACTAATCTGGAAGCAGCCCAATGGGTAGAAGGTATCGAATATTCGGCAGGAAACTACCGTGACGCCAAGATTACGGCACAACAAGTGGTAGATGCTACCTATATGATCAACTTTGCCATGCTGAAATTCCACTCCTATCCTTATAATTATATGGAAGACGGAGACAGCGGACAAACAGCCGTAACCATGACCGGCAAGAATCACTTCGGCTCTATTCGAGGAACCGGTGAACTTCATGCTGCCATCAATCCGACTCAAGATGCCGACAAGAAGTATTCACCCATGGTCGACTTGGCAGCCTCTCCAAACTTGGGAGGAAAGACTATCCTGTATTTATTGGACGGATTATATTCCGGACGTAAATGGCGTACTTATCCAATCCATTTCCCGAATCCTCCTTTCAACAATCAGGTAGAGCCCTATGAGAACCCGGAATGGCCAGCATGTTTCTTGGCATCATTCGACGGCGTAGCAATCCAATCGGTCGGTTTGGATTTGATGTATGCACAATCCAAGAACAATTTCGAGAAGTCATATCACAACGTACCTCGAATCTTGTTGCGTGACAATGCAGATGACTTCTTGCGTGAAATGGCAACACCACAAAATGCTCCTTCAGGAGTGAAATATATGCAAGGCGGCAAGCCTGTAGAAAGTTTGGGTGTATTCGAACATTGGAACAACGATCAAGAGATGCAATATTCACGAAACCTTGATCCTAAAAACGGAAGAGGTATTGAATTTATTTATATACCTTTGGGAAGTGCTAAAATTTGAAGCCTATGAACAAAAGGTTATTAGTCATCCTGTTGACGGCATTTCTTTGGGCAGGAGCTGCTGCCAAAGATTATCAAGCTATAAAGAACGGAATCAAACCTGATGGAAAAACGCTGAATACGGTTGTTTTACAACAACTGATAGATAAAGTGAGCCTTTCCGGTGGGGGACGGATTGTGTTTACAGAAGGTACATACCTGACAGGCAGCCTTACCCTACGTTCCGGAGTAGAATTGCACTTCGAAAAGAATGCTACCTTATTGGGAAGTACCAATCCTAACCATTACTATAAATTGACAGAATTTGTAGACACTTCCGTAAAGCAAGACAATTCCATGCTTGCACTCATTATGGCAGAGGGTCAAAAGGACATCGCGATTACAGGATACGGAATGATTGACGGTCAAGGAAGACAATTGGCACTGAACATCGACAGCATCATGGGAAGACGTCCCAATGAATTAGCACGTCCGAAGCTATTGCTCTTCAAGAATTGTCAGGACATTACGCTAAAACAGATGAACATGCGTAACAGTGCTTGTTGGGGATTGTCCTTTGAGCTTTGTCAAGACATGACTATAGACAGTCTGAACATTGTAAACCGGGCCTATTGGAACAATGACGGCATTGACTTGTCTGATTGTCATCGAGTAAGCATCAGCAATTGTCGTATCGACTCAGCCGACGACGGCATTTGTCTGAAGTCCTATCATGCCGACAATTTCAATGACCAGATAAACATTTCACATTGTGAACTGCGGACCAGTGCCAGTGCCATCAAGTTCGGGACGGCATCGTATGGAGGATTCAAGAATGTAACCATCCATGACATTAGAGTGTTTGATACTTTCCGCTCGGCCATCGCACTGGAATGTGTAGATGGTGGTGTGATGGAAAACATAAAGGTTAGTCACATCACAGCATTGAATACCGGTAACGCCATCTTCATCCGATTGGGACATCGGGCCGGCAAGCAACCGGGAAAAATCAAAGGTATCCATTTGAGCGACATGACAATTGCAGTTCCTTTTGAATGTCCTGACTACGATTACGATGTAAGAGGTCCCGCTGTAGGAGGAACACATAATCCACTCCCCTCTTCCATCACAGGTATACCGGAACACATGGTCGAAGATGTCACATTGGAACGAATCAACCTTATTATGCCGGGACGTGCATCAAGGGCCGTATCCTATCTACCACAAAACCGGTTGAATAAAGTTCCGGAAAAGATCAAGGAC